>NZ_JBFSUR010000015.1:0-124265 GCF_041467535.1 Vibrio sp. 10N.247.311.47
TCTGTATGAGCCTAGAAAGCCCCTCAAAATCAAACTAGCCTAAGTGCGTATTATGTACGTTATGTTAAATGGGTTTTGATGTTTATAAGGCAGGTATCTTTGTGTGGTGCCCTGCCTTTGTATTGTGCCGATATTCTCTAATTTATACTGTGTATTTAACCATACTGGCTATTTACCATAAAATACCTAATAACCAGTGATAATAATCTTCGATTTTAACCCTGGTATTAGTTAGAGATTAACCGCCAGCAAATTTGACTTTGTAGCCTTTCTTTTCAAGGTGCGTTTTGATCTTGTCGCGCGCGTCACCTTGAATTTCGATGTTGCCATCTTTTACTGAGCCACCGCAGCCGCAAACTTTCTTGAGTTCTGCTGCCATTAGTTTTAATGGTGCGTCATCTAGGTCTAAGCCAGTTACGACAGAAACGCCTTTGCCTTTACGGCCTTTGGTTTCTTTTTGGATTCGAACGATACCATCGCCTTTAGGACGTTGGACTTTCTCTTCTTCAGGCTTAATGCGACCTGTTTCTGTTGAATATACTAGGCTCATAATTTACTTCTTTTGTTGCTCTGCTTTTTGTTTTGCGAGTAAGTAAGCTTCTATATGGCGTTGGATTGCAACCTTGCCGCCTTTGATTAAGCGACCGTTAAACATGCAATACCACGCATTAGGCTCACCGGTGTCATTCTTGATTTGGTAGCCGTTGAAGTTTTCAGTCGAGCCACCAGTTCCTCTCGACTTATTTAATGACATGAATTCTTTTGGATCAATAATAGATGCGGTATCAATCCACCAATCAATACTCTTTTTCACGGCAGCTAGGTTGCCCTGAATAACGTTGTTTTTTAACTTAGCACGCCAAACTGTGTTGTTAGCATCTATCGATTGAAGATGGACGCTTCGGTAAATTGAATTAGCCATATCTATTAATCATCTTTCTGTTTTCACTGCATTAATCATAAGTATACTAATAATGATATCAAGCATAATATGGTAAAAACACCTGTCGAGGTATGGTAATTTGAGAAAAAAAGTCCCTATTTTAACTGACTCTGTGATAATTAATTCATTTGTTGAAAAATTAAACAGCAACGCGACAATAGAAATTATAGATGAGTTGACAGGATTTCAATACTCTCGCAATTCACTGTTGGGCATTTACAGTGATTGGAATCGCTATCATGCGTTCTGTACCAAACATCGTATTAACACACTTCCCGCATCTATAACCGCTGTTCGTCGTTTTCTTGAAACGGAGTCTAACGATAGAAAATACGCATCGCTAAAACGTTACACTGCAACGCTTAGCATGTTACATACTGTGTTGAGCTTTGCTAACCCGATCAAGCACAGGCAAGTTCGCTTTACCCTACTCCACTTACAATCTCAAATGGCCGGTGACGCTAAACAAACCAATGCTATGACATCTGTGCATCTCACTGATTTGAATACGTTACTCTCCCATGAGAAAGCAAACCTGAAAGAGATCAGAGACATTGCTATTTATAACGTGATGTTCGAGTGTGCTTTAAAGCGCTCAGAGCTTAAGTTGTTATCGATGAGTGATGTTGAGTACGTTGAAGAGCATTACCAAGTAACAGTCAAAGATTCGGCTTATCAGTTGTCACAAATAGCCAGTGTTGCACTTCAACGTTGGCTTTCGTTTACTGGTATACAAGATGACTTGCCAGTATTTCGTGCGATAGACAAGCATGAGAATATTGGTTTGCAGCCTTTAGATGATTCGTCCATCTATAGGATATTGAGAAGAGCTAGCGACTTACTTCAACTGCCAGAAAATCACCATTTCTCTGGAAATTCGATTCGTGTTGGTGCTGCACAAGAGTTGTCGAAACAAGGTCTTAAGGTTAGAGAGATTCAGGACTTTGGTCGCTGGCTTAGCCCTGCCATGCCAGCCCAATATGTGGGTTTCACGGGAACGGCTGAGAGTGAGAAGATGAAGTTTAAGGCGCTAATACCTTGGCAATAAACGGTTCGTAATTACTTGGATATTGTTACTTGGATATAAGTTGTGGCTAAATGATAGATTCGTAAAAAACGGCTAGCTTTAAAAACAAAAAGTGCCTTGGCGAAAGCTTAAGGCACTTTTGGGTTCAGCTCTAAGTGAACGAAAACGAGTTAGAAACCTAAGAAAGGCTTGTTCTCACGCAGTTTTCTAAGAACTGGCTGAATTTGTGGCCGTCATGCTCAACCATTTTAGGGAACATGGAGATTGGCGTCATACCTGGGAAGGTGTTGACTTCGTTCAGGTAGATCTCGTTGTCTTGCGTTAAAAAGAAGTCGATACGAGACAAGTGACGAAGCTTCATCTGGGTGAAGACTTTTCGTGCGCTGTCTGCAATCAATTCACGCTGTTCGTCAGTTAAATTACTTGCTTCAACTTCAGTGATCGAGTGGCTGTCTGCACTGTACTTCTCTTCGTAAGAGTAAAATGCGCCATTCGGTGCAATCACCTCACCCGGCTTGCTGATGTGTAGCTCGCCATCGATTTCATAAGCAGCAATTTCTAGCTCTCTAGGCACCACTGATTTCTCAACCAATACTTGGTCCGAGAAAGTGAACGCCTTGTTGATAGCCTCGCTTAAATCTTCTACTTGGTTAACTTGGTAACAACCTACAGAAGAACCTTGACGAGCCGCTTTCACAAACACTTTACCCCACTTTTCAAATGCTTGAGTTGCTTGTGAGTGAGCTTGATCATTGTTGTCTGATAAGAACAGGTACGGCGTGTTTGGAATACCAAGTGCGTCGTACCAAAGCTTTGACGTGATTTTGTTAAAGCTGTTGTTGCTTGCTTCTGGACCACAACCTAGGTATGGAATTTTAGCCATTTCAAACAGTGATTGAATGTCACCTGTTTCACCTGGGAAACCGTGTATGCAAGGCACAATGAAATCGACTTTAGATGCTAAATTGTCACCGCGTAAGGTTTGGTCGTTAATATCAAGATAAACCAATTCACCTGAATCAAGACACCAGCCTTCGTTCTTAATTTCAACTCTTACAACGTTAAAATCTGCAACGCTATTAAGTTGTTCAAAAAGGTAATTGGCTGAAACTAAAGATACTTCATGCTCTGAAGATCCACCGCCGCAAAGTAGAAGGATGTTTGTGGTGTTCATGGGTAAATTCGGTCCTTGAAACTAGGAGTACTGACTTCAATGATAAACAAAAGTCGAGATAGGTACAGTGTTTTGATTGTTAAAATTGCGTTCGAAAGATCGAGCGATTAACTATTAAACAAAACAGCGAGTCTTAAAACAAAAGAAGGAGCATTTGCCCCTTCTTTATGAATCAAAACTTAGTTCAACTTGTTAAGCGTTGGGTATTCAGAGTTCTTGATGTCATCAATGCTCTTAACGAACGGCTTCAAGTTTTGGAAAGTGTTCGGCAGTGTTGAGATTGCCTTTTTAGCTTCTAAGCGTGTTGCGTAGTCACCATAAAGTACCGTGAACCACTTAGTGCCGTTAACCATTTTGTAGTTTTCCCAAACTGGCTGAGAAGTCGTAGGTAGCATTTTCACGAAAGAATCGACTTTACTTTGGCTGCCAACAGCAACAACTTGAACTGTGTAACCAAAACGCTGGTTCATGTCTTGTTGTTTCTTCGTTGGTCCTGTCACTACTGCAACTGGCTTAGCTTTAGTCGTTTGAGTGACTTTCTGTTCAACAGGTTCAGTTCTGATCACGTTGACAACGTTTTCTTCAACAACGCCTGTTTGCTCAGATTGAGATACAACTGGAGCTTCAACTTTGGCCGTCTTGTACTCTTCTTGATAACTATCTGAAGTGACATTGGTAACGTAGTCGTCAGATACACACGCAGCCAAGAGCAGTGGCAAAGTCACAATTGCAAATTTTTTCATGGAAAGCTCTATATCCTTAATAATAATTACTATAAATCATGCCGATACGTCGGTTTAGAATCAAGTTAACTTTGGGATTATACACCATTAGTGGGTGACCTATTTCACAAACTTTATGCAGTGTTTGCTTATTCATCTGAATTCGGTGAATTTGCCATCAACCTGTGAGTGCAAAGTAAGTTACGATGAACTTACGTGCATTGCTAGGATATGTCTATGAATCATCTTGATCCCCTACTTAAACCCCGTTCAATCGCTGTTGTTGGTGCTTCTCAACGAGAAACACGCGCAGGATATATTGTTATGAACAATTTGTTGCATGGGGATTTTAAAGGTGCGGTGATGCCGGTTACGCCGAAATATGATTCAGTGGCCGGTGTGCTTTCTTACAAGAACATTTTGTCGTTACCGATTGTTCCTGACCTCGCAATCTTGTGTACCAATGCGACCCATAATGTCGCTATTTTTGAAGAACTGGCTGAGAAAGGTATAGCCTCTGTCATTGTGCTTTCTTCAGACATGCAGCAAGAAAGCGATAATGGTGAGACGTATGATGAACGATGCCTAGCGATTGCCAAAAAGCACAACATTCGAGTGTTGGGTTCCAATAGTTTGGGGGTGATTGTCCCTTGGTTAAATTTGAACGCCTCATTCTCTCCAGTGACAGCATTACCCGGTAAGATCGCCTTTGTTTCTCAGTCGGCAGCTGTGTGTACCACTATTCTCGATTGGGCTAATGACAAAGAGATCGGTTTTTCGGCGTTTATCTCTATAGGCAATGGTAGCGATATCGAATTCTCGGAGTTATTGGATTATCTCAGTACCGACTCTCACACCGAAGCGATATTGCTTTATGTAGACAGCATTACTGATGCGAGGCGCTTTATTTCTGCAGCGCGTGCGGCTTCGCGTAACCGACGAATTTTGGTGTTGAAAGGCGGTCGAACGGCGAAAGGCAGAGCCGCAGCAATGGCTCACACTGGCGGTGCCGACACATTAGATATTATTTATGATTCCGCAATCCGACGCAGCGGCATGCTACGAGTTAAGAACTTACATGAACTGTTTGCTGCGGTAGAAACACTGACTCATTCAGTACCATTGCGAGGCGAGCGCTTGGCTATTGTTACTAATGGTGGCGGCCCTGCGATTATGGCTGTGGACACCCTATTTGACCGCGGTGGTAAGCTCGCAGAGTTTTCAGAAGAGACACTTGATAAGTTGAACAAGGTTTTGCCATCGAGTTGGTCTCATAGCAATCCTATCGATATTGTCGGCGACGCTGGTGATCAACGTTATATCGACACTATAAACATCTTACTCGATGGCGATGAAGCAGACGCGATTCTTATCATGCACAGCCCTTCAGCGGTCGCACATTCCGCTAAAACGGCAGAACGAATTATTGAAGCGATTAAGAAGCACCCTCGCCACAAGCGCTTTAACATCCTGACGAATTGGTCTGGTGAGCTAACAGCAAGGCCCGCACGAAAGCTGTTTACCGAAGCGGGTTTCCCAACTTATCGGACCCCTGAAAGCTCTGTGGTCGCATTCATGCACTTAGTCGAGTACAGACGTAACCAACGTCAGTTAATGGAAACGCCGACCACTGCAGAAAAAGTACACATTGAAGATCTAGCAGATGCGAAAGGTTGGATAGAAAGAAAACTACTGGATAAAGATACAGTTAGCCTTGATACTCACCAAAACAGTCAGTTTTTCAAGAGCTTCAACCTCGATGTGTTACCAACTTGGATCGCTTCTGACCCAAGTGAAGCGGTACACATCGCTGAAACGATCGGTTATCCCGTCGCAGTAAAATTACGTTCGCCGGATATTGCACATAAGTCAGACGTACAAGGCGTGATGCTCAATTTGCGAAACAGCAGTGAAGTTGCCAATGCGGCTCAGGCAATTCTCGATCGTTCTCAATTATCCTTCCCTACAGCAAACATCCATGGCTTGTTAATTCAAGGTATGGCTAAGCTCGCGGGCGGCCAAGAGTTGCGTATTAAGGTTACAACAGACGAAACCTTCGGCCCAATCATATTACTTGGACAAGGTGGTTCGGAGTGGGATGAGTCGATTGATGCCGCAGCTGCTTTTCCACCGCTCAACATAACACTGGCGCGTTACTTGATTATTCGAGCGATAAAAAGCGGCAAGATTCGTCTACAAAAACTCCCTAACCCCATCGATATAGAAGGTTTGTCTGAGTTATTGGTACGTATATCGCAAATGGTAGTGGATTGCCCTGAAATACATGATTTGGATATCCATCCAGTACTGGCCAATGGTGACAAGTTCACGATATTAGATGCCGATATCATCTTGAAAGCGTACGAAGGCGATCCACAGGAACGTCTTGCGATTCGCCCTTATCCGGTCGAGCTTGAAGAACGTATCCAGCTAAAAGATGGAACCGAAGTGTTGTTACGCCCTATTCTTCCCGAAGATGAACCGCTTCATGCTGACTTCATTAACCGTGTGTCTAAAGAGGATCTGTATAAGCGTTTCTTTAGTGATGTCGGTGAATTCAATCATGAGGCGTTGGCGAATTTCACTCAAATTGATTTCGATAGAGAAATCGCCTTTGTGGTCGTTCGCGAGGAACAAGGCGTTCCAGCGATCATCGGCGTGTCCCGTGCGCTGATTAACCCTGAGAACACAGACGCCGAATTCGCAATATTGATTCGTTCTGACCTTAAAGGTGTTGGTCTAGGTCGCATTCTTATGACCAAGGTTATCGATTACTGCCGTGCGAAGCAGACCAAGCAGATGTCGGGTATGACGATGCCAACCAATAGAGGGATGCTGACACTAGCTCAAAAGCTCGGTTTTAAGCTAGATATCAGTTTTGAAGATGGTACTGCAGATATGGTGTTACCGTTACTTTAACGCCCATGTCTTTTTAAGATGTTGGATACACCAAGACTTGGCGTCGCCCATTTTGTTGCGTCGCCAAGCCATAACAATATCGATCGGTTGTGGTTCTGTACCGGAGATCTGCTGTAGTACGCCAGATTCAATCAAAGGTTTAGCGACACTATTCGGTAAGGTGCCAATCCCTAGTCCTGATGTCAAAGCCTCTACTTTCGCAGGAAAGCTTGTCACGGTTAAACGAGGCTGTTTCTCTAGAATATTGATGCTTAGTGCTGGCTGATCGCGTGCGGTGTCTGCAATGGCAATAACCCTGTAACTTTCTCTCGCCTTCTGATCGAATTCACCAGAACGCTTGTGAACATAATGGTTTGATGCTGCCACCCAAACCATTTCTATTTTACCTATTACGTCACTTTTAATGTCGTTTGGAATCGTATCAAGCTTTGGGCACACAAGTAAGTCAGCTCGGCCATCGGCCAGAGATTCCCAACAACCCGCTAAGATTTCCTCTTGCAAACGAACGCGTGTTTTACTGATTTTACCTAGTTCATCAACCAGTGAGAAAAAATTACTAATCGGAATAATGCCATCAAAGGCGATAGTTAGATCTAGCTCCCAACCATTAGCAAGAATACTCGCATCGTTAACGAGTTGTTCAGTCGCACCAAGAATTATCCTGCCTTGTTCTAGTATTAACTGCCCCGCTTCCGTGAAATTTGCACGATGCCCAGACCGATCAAAAATCATGATGTCTAGATCTTGCTCCAACTTCTGAATTTGGTAACTCAATGATGATGGCGCTCGGTCCATTTCATTCGCTGCTGCGGCGAAACTTCCACGACGATCGATAGCATCTAGTATGTTTAATGCTTCAAGTGTTATTGGGCTATGCATAGCTTTCCTACTATAAATTGAGACTTACATCACAAAAACAGAAGCATTCACAAAATGAATGGAACTGAATAAGTCTTTTTAATACAAGTGATTAAGAGCATTAATTATGAATTAGTTGATAAAGTTGAAAATTAATTAAATGCAAATAATAGTAATTATCATTTAGATCCAATATCATCTTCGCAAATCAAGATAATACTATGGAACTAAGGTAACTATCAGATGTATAAGCAATCCCTACTCTCTGCTTCAATCGTTTTAGCGCTTTCATCAACGTCAGCCTTTGCTGAAGATTATGCCCTATTTGATGAGGTTGTTGTATCCTCGACGCGCACGAATCAAACACTTATCAATACAGCGGCTTCTGTTGCAGTCATCTCCGATGAGCAAATCGAAGAGAACATGGCAAAAAATGTTAACGAAATCTTCGAATACACTCCAGGTGTAACGATGAACTCGAGCTCTCGACAAGGTGCACAAACCATCAACATTCGTGGCATGGAAGGTAAGCGCGTAAAGATTTTAGTGGATGGCTCATCGCAACCAGGTTCATTTGATGGTGGCCCTTACGCATTTATTAACTCTAGCGGTATTTCAATCGATCCCGATATGCTGAAAAGTGTCGAAATTATCAAAGGTGCGGCTTCAAGTTTACACGGAAGCGACGCTATTGGTGGTGTTGTCGCCTTTGAAACTAAAGACCCTTCTGATTTCTTAAAAGATGGAGAAGACTTTGGCGGTCAAGCGAAACTGTCTTACTCTTCAGAAGATAACTCTTTCAGTGAGCACGTTGCATTAGCTAATCGATTCGATGACCTAGAAACATTGGTAGCCTACACTCGTCGAGATGGTGAAGAGTTGCAAAACTTCCGTAACCCTAACGACTTAGAGAACTACGCTGTAGAAGGTCAAGATACTTCAGCAGATAATCTTTTGGTTAAGTTGCAATATCAGTTAAACGAAAGTCATCGTATCGAGTTTTTAGCTGAGCTAATCAAAGATACTTCAGACTCTGACATCTACCACTCAAGCTACGATAGCTATACAGGTGCTGATGACACAACGCAAAATCGATTCGCTATTAAGCACATTTGGTTCGCTGATGGCACAATTGCCGATACTGTAACGAGTAAAGTATCGTACATTTCTAAAGAAGAGAATGGTGTAACTAAGCGCTTTAAACCTGCAGGCCCAGGTATGCCACCTTGGGTACCAGCTAACAACGACAACTTACAAACAAAAGACTACGAGTACACTGAAGATAAGCTTGAAATCGAGACTCAGCTAGATAAAGAAATTAACAACCATTACCTAGTGTATGGTGCAACTTATACACATAGTGACATCAGCAACACCAATATGGAGTATAACTCTGATCCTGCTACTGATAACCAACTTTATGTATATACTCCAGATGCTAAGGAGCAAAAATTTGGCTTGTTTATTCAAGACGAAATTAGCTTAGTGAATGACAAACTTATTGTTACCCCTGGTGTACGCTTTGACTATTTCTCAACTGATCCTGGTAACAACACCACTGAGACGTTGAGTGATTTCTCAGATTCTGCGGTAACTGGTCGTTTAGGTTCAACATACAAACTTACAGATACAGGCACTATTTTTGGCCAAATTAGCCAAGGCTTTAGAGCCCCTTCTTTTGATGAACTTTACTATACATATGATAACCCTGGACATGGGTACGTAAATGATCCAAATCCAGATCTTAAATCAGAAACCAGTATTTCATACGAGCTAGGCTATCGTCACAACACTCAAGCTTCATCATCTGAAATCGCGGCCTACTACAGTGACTACGATGACTTTATCGAGACAGTGGTTACGAAAAAGGTTGGTGGAACAACGCACTATTCTAACGTTAACTTGGATTCGGCAACGATAAAGGGGATTGAATTCTCGAACACGTTACTTTGGGATGTCTTGGTTGGTGCGCCTAAGGGTATTTCAACTCACTTCGTAGCTTCATACACAGAGGGTGAGGACGGAAACGGAAATGCACTAAATAGTGTTAACCCTTGGAATGCGGTGTTAGGTCTTAACTATGATGCGCCAAACCAAAATTGGGGTACTAGCGTTAAGTTAAACTACACAGCTGACAAATCTGGTTCAGACATCAACTTCGATGACGAAAGTGGCGGTAACGCAGGCCAGGCTGAGCTTCCAAGCGCAACAGTTGTTGATTTAACAGCTTACTACAAACCAATGAAGGATCTGACGATTCGTGGTGGTGTGTTCAACTTAACTAACGAAGAGTACTACCGTTGGAATGATATTCGCGGTGATGATGAACTTTACAAAGAGAACACTCAAGCGGAAAGAAACTACGGTATTTCAGCTAAATACGAATTCTAACTCGTTAGAAAACTTAACGACAGAATCTGATACAGCAGAAACTAAAAAGCCAGCTTAATTGCTGGCTTTTAATTTATTTCACTAAAAAATTGTATAAAAAAGGTAATAAGTGAAATTACTTCTCTGCCATCTCTTTTTTAACCATTACTGCAGCAGCAACGATGAAAGTGATGATTAGGCCTAGTTCCATGATTAACTCCAAAGAAAATTAACATTAAACATATAATTCGCGAGCATAATAACACAGCGGATACAGAATGATACTTTTTAACCACTAATTTACTTTTTATTCGATTAAGATCAAAAAAGATGCCCGAAAGCATCTTTTAATTTTTGAATCATTCACGAAACCACTAGGTTAACCAGGGAATCCATTCGGGTTTGTTGACTGCCAGCGCCATGTATCTTCGGTCATTTCAGCCAATGTGCGGCTTGCATTCCAGCCCAGTTCTTTCTGAGCTTTAGCTGGATCTGCCCAACACTCTGCGATGTCACCAGGACGGCGTTCAACTAGCTTGTAAGGGATCTCTTTACCGCTTGCTTGTTCGAATGCTTTAACCATGTCTAACACACTTGAACCGTTACCCGTACCAAGGTTGTAGATATGAAGACCGTCTTTGCACCCTACTTTCTCAAGCGCTGCGATGTGGCCATCAGACAGATCCATTACGTGGATGTAATCGCGAACGCCAGTCCCGTCTTTTGTTGGATAATCGCTACCAAATACAGATAGGAATTCACGGCGGCCCACTGCTACTTGAGAGACAAATGGCATTAGGTTATTTGGGATACCTTGCGGGTCTTCACCTAGCTCACCACTTGGATGTGAACCTACAGGGTTAAAGTAACGCAGCAGTGTAATGCTCCAATCAGGATTGGCTTTTTGGAAATCGGTTAAACACTCTTCAACCATTAGTTTACTACGACCATATGGGTTGGTAGCGCTTGTTGGGAAGTCTTCAGTAATTGGCACACTTGCAGGATCACCGTATACCGTTGCTGAAGAGCTAAATACCAAGGTTTTTACACCCGCATCACGCATTGCATCAACAAGAACTAAAGTGCCGTTTACGTTGTTGTCGTAGTATTCAAGAGGCTTTTCCACAGACTCTCCGACGGCTTTCAGACCAGCAAAATGGATAACCGCTTCGATGTTGTGTTGCTTCATAGTTTCAGTCAAAAGCGCTTTATCACGAACGTCACCTTCAATGAAGTTGGGACGAACGCCCGAGACTTTTTCGATGCGCTCTAGAACGCTTGGTTTGCTGTTGTACAAGCTATCAAAAAGTACAGGTGTCATACCTGCGTTGATCATCTGGATACTTGTATGGCTACCAATGTAACCCATGCCACCTGTAACTAAAACATTCATGCTTAGCAGACCTTTTAATTAAAAATATTCAACCTATCACTTATGATACAACAACTTAGGGTGAGCTCACAAACACCGGTGCCTATTTACCCTCACGAGCGAACACAAACTGACCTTTTCCTTTGCGTTTCGCTTGGTACATAGCCTCATCAGCAACCTTTAGAATCACGTCAATATCACGCTCTGAGCCATCAACTAAATTGATACCTAAGCTCGCCCCAACATGAAGTGAACGCTGTTTATAATTCACTTCTTGCCCGATCAGATCCAACAATCGCTCGGCTAACTTCGCTAATAAGACTTTGTTTGTCTGTTTAATAATAAGAACAAATTCATCACCCGACAAACGTGCAACCAAATCCCCCGCTCTTACCTGAGATAATAACCGGTTTGACACTTCTTTAAGGATTTCGTCACCCGCATCGTGACCATAGTTGTCATTCACTTCTTTGAAGCCATCCAAATCCAAGTAAATAACCGCAAAATGCTGATTTGAATAGTGGCTCGACGTGACAACATCATCCATAACCTTATACAGCTGCGCTCTATTCGCTAACCCGGTTAATGCATCGTGATGAGCCAAGTGTTCGAGTCTTTCCATCTCTTTAACGTTGGATAAATCAGACAGCGTTAATACCATATCAAACTCGTCTTTCTCGTTGTCTGAGGCAATTCGATTCACTTTGACAAACATTGGAACTAACGTGCCGGACGCGCTTTTCTCCCACACTTCGCCTTGCCATTGACCATAGTTGTCTAACGAACTGCGAATTGTCGGCATCAATGATGAAAATTGCTGCCACGAAAATACTTCAAATGGTGTTTTGCCCACCAGCAGATCAGAGTGATAACCGAGAAGTTGTGTGATCGCCGGGTTAACCATGGTTATCACATTGGATGAGTTGAGCACGATCAAGCCGTCTTTACTGTTTTCGAAAACACCCGCAGCAATACGTTGGCGACTCATGGCCGTTTCTATGTCGGTGACATCTTGGATTGCATAAAGAATACGACCATGTTTTGTCAAAGAACGACTGCTCACACGGAGCCAGCGTTTTGATTGAAAGAGATCGGTGGTTTCCAGCAATTCGTCATTAAGTTCAATATTGGCATCAATAACATCTTGTAAGTAACCCGTTTGCTTGGTCGCGATCAACTCTTGGATCAACAAATTCTCAAGAAAGGCTTCCGAGCATTTAAAAATATCCCGAGTAGCTGCGTTCGCATGAAGAATGAGCCCTTTTTCATCCACCACCAACAAAGAGTGCTGAACGGTTTCAATTACCTCATTTGCGAATGATTTTTCTTCTTGTAACTTGTCTAACGTAAAATTGATTTGGTTATCGCGATGTTGAAGCCTTTCTAACATGGTATTGAAAGCTCGAACCAGATCGCCGATTTCATCGCGGTTCGTTACGACTAATTTAGGCTGCTTCGAACGACGCTCAACAAAGGCTTGCATCGCCTCATTGAGGTCAAACATCGGTTCGATAATCAAGCGTTGCACCAATTTGACCACTACTCCGCCTAACATCACCAGAAACAACAGGTAGACGACCGCAACCTTGAAAATATTCGTTAAGATCGAATTAAACGTCTCTTTCGATATTGTTACTCTCAAGTTCGCGATCACTGCGCCATCCAGTGTCACTGGAACGAGCAAGAAGATGAAATGCTCAGAGATGGCAAATTGATGATCGGCGATATCGTCTAATTCTTCTGCGTTTGGCCTTGGAACCAGAGTGTTGCTCACCTGATAGCTGGCAAAAAGCTGTTCGTTGATGTCATAGAGCTTCACTCTAACAATATCTTTATCTGCGACGAAAGCTGACAATATTTCCTGAGCCGATGACTTGTCTTCAAATAAAATCGCGGCTTGCAAGTTATAAGCAACACCTTGTGCTAGCACTTTAACACGCTGAATAAGACTCTCTTTCTCTCTCTCAAACGTGACAGTGTAATTTACCGATTGGATCGTTACAAAAGTGACTGCGATGAAGATGATAATGGGTAATATCAGCTTGTTTTTAATCGATATGTTATTAATGAATGACAACATTATTGGCCCTCCACTATAGCGATTCGTAACAGGTTCGAGCCAATGACGTAGTCACCGCGCCTTGCGTTCTCTAGATTGATCTTAGGTTTGAGCTTATTATCGATGTGCGTGAGTTCAATGATTCCACCTAAGTCCGTAAAGTTAGGGATATCACTGATTGTCACAGTATGTGGCGAGTGCTCTTGACTAAGAAATTGGTCATTTTTACGGTCAGACAAATACGTAATATCACACTTAGAAGTAATCGACTGTTGAACTCGGATAGCGAGCGAACGAATAGATTTCCCCTCGGTAATTGACGTTAGCACTTGGCTTACCTTTTCATCGCCAATCACACAAAAGTTCACAGCGTTCATTGAGCTTTCATCATTCCAACGTATAAAATTCGCAATTCTAAAAAGGTACACCGCTTTCACTTCATAAGGTTTGAAGCTAGCAGCTGAGGTGTTCAACGGCACAATAAGCATCGTTAAAGCCGCTAAGCCTAGTTTAGATAAGCCGAGCTTAATGCGGTGCTTAAGCCATTTAGAATTCATGAGAGATCCTCACATACACCGATTCTTGATTGACGCTTTTCTGAGATGTGAATTCAGCTTGATAGCCGTCACTCTTACCTATATTTTCAACAACCACTTCAATTAAAGGTGCTGCGGACGATTTTTTCCATGCGAGACGCGCATCAAAGGTTATTTCATGTGGGTAAGACTGCCATTTATATTGAGTGCCATCGCCTGCTACCCAATAGTCTGGGTAATTCACATTAATGTACTGGCCTATCACATCGAATTGCCAACTTTCGGTGATATTCCACATCAACTGTGCCGTGGCTAAATGTTCATTATCAATATCGTAATAAACACTCGTTTGAGGACTAGATTTCAGGTCATCACCTTTATTCTCACCTTCCAATGTCGTATAGGCGTAACTCAGGTAACTGGCTAAATCTGCGGTGAGTTGGTAACTCGCGCCTAACTCTAAGCCATAAGTTTTTGCTTTATAATCATCAGACAACGCACCGACATAGACATGATTCGCAGGGATATCATTCGGGTCATAGCTGTGAAAGCGAAGGTTGTCATGTTCACTCAGATAAATCGTTGCATCGAGTTCGAAATTTGAATTGTTTGAGTAGCGATAACCCATTTCCGCCGTTACGACACTCTCTGTTTCAAGACTCGAGCTTGATTTATATACATCTAGGTAGCTGTTGTTTGAGTCAGCATTGTAACTATTGAAATAATAGGTGGAATTGGAATCCATATAAGATGGTGCAACGACCGCACGGCTAAGCCCCGCCCATACGGAGTGACGTTGGGTGAACTTATATAAACCACGCAATTGAGGTGAAAACTCAGTTGATTCATTCTGTGTAAAGTGTTCAACCTTGGCACCAAGAGTAATAGACAGCGCTTCCGTCATTTGAATTTGAGACTGTATAAAAGCGTTCGCAATATAATCGTTGGCAGATTGGATGTTGTAAGCTCGACCGTAGTAATCGGGATTGTACCAATCCACGTCCGAAACTTGGCTTGAGGAGAAATCAAGATACATATATCGCAGGCCACCACCGAGTGTTAGCTGATGGCTTTCCGATAGTTGGTTGATATAAGTAGAGTCAAAATCGAGGGTCGAATAGCTTCCCGGAGCGTCTGGCGCATTATCCTCATTATATTCACCCCATAACGAATATGAGAGTGTCGAACTTTCATCAAAATGGCGAGAGTCGTTGAATTGGACGTAAACAGATTGGCTCTTGTTATCGAAATCATTGGCTTGTGCCCCGACAAACGACCCTGAGTTATCATATTGAAACGTATACAATTCCGACTCATAAAAGCTTTTCTCACCACCGATACGTAATGACCAATTTTCTTCAGCATTACTTGGCTGAAACACCATCCCTGCCGTTTGTGCTTTCCATTTTTCAGATTCATTTGTGCGATATGTTGGTTCTTCTCGGTATTTATAAAAGGCACGAGCATTCACACTGTCGTTGAGGCTTAATCCCTGACGAACACTAAATTCGTAGTTATCAGTATTAGACGCAACACCGGAGATATAAGTCCCCTGCGTATCATTGGCAGACTTAGTAATGATATTGACAACACCATTAACCGCGTTACCTCCCCAAATTGTTCCGCCGGGGCCTTTTAGTACTTCGATGCGTTCTATGTCGGAAAGCACATAATCAACGTCGCTCCAATACGTACCGCCATAGACTGGGCTAAACAAGCTTCGTCCATCCATCATCACGAGCATCTTGTTATATAACCCATCATGAAAGCCGCGTGTTGAAACAAACCATGAGGTTTCGTTGAATTTGGTGACTTTGAGTCCGGGTACAAGCGTTAGGACTTCTGCAATGGTTTTCGCGCCACTGCGCTGAATTCGCTCATTAGAAAGTACGTACACCGACGAGGGAATGTCAGTGAGTTTTTGTGTCACTTTCGAAGCCGTTTCCATTTCGACATCTAACATAGACAACTCTTCAAGGCTCATCGACATCAGCTGGTCTAGAGAGTTTTCTTGAGCAGAGACAAAAACAGGTATCATTAATGCTAGTCCTAAGCAAACCTGGCGGGATATCATGTGCTCACCTAATATACAGATAGATATTAATCCTTTAATCAATAGTTCAACTATATATGAAATGCCATACTGGTAAATCTACGGTGTCGAAAGTTTGAGTTAGGTCACTGTTTATTTATGGTATTTATAAGACCGTCATTACTTACCTCAACGTAAAGGATTAGCACCACGTGACAACGAAGATTTTGCTTAATTGCGACATGGGAGAAAGTTTCGGCAATTGGAAGATGGGCGATGACGAGTCGGTCATGGAATGGGTCGATATGGCAAACATCGCTTGTGGCTTCCACGCGTCTGATCCGCACGTTATGTCCAAGACGATAAAACTGGCGCAGCACTATCACACCCAAATTGGTGCTCATCCCGGTTATCAAGATCTCGTTGGTTTTGGTCGCCGTTCTATTCCACACACCATGGACGAAATCAGTGAGCTGGTTTGCTATCAAGTCGGTGCATTACAAGCCCTTTGCCGCTATCACCATACCACTGCTGGCTATGTGAAACCTCATGGCGCTCTTTATAACGATATGATGGCAAACATTGATGTGTTCAATGCGGTAGCCCAAGCCGTCGCTGAGTTTAACATCCCGTTGATGATTCTCTCTTCATCAGACAATCAACAGTATTTGGATATTGCTGACGACCATGACTTGCCTCTCTTGTTTGAAGCGTTTGCCGACCGTGCTTATTTAAATAACGGACAATTAGCGCCACGTACTCAAAAAGGCTCGGTTTACGTCAATCAAGACGATATCTATAACCAAGTTATGCAAATCATTAACTATGGCTCGGTTACGACTTTAGAGGGCGAAAGACTGCCTATTGAAGCTGATACTATCTGTGTTCATGGTGATAACCCTCAATCCATCGCATTAATTAGAAAAATCAGACAAGACCTCAACGCTTTTAATTAGTATGAAGCGTGTGATTGGTATGACGCATGGTCTAATCGCTCGTGAGATCTAATTGATTTGTATTGGCTTGGACACGGAAGTGAGACACGCCAAGTAAGCTAAAAAAGGCAAGATAACAAACGTATGGAAACGAAATGACGACGAATCAGATTGAATACAATATAGCGCCAATCGCGGAATGCAGCGTTTTGGTGACCTTGACGCTATCGCCTTCAAATAATCAATCTAGCGCCGAATATGCGCAATACATAGCTCACTTTTCCGATGCCATTCGCCAAAACTTAGCATCGGTGTTGATGAATGTGACACCGGCTTACCAAACAATATTGGTCGACTACCTCCCTTATCGAATATCAGAACAGCAGCTCATTGAACAGCTCAATAATTTGTTGAGTCATGCTCTGTCGTCCTTTTCTAGTGTTAGTAAAACTCGCGATACGATTGAGCTTCCTGCCTATTACTCACCAGAAACGGCGCTCGATTTAGACCGATATCAAAACAAAGGCCTGTCGCTCGACCAGATAATTCAACATCACACCTCACAGACATACAGCGTCAGTGCGATTGGGTTTACGCCTGGCTTTGCCTTTATGTCGGATGTGGTTAATGAGCTTGCCTTGCCCCGTCACTCCACACCCCGCTTAATTGTGCCCAAAGGCAGTATCGCCATCGCGGATACGAAAACAGCTGTGTACCCTTCGGATTCACCGGGCGGTTGGAATATTATTGGCAATTGCCCACTTCCGTTGTTCGATCATAGCCAGTTGAAGAACGCCGATATCACGCAAAGACCACTGTCTCTGCTTAATGTTGGTGATACCGTCCGTTTCATAGCGATTTCAAAAAAAGAATTTGTAGAGTTGGGTGGAGGCATCGTAAATGGCTAAGACAAAAACTAAACCAACACTGACAGTGATTAAGCCCGGCCCGTTGAGTTTGATTCAAGACTTTGGGCGATTTGGTGTTGCTCATCTTGGATTAACGCAAGGTGGACCGGTTGATGACTACTCTTATAGCTGGGCTAACCATCTATTGGGCAACCCAGTCAACCAAGCGGCGTTGGAAATCACGCTTGGGCAATGTGCGTTGAGAATCGATTTTGATTGCGAGATGGCACTATGCGGGGGTGATTTACAAGCGAAACTCGATGGTAAACCACAGGCTAACTGGAGCACTTTTCAAGCTTTTAAGGGGCAAGTTCTCTCATTTGGTTTGCCTAAAAATGGTCTAAGGGCGTATTTAGCCATTAAGGGCGGTTTCGATGTTCCATCAACTCTTGATAGCTGCTCTACAGTCACTCGTGAAAAGATTGGTGGATTAACGCAAGATGGCGAGCCATGCCAGCAAGGGCAACAAATCGCTTTTACCCAACACCAACTCTCTCATCCATTTAAAGCGTTGAGTGTTACCTTCCGATACACGCCTGATTACAATCTACCCGTGAACCTACGAGTGATTGAAGGCTATCAAAGCGAGCTATTCTCCGAGTCAGCAAAAGAGACTTTGTATAACGCGCAGTATCACGTTGACCAAAACTCAAATCGGATGGGTTATCGACTCAGTGGCGAACCCGTCGACTCGCCTGACATTTCGCTATTGTCAGAAGGCATTGCCCTAGGTGCGATTCAAATTCCACAAGATGGACAGCCTATCGTGCTGCTTAATGATAGACAGACCATAGGTGGTTATCCGAAGATAGGATGTGTCGCCAGAATCGATTTACCACGCTTGGCGCAAGCAAAACCTGGACATGCGATATCGTTCAGCAAGGGCGATCGCTTGGGCTTACAAGATGTTTGGTGCCAATGGGCTCAGTTTTTCGGCTATTAGTTTTTGCGATGTGTTATGTGCTAAATGCTATGTAGCTGAGAATAATCAACTAGGAAGATGTCATTTAGATGAGGTTCGGTATCTAAGCAGATGTTGAAATGAAGATTCGGCTTACCTATTACAGTAAGCCGAATTGAAGAAATTAAACGCAGTCGATGATGATAGACTAATTATAGGCTACTAAGCGTGATCTTGACCTGACACCTTGGCAAGCGCTTCTGGGTATCCACGTTCTTGTGTCAAATCTATCGCTCTGTTTTCAATATCATTTAGATTAAGTGACATTGTCACTGAGTGTGTGTCTTCAATAGATGCCGCCTCTGATACATCAAACCATTGCTCAGCGACCTTTTGTGCCGCTTCTAATGTTGAAGAAGCTTTTACTACTTCAAGTCGAGCATAGCGATCCCCACAGAATGAAACGTCTGAAGCTCTCAAGCTTGGATCGGTTCCCGGAATCTGTTGTGCACCAAACAAAGGTTTACCACCGACCAATGCAGAACTGAAACTTGGGATGAACTGAGACATATGCGTTATTGCCGCGCGAGTTCTTAATTCAAGCTGATCTTCACTCCAACCCGATACGATTTTCTTAAGCAGCTTCGAAGGCAACTGTGGCTGTGACGAGTCTGTTGACGATGAAACAAGCCCACCCTCAAACAGAGTAATCCCTTCTGTCATGCCGTGAAGTTGGAACACACCATCAGCATACGGCGTTAATTGCGCCATGCCTTGCGGTGTGCCTCTCGGGCCATGGAAGATAACTTCTGGCCACTCTTCCTTACATTCTTGCGAATATGGCCACTCTGTAACGTATGCAGCTTTAAACTCAACAAGTCTTTGCTGCTTAGAGCCAACAAAGTCATCTACGATACCCGTTTCAAACCCACTCGCATTAATCAAGTAATCGGTCGTTAGTTGGCAGCTTTGGTTTTCGGCATCGGTATAAGTCAAAGACCAACCTTGACCTGTCGACTCAACAGATTGTAATCGGCTGTTGGTTAACACAGTACAGTTAGCTTGTTGCCCCAAAGAGAGTTGAGCGGTCGCAGAAAGTCGGAATACGCTCCAGCCATACTCTTGGACCATCGCAACAGGATACTTTAGGGTCTCTAAATCCGTATGCTTGGCGAAAGGAATACACCAATCATCAAGCGATGTTGGTTTCAGAGGCTGTGTTTTCGCAGAAAGTGCTAATAAATCTTCTTTGCTGTACAGCTTATAATACTCTTCCGGATCACCGAGCACTTGGTTGCTTTTATCTTGTTTAACAAGATCGGCATAAGCGCTTTTGATTATCTTGAGACGAGGAAGCAGATCCAACGGCTCTCCACCATCACTGTGCGGAACGGCGATGATTGTCGGACGAATATTGATCGTATGAGGAAATAAGCGGACGGTATCAATTGACTGCGTGAGCAACTGAAGACACTGCTCTACAGAAATATCTCGATACAAATTGCCGCCAGCGTGCAGGTGGCAAATTGGTGGACCATTAACCAAACTCGGCCCTTTTTCTAAGATAGTGACCTTAAAACCCAACTCACTAAAGTGAATCGCGCTCGTTGTTCCGGCAATACCACCACCAACAATGGCAATAGAAGGTTGATTTGTATCCGTTTTGTTGTGGTTCATCGTGTTCTGTAGAATAAGATTAACTGCCTCTATTCTACTTTTGTTCTGCGATGAATTAAAACACATTTTTATCAAGGTCTTAGATAGGCGGGATTTAATATCTATGTAAAAAACATAAATAATCTCTTGACTCAATAACTCCAGATAGGGTTTTAAAGGTTATTCTAACAGTCAAATTTGTCCTAAGTGACGCCACATAAAGGCTGCCTCAGTACTCTTAAAACATAGCGGTTAACTTATCCCTAAAGTTATCCACCGTTTTTGTGGATAACTGTTGATAACGTTCTTGCTAAGTTGCGCAAACCCTTTGTTTACAGGGACTAACCGCTGTTCATTAAATCGGCATTATTGGGTAATTAGTTTTAAAAAATGCTAAAAACAGTGGAATCTAAGGTGCGATATTTTTTACTTATGCTACCGGTTGGTTAAATAAAAAACGGTCTAAAGCGACGTATTATAAATAGTGCATGACTAAGTATAAATAATCTCACTTTTAGACCGTTTTAAGCGCTTGGCTAGATCTCGCTAACGACTAGCCAAAATCCTTGTTTACTGGTGCTAACAAACGTTTGATTAAGCTATTCACTACCGCGGCTAATGTGATGAACGTTAGCACCGGTAGCGCTATCCACAACATCGGGTGAAGTGAAGGTTGTAACTCAAAACCAAAGTTCATCACTCCTGCCACGCTGAGCTCAGAACCAAGGGCTGCAATTGAGCCTGCGACTAACGCCATTAAACCGTACTCACACCAAATAGTATTGAGAATTCGCTTCTTACTCGCGCCTAATGTTCGATACAAGCGTATCTCTTGTTGTCTTTGAGATAAGCTCAATCGCAATAGAGTGAAGATAAGCAACAGCCCCGCCACCACACCTAACGCCGCAAGTACGGTAATCGACCAAACAATCTGCTTAAGCAACTCTTGGATCTTGCTACCCATCTTACGAATATCCATCAAACTCACGGTTGGATGATTTCGAGAGAGTTCGTTGAGCATCTGATTGTGTTGTTCTTCTAATCTGAAGCTCACTAGCCAAGTAGAAGGGATTGAACTCAAGACATCTGGAGTAAAAATGAAGTAGAAGTTCGGCTTCATTTCTCGCCACTCGACTTTGCGGATGCTATTCACCTTGGCAGAAACATTCTGGCTGTTGATTGTGAATGACAGCTCATCGCCAATCTTTAGATCCAGTTGCTCCGCGACATCCGATTCCACAGATACGCCATGCTCTTGCGTCCAGTTACCTTCTAACACTTCATTGTACTCGGGTAAGCTATCTCCCCAAGTGAAGTTGATCTCTCGACTTAGTGCGTCTGTTTCGCCTGAGGTATCGCTGTATTCCGACGCTTCAACACCGTTTATCGTCGTCAGTCGTCCTCGGATAATTGGAAACGCTTGAGTACGCTCTACTTCGTTTGCATCAATCGTCTCGAGATAACTGTCTTTCTCATAGCTTGCAATGTTAAGTGCAAACGCATTCGGTGCGTTCTCGGGTAAGGTTTGTTGCCAATCTGACAGTAAATCACTTCTTACCAACCAGATGATAGACAGCAACATCAGTGAAAGCGCTAAAGAGCCAAATTGAATCCCCGTTGCTAAAGGTGTGCGATTAATTCTGCTCAATGCTAAACGCATAGACGTAGATGTCGGTAACTTGCCAACCAAACGCAGAACAAGCGTACTAACGACCGCAAGTACTAAGAACAGGCAAGCGATACCCGCTAGAACTATCCATACCAATAGATTGTCGCCATACATCAGCATCATTGGAATAATCGGTACCAGTAACAACAAATATTTCTTGTAGCTTTCATTGGACTGGTGACTTGATTGGATAACGCTGATTGCCGAGGTATTGACCAAGCCAATTAACGGGATACCAAGAGCAGGAACACCAATTAAGATGCTTGATAAAATCGCCAAGATTGCAGGTTCAATACCATAGCTAGGAAGTGGCGTTGGTAATAAGTCACCCAGAGGTATACGAAGCAAAAACTCTAAGCCGATACCGATAGTTATTCCCAGTACTGCACCGATAACCACTAATAAAGATACCTGTACAGACAACCATTTAACGATCCACTGCTTGCTTGCACCCAAACTCTTAAGCATCGCGATGGTTTTACGGCGACTCGCAACATAATGTTGGCAAGTGAGTACCAAAGTGGTCGCAGCCATGATCACAACAATAGCAACGGTTAACGAAAGATATTGAGTCGTGCTTTCGAACATGTCGTTAGTACGGCTCGCAGAATCTTGAGTACGCCAGCGATCGCTTGGTGTCAGTTCGATACTGTCTTGTGCGGCTTTGAGTTTCGATTCATCACCATTTAAAAACAATCTAAAGCTAACGCGACTGCCCGGTTGAATCGCTCCCGTGGCATCGATATCACTTGTATGAATCAGCACAGCTGGCATTTGTTGGAATGGGTTAAAGCTTAAGCCTGGTTCTTGAGTGATTCGTCCAGTTATCGCTAAATCGGCATCACCAATAGTGACATTGTCACCAATTTCAACCTCTAACTGTGCAAATATACGCTCGTCTAGCCAAAGTTCACCCGGCTCAACATGGTTACTTGATGCTTTATCAGCGCCCTCTAAGATCATTTCACCGCGTAATGGGTAATTACTTTCAACTGCTTTTACCGTCACTAACTGCATTGAGTTATCACTGAATGCCATGGTTGAAAAACGAGTCAACTGAGATCTTTCTAATTGTTCAACTTGAGTGAGGTCTAACAAGGATTGCGGAATTGGGTTTGCTGAGATAAACACGCTATCAGCAGTAAGCGCATCTTTGCCCTGTTTAACAATTACCTGCTCCATACGTTCGGCCAACGCCGACAATGCAAATACACAAGCAATAATAAGCGTTAAAGCGATTGAAACTGGCCACAACTGGCCGTGTCGAATCTCTTCGATACTCCATGAAAACAGGCGTTTATTCAGTCCGTTTGATGAATTCAATTTAGACTTCCTCTATCTGACCGACATGCATCTTGAGTGTTCTTTGGCAACGTTGTGCAAGCTTAGGATCGTGTGTCACCAAAACTAAAGTTGTGCCGTGGGATGAGTTCAATTCAAACAACAACTCAACAATTTTGGCTGCCGTTTGTTGGTCTAGGTTGCCTGTGGGTTCATCGGCAAAAAGAATTTTTGGCTTAATCATAAATGCGCGCGCCAACGCGACCCTTTGTTGTTCACCACCAGATAGCTGCGACGGTAAGTGATCAAGCCTGTCTTTCAAGCCTACTGATTCAAGCAGAGCAGTCGCGCGTTCGATGTCTTCGTCTTCTCCCTTTAACAAACAAGGTAACGTGACATTTTGTAGCGCTGAAAGACTTGGAATTAACAAGAAGCTTTGAAATACAAACCCTACCGATTCACTGCGGATCTTCGCTCTTGCCTCGTCATCAAGCTGTGAAAGTGGCTGTCCTAATAAACTGATTTCGCCTTTCGTTGGTACATCAAGACCAGCAAGCAGCGTCATTAAGGTCGATTTACCCGCGCCAGACGTGCCGACAATCGCGACAGTTTCGCCTTCACGAATATCGATATCGACGTGCTCTAGGATTGTTAAATGTTCTTGATTAGTAGACACTGTCTTCGAAACAGCTTCTGCTTTAATGATGGATGTATGCATGACTCGACTAATTTCCTTTTTATTCTTTATTTTATTTTCAACCGCTTCTTTGGCTCAAGATACCCGCTTAGATTCTAAGTTACTGGTCCTTGGTGATAGCCTGAGTGCTGGTTACAACATGGACATCAAACAGAGTTGGCCAAGCCTGTTACCAGACGCGTTAGCAAAGCATGACAAAACGGTAACCGTGGTTAACGGGAGTATTTCTGGTGATACAACGGGCAATGGTTTAGCCCGCCTACCACAATTGCTTGAAGAACATGCTCCAGACACCGTTCTTATCGAACTTGGTGCGAATGATGGACTTCGTGGTTTCCCACCTAAGCTGATGTCTGCAAATCTTGAGCAGATCATTGAGCAGATAAAAGCTGCGGGCGCCAAACCTATAATGATGCAGATTAAAATCCCACCAAATTACGGAAAGCGTTACAACCAGCAGTTTGAATACGTTTTTGCAGCGCTTGCTGATCAACAAAACGTGCCACTTTTGCCGTTTTTCCTAGAGCATATCATCCTCAAACCTGAGTGGATGATGAACGATGGACTGCATCCAAAACCAGAAGCTCAACCTTGGATTGCTGAATTCGTCGCCGAAGAATTATATCAGTATCTTTAAGTTTTAATGGTCTAGCTCAATAAATTTTACACAGCTTTACGTTAGCCTGAGTGCATATCACCGTTAACTGTAAGGTTATTTATGCTGATCGAACCTGTTATCAAGGGTGTGGTAGCCAAAAGCGCTCACCCTCTTGGCTGTCAAGAAGCCGTAAAGCAACAAATCAAGTTTGTTAAGAGTGCGCCGCAAATCAAAGATGGCCCTAAACGAGTACTGATTATCGGCGCTTCCTCAGGCTTTGGCCTTGCCGCTCGTATTGCCCTTACCTTTGGCGGCGCAAAAGCTGACACTATCGGCGTCTCATTCGAGCGCGGTCCAAACGAAAAATCCCTAGGTAGTGCTGGTTGGTACAACAACATCTACTTCAAAAAAGAAGCCGAACGAGAGCAACACACTGCTATCAACATCGTTGGCGACGCATTTTCGCAAGAAACACGCTCACAAGTTGTCGAAGCCATTGAAACCTACTTCGAAGGTGAAGTGGATCTGATTATCTATAGCTTAGCTGCAGGCGTTCGCCCTAAACCAGATTCCGATGAGTTTTGGCGCTCTGCCATCAAACCTATTGGTGAAAGCGTAACTGGCGCAACTATTTCTCTGGAACACGACAACTGGGTGACCAACACGCTCGACGCTGCAACAGAAGAAGAAGCTGAAAGTACACTCAAAGTGATGGGTGGTGAAGATTGGGAAAACTGGATAGACGAACTGATCAACGCTGAGTCTATTGCTCCGGGTTGTAAGACGATCGCCTTCTCCTATGTTGGCCCTGAAGTGACGCACCCTATCTACTTAGACGGTACTTTAGGTCGCGCTAAGATCGACCTTCACCAAACCAGCCACGCTCTTAATCTAGAATTAGCTAACTTTGATGGCAACGCTTACGCGACTGTCTGTAAAGCACTAGTCACTAAAGCGAGCGTTTTCATCCCGGGACTCAGCCCTTACTTACTTGCTTTGTATAAAGTGATGAAAGAGAAAGAGACCCACGAAGGTTGTATCCAACAAATGCAGCGTCTATTTAGCAGTAAACTCTATGGTCAATCAAAAGTACCACTTGATGGTGAGCGATTGATCCGTATGGATGATTGGGAATTAGATCCAGAAACCCAAGCGCACGTAACTGAACTACTAGAAAAGATGGATGAAAACAACTTCCAAACTTTAGGTGATTACCAAGGGTTCAAAGACGAGTTCTTGCAGCTCAACGGGTTCGCGCAGCCATCAGTAGATTACAGTAAGAAACTGAATAGCGAAGACTTTATAAAATTAAAGCCCTAATCGAAATTTATCTCATTACTGAGACCCGTATTCACATTTGAAAACCTCTGCAAAATTGCCGAGGTTTTTTTGTGCAACATTTCTTATACTTAGTTAACGTAAGATTCACAGTTTTCTTTGGTTCATCATAATTAACACAGGATGTGTTGATGCATTTAGCATAATTGACTCGGAGTCATATGAAGAAAATAAAAACTCTCGATTTAGATATCCCAGACGATATGGAGCACGGTTGGCAGAATATTGTCGACCTCTTAGCTCAAATTACTCAAGTGCCCGCAGCACTAATCATGCGTGTTCACGCCAATTACATTGAAGTTTTTTCAACCAGTCGTAGCGAGAACAACCCATACAACAAAGGTGATTCTGAAACGCTGGGGAATGGGCTGTACTGCGAAACAGTGATGGAAACTCAACGACAGCTTCTTGTGCCTAACGCGCTTGCCGATCCTAAGTGGGACAACAACCCAGACATCAAACTCGGCTTAGACTCCTATTGTGGTATTCCATTACTTTGGCCTAACGGTGAACTGTTTGGCACCATTTGTATCTTGGACTCGAAAGAGAATCACTACACCCCTACTTATATCAAACTGTTAGAGAGCTTTCGGACTTCGATTGAATCTCAGCTTAAAACCCTATTCCAACACGCCAAGCTTACCCAAATGAATCGCGACCTAAAAAACCGCGTTTACAATCGCACTAAAGATCTCGCGAGCCTTAATTACTCGTTGAATCAAGAAATTGATAAACGAAAAGCGGCTGAACAGAAGATTAACTTCCAAAAGAATCACGACCTCGGCACCGGCTTTTTAAACCGAAACGCATTTGAATCTCGCTTAAACCACAAGCTACTGTCACAGAGAAGGCTGACAGACAGCTCATTTGCAGTCGTTCATATTGGTTTTACCAACGGTAGACGCATACAAGCACGCTACGGCTATAACGCGTTAGACCAAGTGCTTGTTGAATACCGAAAACGCATCGACTGTATTTCTGATATCGATGTGTTAACTGCACGCCCTACTTCGGTTGACCTCGTATTGGCGTTTAGCGTTAAAGATTTACACCATCGCCTTGAAGAACTTTGCCAGACGCTCGTTAAAGTTGGTCATTCAGAATTCGACATCGAAAGTGACAAAGTGCATTTGCACGCGTTTATTGGGATTGCAATTACGAACGACGAAGATGACGCGGAAAGCATTCTGCAGAAATCTTCTGAAGCGATGTTAGCCTGCAAAGATTCAGGACAAAAGTTCGCTTACTACTCTCAATCCCATACCGAAGAACAAACTCACATTAATAAGATCGAAGGCTATTTGCTTCAAGCCGTTCGTAATGATGACCTTATGCTCTACTTTCAACCCAAAGTTAGCCCGTTGACGCATCGCTGGGTCGGTGCTGAAGCTTTGCTTCGTTGGCGACATCCTGTTTTGGGTGATATCTCTAACGAAACCCTGATCCACATGGCTGAACAAAACGGTTTGATTTTCGAAGTGGGCAGCTTTGTTTTACGCAATGCGATTGAAAAAGCCAAAGAGTGGTCCGAATACGTTGAAGATTTCAAGATGGCTGTGAATGTGTCTGCAATTCAACTCAAGAACGTACACTTTGCGGAACAAGTGGTTCACCTACTCGAAACCTATCATTTAGAGCCTCGTTTCTTAGAACTTGAAGTTACGGAGAGTGGACTGATAGCAGATGAAGTGGTTGCCAAGAATACCTTGGGATCTTTGCACGATATTGGCGTTACATTGTCACTAGATGACTTCGGTACGGGCTACGCCTCCTTCAGTTATCTGAAGAAGTTCCCATTCGACACCATTAAGATTGATAAGAGCTTTATCGACCAAATGCTCAACTCACACGAAGACTCGGAAATTGTTCGTTCTATTGTCCAAATTGCCAAAAAGCTCGACTTAAAAGTGACGATTGAAGGCATAGAAACGGAGGTTCAGGAGCAATTTATTATTAATGAAGGCTGCGATGTGGGCCAAGGTTACCTTTACGGAAGACCAATGCCGAGCCAAGAATTCGAACACAGCTTAATCAATCAAAACTATTTGGGGACAACTCGTTACGCTTAAAGCGAAAAAGAGCAGTTAGTTTTGGATTTAGGCCTACTTTCTCTTTACTCTAAAGGTGGTGATTTTTATAATCGCCGCCTTTCTGTTTTTATCTTTCCCCTTATATAGGCATTCCTCGTTATGGATCAGTTGACTGCAAAGCTTAAAAAGCTCGAAAAACAAAACTACCGTGCATATCAACAAATTAAAGGTCAATACGACTTTGCTGATTTTGAATTACACATCGACCACATCCAAGGTGACCCATACGCGTCAGCTTCTCGTTTTCGTGCAACGCGCGCGTGGTCTTTGACCGGGTTAGATTGGCTGAAAGAAAAATCTTACGAATACCAAGTAGCCGCTCGTGACTTTATCGCACGTAGCTTCTCTGAGTTCGCGAAACAAGAGTCGACCGTTTCTATCGCGCTGACGGGTCAAACCGTATTAGACAACACAGCTGTTGTATTCACAGACCACGGCATCGAAATTCGTTTCCGTATTAATTTACCAGCTGATGGTCGTAGCATTCTTGCTAAGAAAGCGAACAACATCATCACTTTCTACTTACCGAAGTTTATTCGTCGCGCGACGCTTGAGCGTGAGTTAAACATCGATGCAATGATCAAACATTGTGAAGCCGTTGAAGACCAAGAAGCGCTGCGTGCTCAATTGGATGAAAACAACCTAGCCGCTTTCGTTGCAAACGGCAGTGTGTTACCTCGTATCGCGGGTAACTGCGACCTTCCAATGAAAGACGCGGTACCTTTCGCGGCTCCAGAATCATTGAGTGTTACGTTAAATACTCCAAACCAAGGTGACGTGACCGGCCTAGGCATTCCAAAAGGCATTACGCTGATCGTTGGTGGTGGTTTCCATGGTAAATCGACACTGTTGAACGCCGTTGAACGTTCTATCTACAACCATATTCCTGGTGACGGTCGCGAAGGCATTGTAACTGCGATTGATACGATGAAGATCCGCGCTGAAGATGGTCGATGTGTGCACAGCTTGAACCTGTCAAACTACATCAACCATTTACCAATGCAGAAAGACACATCTGACTTCAGCACACAAGATG
This sequence comes from Vibrio sp. 10N.247.311.47, assembly GCF_041467535.1. Taxonomy (NCBI): domain Bacteria; kingdom Pseudomonadati; phylum Pseudomonadota; class Gammaproteobacteria; order Vibrionales; family Vibrionaceae; genus Vibrio; species Vibrio sp. 10N.247.311.47. The sequence continues at coordinate 29,122 of NZ_JBFSUR010000015.1, forward strand.
CGTCAGGTTCTACGTCTCAAGCGGCTTGGTTACAAGAATCGATTGAAGCCGGCGTTCAAACTCTACTTATCGATGAAGATACGTCAGCGACTAACTTCATGATTCGTGACGAGCGTATGCAAGCGCTAGTGTCAAAAGGCGATGAGCCAATCACACCACTTGTCGACCGCATTGGTCAGCTTCGTGAAGAGATGGATATCTCTACCATTGTTGTAATGGGTGGCTCTGGTGATTACCTAGATGTCGCGAACACTGTGATTCAAATGCACGACTACCAAGCGGTAGATGTGACTGAAAAAGCAAAAGACGTGATTGCTCAGCACCCTACTCAGCGTACTAACGAATGTGAAACTGCTTTAGAAACGTTTGTACCGCGTTCATTGAACCGTGCTTCACTGATGAACATTCTGACTGACGGTAAATTCCGTGTTAATGCTAAAGGCAAAGAGTCACTGCGTTTTGGTAAAGAGTTTGCAGACCTTTCTGCGCTTGAGCAATTAGAATCACCGTCTGAAGTGAATGCGATCGGTTGGGCTTGGTTCCAATTCGCACAAACTCCAGGTTGGTCAAACAACCCTGCTAAAGAGTTTAACGCTATTTTAGAAAACGAATGGCACGCTAACATGCCTAACTACGGTGACCTAGCGAAACCAAGAACGTTAGATGTGATGGCTGCTCTGAACCGTATGCGTAAATCTCAGTTCAAGCCTTCGAACTGATTTCGTTAAATATCGGATTTATTGTGCTTCTAGGTTTTTGAAGTTTTAATCTTCTAATTTACTAAAGCTTCTAAGCCACTAAATAAGCAAATTAACCTTCTACGGCTCTCATTCTGAGGGCCGTAAATTTATCTAACCTCTTTTGACCTAACCTCTAGTGTCGTCAAAACTCTTGAACTTTATGAATTCATAAAACCAATCTTTACATCAATTACTTATCATCTTTTATAATGAGAAAATTAAAGGCACTGTTTACCGCCATCTAATGCTGTCGATCCCTCAAAACATGACACAGCTTTTACAAAACCCTAGTGATATTCAGATAAAGTCCCGATTCGACAAGTGTAACCAAATGTAACAGACCCTTGAGGCTTCAATGAATCATAAACGCGTTAAGATGCGTGACCATAAAATCGAAGTGAACCTATTCAAAAACCGCGTAATCGTCGCGTTTTGTGGGATCTTGATGTTCACTCTTGTCTTAGTCGGCAATCTATACCGACTTCAAGTTGAAAATTTTAAAAGCTATCAAACTCGTGCCGATGGCAACAGAATCAAAGTATTACCTATCGCCCCTACTCGTGGACTTATTTACGACCGTAACGGCGTGTTGCTTGCAGAGAACAAGCTTGTCTTTGATCTGACGATGATTCCAGAGCAAACCGATGATGTCGATGCAATGCTCGCCAAGCTAGACAAATATGTCCCCCGTGATGCAGAGCAGATCGCTCGTTTCAAAAAACGCTATCACAACACCCGCCGTTTTAAATCTGTGACTATTCTAGAGAACTTAACGGAGGAAGAGATCGCCAAGTTCTCCGTGCACCAGTACCAGTTCCCCGGCTTATCTATCGATACCAGCTTAAAGCGTTTTTACCCGAATGGTGAGGTGCTTACCCATGTTCTTGGTTACGTGGCGCACATCAATGATAGCGATCTCAGAAAGCTTGAAGAACAAGGGATAGAAGCGAATTATCAAGCTACAACAATCATAGGAAAACTGGGTGTTGAACGTTATTACGAAGATATTCTGCACGGCACCAAAGGTTATCAAGAAGTCGAAGTAAACAGCCGTGGGCGAATAGTCCGAACCATTGAGTACGTGCCGCCAGTAGCTGGTAAAGATATCGTGTTAAATATTGACCTTGAGCTGCAAAAATACGTCTTTGAGCAACTTGATCACCGAACTGGAAGCGCGGTTATTCTCGATCCGAAAGACAACAGCGTGTTGGCGATGGCATCAAGCCCGAGTTACGACCCTAACCTATTTGTCGACGGCATTTCGAGTAAGAACTACCAACGTTTATTGAATGATCCGGCTCACCCGTTGGTTAACCGCACCACTCTAGGCGTTTATCCTCCTGCCTCAACCGTTAAACCATTTATGGCTGTGGCAGGACTGCAAGAACATGTCATCTCTGAAGATACCATCCGTAACGACCATGGCGTTTGGAGAATTCCTGGCTCTAAACGAAACTCTAAATCTTGGCGTGACTGGAAACGTTGGGGTCACGGACCTGTCGATGTCACTCAAGCCATTGAAGAGTCGGTAGATTCATTCTTCTATCAAACCGCTTTCGATTTGGGTATTGACCGAATTTCAAGTTGGATGAACCGATTTGGATTTGGTGAACCGACAGGCATTGATATCTATGAAGAAAGTACCGCCAACATGCCGACTCGAGAATGGAAGATGATGCGTTATCGCACCCCTTGGTATCAGGGTGACACAGTTCCGATTGGTATTGGCCAAGGTTATTGGACATCGACACCTATGCAACTTGCTAAAGCAACGTCAGTATTGGTTAATCATGGTAAGGTGATGCCACCTCATATCTTAAGAGCCACCTTAGATCACGGTGAAGATTTCAGTACACAACAACTTGTCGAACCGGAGCCAATGCCCTCAATCACCGAAGTACCGGATAGAATTTGGGATGTGCCAATCAATGCGATGCGACTCGTAAACCACGGTAATCGAGGCAGCGGCAGACGTGCATTTAAGGGAACTGAATACACGAGCGGCGGCAAATCAGGAACTGCACAAGTCTTTGATCTTGCGAAAGACCAGGTCTACAACTCGAAGAAACTCGCTAGACACTTGCTTGACCATGCGCTTTACACGGCTTTCGCACCGTATGAACACCCTGAATATGTCGCAACTGTGGTTATTGAACACGGTAACGGTGGCTCAAAAGTTGGTGCGCCTTATATCCGTAAAGTACTCGACTATGCCTTTGAACATAAAAGTGGTGAGAGCAAAGATCACTCCTAACACCAATAACTTAAGTCGCTACAGCACATAACGTAGTTACCCAAAACATAACGTAATGACGACAAAGCCCCACTTGTATCACTCACAATGTGGGGCTTTCCGTTTTAGGGTTCTGAGCAATTAGACAGCTAAAAATGCCTGTCGATTATGAGCTTCTTAATACATGCCATGCTTCACAGAGCGTCTGAAATTTTGCGGTGTTGCCTTCATCTCTGTCCGGATGCCATCTCAATGCCAGTTGTCGCCAACGTTTTCTAATTTCATGGTGTGTCGCGTCTAAAGGTAACTCAAACAGGTTCAATGCTCGACTTCGATCCATATCGAGTTCATCACCACCCACATACTTTCTATACCGAGTCCAAAATTCGTTCAACAGCCTTTTGACTTCACCTTCATCCGCTTCATAGTTAACCCAATTAATGTAGTATTCTCGAAGTGGGTCTTGATGATCGATGCTGTGACTGCTTCCGTGATAACGACCATTCATCAATTCGATGTCCATCGCTTGGACTTGGAGCCAACCATCTGGGTGTAAGGTTTCTTGAAGCTGATAAAGCGCATTCATGATAAGGAAGTTCTTTTTAAACAACTCTTTCTCAGGCACAGCATCCAACACTGGCACAAACCCAAGATCGTTCAGATGAGCTGCCAATGTGTGTACTTTCCATCCGCTTGGCTTTTGCTTAAGCACTTCCATTATCGGCCAAAGCAATGGGTTTTCCATATGGCAATGAAAGTTTGCTCTCACATCTTGATAATTCGACATAGTTGACTCAGTTAGCTTCTCTGAATTAATGGATTTCTAGAACTGTGGATACTATAAGTAACCTGTTTCGCATCCGTTGCGTATCTTCTTTAATTGAAAGCGATTTTCTAAGATTTGTCGAGCTTAAGGACAAACAACTTTCTAACGTTTGGCTTAAAGGCACCTTTTATCGTCAAAACTGAGTACCATTTCGTTGAATACAACCATTAGGGCGTGTTGACCTTTCGCGGTTAAATTTTGTTCGAGATAAAAGCGTTTTAATCGCGGCGAGGGAGAAGTAGCCTAGTCATTCTAAGCAAATCTCCCTCAACAAAGAGTAAAACGCTTTTAGCCGAACCCTTCGGGCAGCGTTTGCTGGTCATTTCTACTACGTTATCGGCTTCTCATGTAGGCTAGCTACACATCGATGCCTCTGCCTTGTATAAATACCCAGCAACTCGCTGCAAAAATCAGCTCGAAAGATCAACACGCCCTAGTAATAAAGCCGCAATTCTTTGGTACGGATACAAAAAAGGTCAGCGACTTAGCTGACCTTTCACATCTATCCCAATTTTAGGGACGAAGCATTGAACTGACTAGATAACGCCAAGCTCTCTTAGACGTTCCATTAGGTATTCGTTTGCTGTGTACTTTTCAGATAGCACTACTTCTGGTTTCGGGTGAAGGAATAGAGGCAAAGAGATACGAGACTTCTCTTGGCGTTCACCTGATGGGTTGATTACACGGTGAGTTGTCGATGGGAAGTAACCACCAGATGCTTCTTGAAGCATGTCACCGATGTTGATGATCATGTTACCGAAGTCACATGGAACATCTAGCCACTCGTCATTTTGAGCTTTAACTTGAAGGCCCGGCTCGCTTGCAGCAGGAAGAACCGTCAGTAAGTTGATGTCTTCGTGTGCCGCAGCGCGGATTGCACCTGGCTCTTCATCACCTTGCATTGGTGGGTAGTGAAGAACACGAAGCAGAGTCTGTTCACTGCCGTTGATCATTTCTGATAACGCAATAGAGAATTTCTCTTGTACTTCTTTAGGAGCATGAGCTTCAACCCAACCTAGCAGCTCTTGAGCAAAAGCATTCGCACGTTGGTAGTAATCTAGAATCTGTTCTTTCAGCTGTTCAGGGATTTGGCCCCAAGGGTATACGTGAAAGTACTCTTTGATGTCTTTTACAGTGTGGCCTTTAGCAACTTCAGACACTGAAGGTGGAAAATATCCATCTTGTGTTTCAACATTAAAGTGGAAGTTCTCTTTCTCTTCAGAGATGAAGAATTGGTACCAGTTTTCGTAAATTGACTCAACAAGCTCTTTCGGGATTGGGTGGTTCTTAAGAACACCAAAACCAGTTTCACGTAGAGAGCGAACAAATTGTTCTGCTGCGTCGTCAGCAAGGTAATCGACAGTTTCCAGTTTCATGACTTTCTTTCTTGTTATGTAGTAATAGAGCGATTTTAAGGATCGCTTTGTTGTAAATCAAACTTTTGTGAAACTCTAGCAACCGTTTGTCTAGATACTGGGCGATAACACCACTTTTCAACAAATCTGGTGATTAAGACACAATTGAACACTGTTCATTATTGTGTAAAACTATTAAAAACTTCGACGAGAGATCTTGATATGACAATCACGCCACTTGCTCAAAATCGACCATTGCTGTCATTGACGACGCTGTATCTGACGGTGTTTCTATTTTCAGCGTTCGCTCCCTCTTCAAGAGCGGTGTGGATTGCCGAAATTGTCCCAGCGCTCGCGATATTGGTGGGTATTTGGTGGTTATCAACAAAGCTCACCTTCACTAAGACAGCTTACGTTTTGATGTTTATCTGGCTGATTTTGCATACGATAGGCGCAAAATATACCTTCGCGGAAGTGCCATTTGATTGGTTCAATAACATGATAGGTTCAGAACGGAATAACTTTGACCGTGTCGCGCATTTCTCTATTGGCCTTTATGCTTACCCACTCGCTGAGTACTTGATTCGTAAAAAACTGGCTCAACCGGTGCTTGCATGTTTCTTTGCGTTATTTGCGATCATGAGTGTTGCTGCAGGTTATGAAATCATCGAGTGGTGGTACGCGGAGATTGCAGGTGGTGATGAAGGTATCGCATTCCTTGGTTCACAAGGCGATATTTGGGATGCACAGAAAGATATGCTGTGTGACACCACGGGCGCAATTGTCTCGCTATTACTTCTTAAGCTTCAAGGGCGTGTCAATGCTTACTAAGCTCAATTATTTACACTGAGTATCAAAAGCAACGTTGAAATGCCACACACAAACCGTGCTGTGGCATTTTTAGTTTCAGCATTGTTTGCTCGTTTTAATATGACTGGTCGTTTCATCGTGACAGGTTATTTCATCGTTACCTTGCCACCAACAAACTTGTAGGCTGGCGTACCTCGAACCAAAGTGTCTCGCGCAAATTCAATCCCGCATTCAGGGCACACACATGGTTTTGTCGTGAAATCTTCAACGATACGCTCCTTAAAACATTTCACGAGTGCACCTTTGCCACCTTTCCGATACTTAAAAAGCTGCGTTTTGCATTTGGCACAGAAAATCTGAACCGTCTTGGTCGGTTGTTTCTTGTTTGGTTTAGCCATAGAAGTTAATGATTGAACTCTTTATTTCTTAAGTTTAGGTGCGACAAGAACCAAGCTTATCCCAAGAAGTATAACGGTTGATGAGACTATAAATTGCATAGTGACAGGTTCAGATAACAGTAATACGCCACCAAGTGTCGCGATAACTGGAACAGAAAGCTGTGCAATAGACGCAACCACGGTATTCAGTTTTTTCACTACGTAATACCACAAACTATAACCGATACCAGAAGCCACAGAGCCCGATATAACCGCGTAAATCAAACCTTGCTCAGTGATAGACACTTGCGTTAATGCATTAGGTATTAAAACTAATAAGCTCAATGCCACAAGGATAACTAGCGAGCTGAATCCAAAGTTAGCGGTGGTCGATTGCAGTGCGTTTGACGATTTCTTTCCTGCCAATGTGTAAATGCCCCACCCAATTCCGGCCAGAGACATCAAGATAATAGAAACTAAGTCGGGTGCTTGAGTCGATTCCGTTGGCATTAACAAATAAACAAGCCCTGCCACAGATAACAAACACCCGCCCCACTCAATGAGCGACATTCTGTTTCCAGAAAACAGGTGCGCGGCAATCATCGTAAATTGCACTGCGACAAACAACACCAGAGCACCAAGACCTGCGCCGAGCTCTAAGTAAGCAAACGAGAAACCAAACATATACACGAGCAGTGACAGTATTGACGTGAATTGAAACTGTGATTTTAACCTTGTGTATAGCGATTTGTTGTTTGTTAACACACGTCTAGCTTTAGATTGGGAAGACAAAGTTAATAAAATCAGAAGCGTAAGCGCACCAGATAAGATGCGAACGATCGAAAAGCTCAAAGGATCGATCGTTTGATCCATTAAGGCCCAGCGACACAAAACTGAATTCGCAGCAAATGCCACCAGCGTAATAAATGTAACCATCAGAGTTTGCATCGTTTTTCCTAAATGAGTTATTTGGTCCTAATTGAGTTTTCTTGGATTTCAATCAACGTCAGGCTTCACCCAAACTTGGCTAAAGTCGAACCAACCTAATGCATTACATTTCGCGTTTTGCAACGTACCACATTGATCTTTATTAACGCCTAACCAGCAATGGAACATCGGGATCAATTGATTGCTTTGGACCAGTTGTTTACCTAACTGTCGTGCTGGGAATTGCTCGAATTCACCAGAACGCCAACGGTCAATCATGTGACACCATTGGTCGAAGTCTTCTGCCGGGCTAGATTCATCAAGAAAACTGTAGTCCATTAGCCAACCGGCTAAAGCGTCGTCTCTGTTATTAGCGATACCCATAGGGTTAATCCAAATATCGACATCATCAGCGTGTGGAGGATCGGTTTCGTAACCGTAAAGATCAACATCGACGTTGTATTGCTTCAGCATCGTGACAATCGCCTTGGCAAGCGTTGGAAACATTGGATGTTGGCATTGATACGCCAATCTTATCGTTGGTTTGGAATTTTCTGGTGGACAAACTGGCACCTTCAACTTTATGTCATACCAACCGGGTTTTATCCCATAAGCGTGTAACACGCCCAAATCGATAACAGTCTCTTTTGGAATATGAACAAACAGATCCGCCGCATTCAATGCGTTAGATAAAAACTGTGCCCATGCGGGATCTTGTGCAATACCTTTCTTTCTATTGAGCAGTAAATACGTGCAGCCAGGATCGAGTTCTACTTCATCGCTATCGCCACGGTCGGCCATAACAGGCTTAGATAGGCTTGGGTAAACCATTGAAGAATAAGCCTCATCCACCACCCAAACTTCAACGCGATCAATTAACGGTCTGAAACCAAAGTACCCATTAAAAGCGGTTAACACGAGTTGTTTCTCGTCGTTCTTTTCAATGCGATAAGGTCCCGTTCCAATCGGTCGAATATCGTAATCTTCACCACGTAAAGTGATCGGTAAAGTAACTTTAGCGACCGATTCCGTTAGCGCAAGCGGAAAATACTTGTCTGGACGTGTGAGAAAAACATCTACGACACAATTTGCAGGTGAAGAGACATCTTTGATATGCGAAAACATGTTGAGAGGTTCGAGCGCAAGCAGTGTATCCACAACATGATTGGTTAACAGAGGTTCCCCGTTATGGAAACGAACACCGGGTCTCAAGAAGAATCGCCATTGGCAATCGCTGATTTTTTGCCATGAATGAGCCAGATCGGGTTGGAGCTGGTCATTCTCATCTAGACGAGTCAACCCACTGAATACCTGACAAGCGATATGCTGCTCTGAACGACGCATCGATTTGGTTGGGTTAAGCATTGAAAGCGGTCGGTAATAAGGCAAACGAATAACTTGTTCACCTTCTTGATACTGTACACCCAAGTAGTTTTGAATAACTTGGGTGAGTTTGGCAGCATTGTGATCAAGCACTGACAGCGCCTGTCCAATTTTTCCTTCCTGCAAGTAGCGTCTTGCTAGGTTCTCGCTGACATCACAACGATTCTGTTTAAAGATAAGTTGAGATAACTTTCCTCGACCAGCTGCAGGTAACCATTCTACCCACCCTTCTTCTTCAAGCTTGTTGAGTACCATTCGGGCATTACGACGAGTACAACAGAGCACATCCGTGATGTCGTCGAGCTGAACATCAGAATCTTTACCATCGAAGTATTCAAACAGGGTTTCAAATTGAACGCGAAGTCTTGGGCTGCTCATAAAGAGGAAAACTTATTCAAAGGACATTGAATTCAGTTTCCCTATTTTATGGCGTAAAATCAATATTACTGACACAATTTTATTGTGAATTATGAGTACGACATCCTAAGATGTTATTCAATCTTAAGGGTTAAGTGCCTTTACCGTAAAGGATTACATTACATCGCAGCCAATTTCATTAGCGATTTCACGGAGCTGCTGTTCATCGTCTAATTTTATCGACCATTTACACTCAGAACCGTTAGCTGAAATAACATTTGCCCCTTTTCCGATCAATTGAATTGCATCAACTTGGGCTTGCAGCGTGACTCTATGCTCCCCATCTAAACGAACAACCAATTCATGTGCGGTTGCGATGACTTTTCCACTTTTAAACGTTATGACCATGGGCTTCTCGGGTTACTTCTTTAAATACTGATTGCTTGTTCTAAGTACTGATTACTTCTTCTAAAGACAAAACCAGCGTACGACTGCCTAGTCTGTTATCGCTTATGTTTCTTAACGGCAATGGTTAAACGGCTGGTACAAACTAAGCGTTGACGATCATCAGTGATATTGATCTGCCATACTTGAGTAGAGACGCCCAAGTGAATAGGCTCAGCAGTACCAATGACATGCCCTTCACGCATTGACCTTACGTGGTTCGCATTGATATCGAGCCCAACGCAATAATAGCCTTCTGGTACGCAGAAGTTTGCAGCCAATGAGCCAAGCGTTTCTGCTAGCACAACCGATGCGCCGCCATGAAGCATACCCAGTGGTTGGTGCGTAAAGTGACAAACCGGCATGGTTGCTACCAAAGAATTGTCATTTACTTCGGTGTAAACAATGTTGAGGTGTTCAATTAAGGTATTTTTTGAGGTCGCGTTGAAGGTATCTAGGTCAACGGGCTTTTTCCAAATACTCATATAGGTTCCTTAATTATTGATCTTGTTATCGCGTGCATAGCTTTTTTCTATATTACCGCTGTTAGTTATCTTACAGCCCTTAGCTATTACGCAAGTTGATGTTAACATGCATAAAAACCGAATACACAGAGGATATTGTATGACGTCATGGATGAAGTTTGCCTCGCTTCTCACACTTGCAGGCCTAACCGCGTGTAGCGCTTCTCCGACAGGCAGAAACCAATTGCTGCTTTTTTCAGATAAAGACATGTCTCAGCTTGGAGCACAGTCTTTTGAACAAATGAAAAAAGAACAACCCATCAGCAAAGATGCCAAAACTAACGCTTATGTACAGTGCGTAGCGAACAGCATCACTCAATATATTCCTAAACAAGGTTTTAGTGAATGGGAAGTTGTTGTGTTTGATAGTGATCAAGTGAACGCATTCGCCCTACCTGGCGGAAAAATCGGTGTATACACAGGGTTACTCAAGGTTGCAGTCAATCAAGACCAACTCGCGACGGTTATCGGTCACGAAGTGGCACACGTTTTAGCGGACCACAGTAATGAGCGCCTTTCTCAGTCTCAAATCGCTAATACGGGCTTATCTATTACTAACGTTGCGTTAGGTGCATCAGAATACAAACAGTATCAAGGTATGACGATGGCCGCGTTAGGGTTAGGCGTTCAATATGGCGTTATTCTACCGTATGGGCGAACTCAAGAGTCTGAAGCCGATGTTGTTGGTTTAGAGTATATGGCTCAAGCAGGTTTCGATCCAAACCAAAGTGTCAACTTGTGGCAAAACATGGCGAAAGCATCAGGGGGTAATCAACCGCCAGAGTTGCTTTCTACGCACCCTTCCCACAGTACGCGTATTAAAGATCTACAAGCAACGATAAAAACGCTTCCTCAATCAGGTTCACCAAGACCAAATTGCAAAGCGTAATCTAAGTAAGAATCGCCTAGCTGGTGTAAATACAAAAATGCCCTATCCATATTGGTTAGGGCATTTTCAGTTTCTTGCTTGCTAACAGTTCAAGTGCACTAAGCAGCTGGATAATTCCAACAACAGAAACTCACTCGTTAAGTACCAAGAATTTGTAATGGTAGGCTTAATAGCTGATCACCAGTAGATGCAAAATACCAGATAACACCAATCAAACTGCTCACTAAACCTACATACCAAACGAACGACACGACTTGCCCGTATTTGTCTAACGGTAACAAGTGACTGTGATGACGTCCTTTCCATTCAAACAGTATTTCAACACTGCCCATGATCAATAAGAAACCAAACAGGGTTAAATTCAACTGATAACTCAATACCACACCAGCAACGGCAGCCGCGACACAAAGTACAATGCCAAGTACGCTGTTCATCGAGAAACTGATACTTTTAAGAACATGTCCGCCATCGAGAGGCAAAATCGGCAATAGATTGAACAGGTTTAATAGAGCATTAAATACTGCAAGGCCGGCAAAGAACATTTCGCCAGTCGCCCAATACAGCACCATAAATACTAACGACAATATCAGGCCGAACAATGGCCCCATGATTGAGATAACCACATCTTGCCAACGCGTATTAATCTTTTCATCGGATAACGCCAAGCCACCAAGAAATGGTATCAAATAGATCCCTTTGGTTTTCATGCCGAAGTATTTCATCGCTCTAATATGACCGTACTCATGGAACATTAAACAGGCGATTAAGGCCAAAGCGAACTGAATTGAAAACAACCATGAATAGGCCGCTAAACTCGCAGAAGCAAGTACGACCTTGATTAGCTTGGCGCTTTTAAGCGCTTTCATACCAAGCGACACCAACCCAATTAAGCTAAAACGCTTCTCTGGTTTAGGAGCGACAACAGGAGTTTGTTGTTCAATATCTTTGGTGTTTCGATTGCCTTCGGTAATGGTTTGCCCATTCACCGACGCTTTATACGTCATCTCAAACGGTTGCCACTGAACGGTCGATTTAACGTGACACTGCAACGTTTCTTCGCCAGCGCGTAGTGTAAATTCGTGTTTTCGGGCGTCTTCTTGGTCTGTGGTCGCATCTAATTGAGATACCAAAGTGTTATCCCAATACAACTGTTGCCACCCTGCCATTGATCCTTCTAAACGAAGCGGTTTTCCAAGAAACTCTATCGCGAGTAATTCCAAACTTAAAATTCCAATTTAATGACTTCTAACGAGTGTCGATATTATGCCGATTTAGCGAATGGTGGTAAACAGAAACAAAGTTGTTACATATTGAGCTATTGAACACTATTTATACCGCAACGATGCATAAACACTCTGGTCACACCTCCAACCACGAATAAATTATTGATTATACTTATATTATCGATGTTAAAGTGCCGCCCCTTTAAAACATAACCTCACAAAATAACAACTCTTTCTTTGACTTTATATAAAACATGAATTTAACATGCCATTTACATTGGAGCTTCAACACCAAAAATGCTCAGTGTGTTTTCAAACCATAATAACGAAATTCGATGCCCTAGGAGGGTCAAGGATGAAAACAATACAACGCTCTCTCGTTTCACTTTCAGTACTATTTGCATGTAACTCACTTGCGGCTGGTTTCCAAGTTGCTGAGCATTCTGCCTCAGGTCTTGGTCGCGCATTCTCAGGTGAAGGCGCTGTAGCCGATAACGCGAGTGTACTAGCGAGAAACCCCGCCGCAATGACCCTATTTGATACAGCCCAATTTTCAGGCGCGGTTTCTATCGTTGATCCAGAGGTTAACGTCACTCAAACCAAAATTAATGATAGCGATTTCAATCAGAAGTCTTCTGACGTAGCCCCTTTACAAATAGTCCCTGCCGCTTACTACATTAGCCCTATCAACGATAAATGGGCTTGGGGGATTGGCATGTTCACTACATATGGCGTTGCTACTGATTATCCCGATGATATTTATGCAGGTGATTTAGCCGGTGACACATCTTTGGTGTCCGTAAACCTAAATCCAAACATTGCGTACAGAGTTAACGATAGCTTTAGTGTTGGAGCTGGCGTCAATTTTGTTTATGCAGAAGCTGAACTCAACAGACATAAAGGCAGCCTTCCTGTTGGTGGTTCATCAAGCGACAAATTGATATCGATGACTGGTGAGACATTTGCTTTTGGTTGGAACGTGGGTGCGTTATATGAACTAAACGAGTACAACCGTTTTGGCTTTGGTTACCGATCGTCTGTTGAACTCGATTTTGATGACGGTGAGTTCACTGACTATGTAGGTTTAAAAATGGCTAATGACCAGCCAGGAAAAACAACAGGGCGGCTAGAAATTGAGCTACCAGACATCTTCGAACTATCTGCTTTCCACCAACTAAATGATGCTTGGGCCGTACACTACGGTTGGCAGTTAACTAAGTGGAGTAAGTTCAAAGAGTTAAAAGCGACGAGTCCTGATTGTAAAAATAATGAATGTTTCTTAAAGACAGAACATTACGAAGACAACCAAAGATGGTCTGTAGGTGCTACTTACACGGTTAACCAAAACTGGACTTTACGTGCAGGTTTGGCATATGACGAACAAGCAGGTGAAGCAACGTTAAGTATCCCAGACAGCGATCGGATGTGGTATTCAGCGGGTTTAACTTACGCAGTTTCTGAAAACATGACTGTCGATGCTGCATTTGCTCTCGTGCAAAGTAAAAGTGGTTCATTCACAGAAACTGATGCTGCCGATGACAAGTTAACATTTGATGCTGAAGGCGATGCTTACCTTTCTGCGATCCAACTAAACTATACCTTCAACTAACCGTACGGGAATAATTACATGAACAATAAATTTTCTTTTTCTCTCGTATGCTCGGCATTACTAATTGCTGGATGTGGTGATAATAGTGAAAGCTCAGGATCTATCTATTCTGATGCTATCGAACAATCCTTGGAACGAAGCTCAAAAGTCAGCTTTACGCTCTTAGGCCCAGAAGCAGATATTCCTCTGCCGTCTTTTTTTCTATTCGATACCAACGATCACACGTTAAACATTCCGTTAGATGCAAATTCAACGGGGCTCTTGAATGATCCAAAAGTAGCCATGGGGGAAGCTGATGGTTGGAGTACTATCATGCCGTTCACTATCAATGTGAATCTTCCAAGTGATAGGACGCTGAAGAATGATGTCGTGATGATGGGTACGACACCGTTTAGCGCGCACCTAAATGCCGGTGTAAAAGTTGCTAAAGTGGATGTTGACCTGAGCACTGGTGTAATGTCTAACTTTACTGCGCTAACTGCTGGCGTTGACTACTTAGTGGCATCTAGTGATTTTAAGACCATACAAGTGTTGCCTCTTAAAGGTTTAGATCCTAGCTCTGACTACATCTATGCATTAACTGACTCAATTGTTGATAGCGCAGATGAACCACTTGGAACATCAAGCTCTTACGCATCTTTAAAAACGACAGATATTGACCAAGCAGGCTCGCTCGATTTACCACAGAAAATCATCCATCAAGTTGAAGCGTTGTTCGCTGGCTATGGTTCTGTATCAAGCTCAGATGAAATCATATACTCATCTTGGTTTACCACCGCCTCGGCAGGTAACGTTATGCAAAATACTAAAAACGCGTTAGCACTAGGGTATGAATCAACCCAATCTCAGATTTGGCAAGGCAGCGCCAACCCGAACAATATTGATGCAGATATGCTCAATAGCCTTTATGAGATAGAAATAGACAGTGCAAGCCCGATCCCAAACACTATGCCATTTGATACCGCGTTAAGCGTTGACCCGTATGCAATGGCTGCTCTGGGGACGGCAGGTATTGATGCGCTCACAACCAACTACGCAGGTTTCAAGTTAGCAACAGGAAGCGAGATCACGGTATATCGTGCCAAGGTGAAATTGCCTTATTTTCTATCAAATGATACGGCGAATAGTGGTTGGAAAACTCAGCCTTGGCGCAGTAGCATGCCAAGTGTACTCAAGATACTAAAGGTTCTATCATCGGGTTCAGATGCGGATAAAGGTGAGATTGCACGACAACTATTTGAGTTAGGTATCTCAGATCCAGCTAATCAATTATTGGACCCAAACTACCAAAAAAACCTAATTGGTGCCGAACTCACCTTAGCGAATGGCTCACAGTTAGACCAGGAACGAATTTTAACCAAATACAGCCCAGTACCACAGATTCGCTCTGTTGAAAGCGTTGATGTTATTATGTTTATTCCTTCTGGTGTCCTTGTCGGTAACAGCCTGCCAGTACTTCAATACCAGCACGGTATTACCAGTTTAAAAGAGACCAGTTACGCTTTCGCGTTGCAGCATATTGCGGGCGCAATCCAAACCGGCCAGCAACCTTATGCCATTGTTGCGATTGATCAACCGCTACATGGTCAGCGAGGTCTTGGACAAAATGGAGAAGTCGTGACTACGCCAAACACACCGACTGTGTACATGAACCTTGAGTACTTACCGGTTGCCCGTGACAATATTAGACAAAGTGCGATTGATGGCATTGGTTTGAGACTTGCGCTCAATAACGGTACTGGTGCACCATTTAGCTCTTTAGATACGAGCAACGTCTCTTTGATGGGGCATTCTATTGGTGGCATTACTGGCATTAGCTCTTCAGCGGTAGCCAACACCAAAATTGATGCGAAATTCGGCATCACGGTTGATGACGAACTTGCTTATAAAGCGACAACGCTAGCGAATCCAGGCGGTGGTATCGGTCAATTCTTACTTGAATCTGGCTCATTTTCCGGCACAATAAAGCATACGGTAATAGGTACTCAAGTCACCGCCTATCAAGACTATTATGCGGTCAATTGTTATAACAAAACGCCGGCAGTTGACGGTGGTGATTGCTTTGATGATTTCTATGAAACGCTCAGTGACTCGAACGCAAGTAATGAACAAAAGCAAACAAAAGCCGTGATTGATGCAACGCTCACGTCATTCACTTATGCGGCGCAAACCGTGTTAGACAATGTTGACCCGATTAACATAGCGACGCTTATGTCTGGCCCTGTACTTGGCATACAAGCAGAAGGTGATGAAACAATACCTAATACGACTCGACTGCCTACAGCTGGCACGCAAGCTCTGTTTAGCAAACTTGAGTTAAAGAACAGTGTTAATCATTCTACAGGCCAATTATTGGCATCTTATTTTGCTCGCACTTCATTTGCTGAGCATAGTACTGTGATTGCACCACAAAAATCTCACCTACCTGCAGAAGACGACAGTGCCGCGCATGAAGAAATGGTATCACAAATTGTGCAATTCAATCTCACACAAGGTAATGCGACGGGTAGCTTGGTCGTTAACCCTGCACTGCTTGATGCAACGATTGATTAGCAACAAGTAACTAATGATTAAAAGGTAAATAGCCCAGATCATTAAGCCAAGTTATAACTTATTCATGCCAGCCTAACCGCTGGCATTTTTGTATCTGCCGTTCGAACAGTTCCCCTAGTTAACCGTTTGCATAAAACTTTAAAACACAAATGGTTGATCTCAGCTAAAATTAATCAAGACAGAATACCGTACGACCTCTTTCTTTATTGTAAATAAAGTGGATAATAGCCCCGTAATTTAATACCTAATAAATGTGAGTCCATTATGTCTTCTGAAGCTACTATGCTAGAACGCTGCCAATCTAAATGTGAACTATGTGGTTCTGATTCTTCTCTTACTGCATACGCAGTGCCGCCACACAGCCACGTAACAGTGGATCACGGCATCATGGTATGTGACAAATGTCTTGGTGAGATTGACGATCCTAAAGATATCAACCACTGGCGTTGTCTGACTGACAGCATGTGGAGCCAGGAAGCGCCAGTTCAAGTAACGGCATGGCGTCAACTTACTCGTCTGAACACAGAAAGCTGGGCTCAGGACGCGCTAGACATGATGTACCTTGAAGAAGAAACATCAGTTTGGGCACAAATCGGCATGTCTGCTGATGACAAGCCTCTTGATGTGAATGGCGTTGAACTTAAGAAAGGTGACGACGTAACAGTAATCAAAGACCTGCCAATCAAAGGTACTAACCAAGTGATTAAGCAAGGTACTGTTATTCGTGGTATCAGCGTTGGTGACGATCCTAAGCTTGTTTCTGGTAAAACAAACGGCGGTCAATCAATGTACGTAATCGCTGAGTTCTGCCGTAAGAAGTAATCTTACTGTAAGAAAGTGATAGAAAACGAAAAGGCGCTAATTAGCGCCTTTTTTCTTGGAAAAATTTAACCTATTCCGTTGTTCTAGAAACCACTGCCTACGTTAAAGTAGATAGCGCGTTCTTCATGGCTTTGCGCATAATCCATCCCAAGATGCAAACCGTAACGTCTCGCGATTTGGTATCGAAAGCCGACACCTCCGGCATTGACGGTACTGTCGTGGCTTATGCCGTTATCTTGCTTTGCAACCCCTGAACCGTAAAACCCAGACACCTTCCAACGATGAGTGATGCTATACGTCAATTGGCCTTGGATTGTTTCAATCTCATCTCCTTGGTACCGATAAGATGACACCCCGCGTAACGACACGTACGGTTTCGCTGTGGGTGATACAAGCAGGTCTTGCTGTTCGAAGCTTTGATAATTTGCAGCCAAGCCTAACGTCCATTTATTGGTAATTGGGATATAGGCTTCGCCATCTATGTTCAAATTTCGGTAATTGTAATCACTGCCAATCGCATCGTCGTACACCATGTAATCTGCAGACAATTTGTAACCTTTGGTTGGATAAAATAAATTATCTCTTGTGTCATATTCAGCCTCCAACCCTAAACCAGAAGTAACCGATTCGTTACCCAAAATTCGGTCTAAAACCATGTTATCAAATTCAATCTCAGACTTAGCTAACAACTGCTTTATTCCCAACATCCAAGGCGTATGCCCAATCCGGAACTGCACCTTTTGTGAAAGTACGGCTACCGAAGTTGACGTGCCTATTCTAAGGTCATGATCTATGGGGCCCCAGTTGATTGATGTGTACAAATCCAAATTCGCAACACCAAAGCCGCCGCCTCCTGTGTAACGAATGGAATCATTCATCCAAGATCGTCTATGGCCACCAAATACAAACCAAGTTTCGTTCTCTGTCCCTACTGCGCCCACTACTGACATTGCTGAGGGTACTAACTGCGCACCACCATCTATGGCAGAAAGAGCAGCTTGCTTTCTTTGTCGCTTTTCCTCATCCGTCTCATGTAAAAACAAACCAGCCACACCGCCGCCGTACCCCACCGCAGGCTCGGTAATCAAAATTGGGATAGGCAAAAAGCCATGTGCGTTTTCCGCAAGGTGATGCCCCATATCAAATTGACCATCAACAGGATCATAAAACGATGCGAAAGAAGATGTTGTAAATAAAAAGCAGGAAAGAAGAACAATGCCGCCGCAGCGAGTCATAAAATTTGCCTCATAAAAAAGACCGGGTGACGAAACCCGGCCGAAAGTTTGCTTCCTTGCAATAAACATAGAAATTAAACACTTATTGCCAATAAAGGGGTCCTTAATCGACAAGGTTAGAATAGGTCAAACTGTGGTATTGCCCTACTCTCATATGGAGGATCTAGCCCTACAAAATCAAATCATTCTAAAGATGACAAATACGAAAAAGGCTCATATAAATGAGCCTCTGTGAACAAGTAAACTGTGTTATTGGTTCATTAATCTCGCTTTAGCAATCGCTCTACGTTTTCTTTGATAACTGATAATACTGATGACTTAACTTCGCTAATTTGTTTAGAATGAGGGCACCATAGTGCAAAGCCAAATTTAAATCCTTGTTCCATTTCAGACGATTGTATAGGTTCGATGTCGTAATGCGAAAATTCAGAATGAGCGAACGTTTTTGGTAGAAGTGCCCATCCTAGACCTGCTTCAACCATTTTGATAACTAGCGCTAATTGGTCGACTTCTTCATTGTCAGAACTAACGGTTATTTTTTCGGACATTCCTTCTTCAATGAAGGATTTTAAGACAAACTGCTTCGCATTTCTTAGCGCTAAAAGTACATCTTCTTTTGCCAAAGATGAAAACTCACCATTTTTTTGAACGAAAGGAAAAAATTCTATATGGCCTAAAAAGGTGGCATCAAAACTGTGTATTCCACGACTGTCATGCACGTTGACCAATCCAAAATGATACTCACCGCTCTGAAGGCCTTGCTTAATGTCTTTTTTATTTCGTACAAGAAAATTCACTCGCATCATCGGGAAATCACGACGCAACTTCTTTCGAATATCCACAAGGATTTGATGAGGTATCACACTTGAATAAGCAAAAGTAATGTTTTCCAAACCGCCATAAGACAAGCTCAAGGCTACCTTGTCGAAAGTGCGTGCCTGTTCAATCGTTTGCTTAGCGTAGTGGTAAAGAAGATGACCATCTTCTGTCGGCTTTACAGAGCGTCCAACCCTTTCAAATAGGCTTACCGCGAGTTGGTCTTCAAGGTTAGTTATAACCTGCCCGATTGTCGTTCTGTGCTTGTTAAGCTTGACTGCTGCCTTGCTGAAAGAGAGTTGGTCATAAACGGTAACGAACGCGAGAAGTTGTTCAATGCTGAAATTCATGTTGTTGTGCTTACTTTTAATCGTTATGTATTTAAATTATCACAGGTTGGCGAAATATCTACTTTGTCAGAATAATATTAGTGAAAATAATTCGTCAATTTGAAACAAAAAAACCTACTTAAGATAGTAGGTTTTATCGTTGATGTAAAACGAATAACTTAAATGTATTCGATAACTCGAGCTAGATAGTTAAAGTCCCCAGAATCACCGTGGTAATTACGGTAAACATCGACACTGAAATATCTAGGTTGGTCCACTTGAATATGCTCAGCAATTCGCTGCTCGATGGATTCTAGAGTTTCACCTGTTTGCGAGTAAATGTATTTCTTGGTGGTCTTTTGAAGCTGGCGTTCTTTAGCTTCTTTGTGTGTGACGTAATTGTTCACGTCAACCCACTGACCAATGTAGTCAATCTCCACGTAGTCTGAATTTTCTTCAACCATGAACAACGCCGCTTCTTGTTGAACGTCGGCCAGTTGTAGCATGTCGTTATCGACTTTTTGCTGTTCCATTGAGGTCACATTTTGTGCCATGGCAGCGCTAGACGTTGCCATGATAAGTAGCGCTAAAGCTGTTTTATTCATTTTACGATATCCCTAAATTAAGGTAATTCTGTTACCCAAGGTTTGCCCTGAGTTGCTTTGTGATAACCATATTCGTATATGGTTAATAAATAGTGTTCATCAAACATGTCTTTGGTTCGTTTGGCGTAACCAAAGTCGTGCTCGATGTAAGTAAATTGCATATCAATGTTGTTGATTTTACAGATGTATTTCATTCGATATAAATCACCACGTGTTTGAGCAAGAGTCAGGCTTGATACGCTCTTTGCTACTAAATCTAGACCCTTATCTCTCAGCGAGTGGTATGGCGCTTTCAGTGCTCCATTTCGAATAACATCGAGCTGTGGTGGTTTTTCTAACCCAAGAGCATCTGAGATCTGCTGATAGTCGAAGTTAGATGGATTGAAAAATACTTGAGCGGCTAAACCACCATCGACGTGAAGTTCTTCATAACTTTTACCTTCGTACTTCACATTGATAAACTGCGGTGGGAAGACTCCAGGAATAGAAGCACTTGCTGCTAAAACCTTATATATAAGTTCAGACTTATCTGGCATGTCACTATTTGCAATTGCGCCCACATTCCAAATGACAAGCTCTCCAGAATCAAAGTGTGTGCTACCAATAAACAAACGCTTACCGTTGCGGTGTCGCGCAGCAATTTGCTCGATCATCGGTTCAGGGAACGCCTGAGCGATAAATTGATTCAAGTTTTTACCGTCAGTAAAAGCATCTTTAAACACGGTGTTTAAAAAGTTCTTTTTGCCGAGCACTGATTTGTCATTGATGTTTAACATCACCTCCTTCATCTTCGGAAATGCATCTCCGCCGATGAATACAAATGGTGCTATTAGCGCTCCTGCACTGATGCCAGTAACTATTGAGTAGTCTTTCAATTGGCCAGATTCTTCCAGCCCTATCAAAATACCGGCTCCAAAGGCTCCGTTCGCGCCGCCTCCTGACAAAGCTAAGATATTTAGTTGCTCACCTGACACTTTAATTGGCGTTGTTTGATCGATTGGAGAGTATAAGAAGTCTGGGTTCTCACTCGCCCACATACGCAATGGCTCTTTTACTGATATCGCTTCTTCTACAACCACTTCTTTGTAATTGTCTTTGTGTACGCGTACATCCAACGTGTGGGGTGAGCTACATGCCACTACAAGTAATGACAAAGCAACGGTAAAACCCGAGGAAATTAGACGGTTCATAATTAGGCTCATTTAGTGTTCTCTAAAATGATTCAGAAACTCTGTTTAATCAAAAGAACAGCTATAAACAGAGAAGTTAATAAATAGGGATAAAGTGAAGTCCGTCTCTTTCTGGGAGTAATATAGCTAGGTTTAGTCTTAGCTCGTAATCTCGTTTGTAGGATGCGACCCATCGAATAGGTACACCCTCCACCACTATCGGAGTTAAACGCTCTACCCGATTTTGACCACGTTGAAATCGTGGGTAGGCTCTACAAATTCATATTGTGCATTGATTGTTTGTAGCTCCCAAGTGCCATAGCTTTTAGTTAGCTCCAACACACCATAGACCGCGTTATTTGCATGTCGGAATGCAGCTACGGGAGACATTCTCTTTATTAACCCTGCGGTAAACAGGCCAGAGATAAGGTCACCGACACCAACCGGTTGTTGAGCAAATTCAATGTTCGGTCGTTGGGCTAAATAACATGCCTTTTTCGTTGCTAAAATCATACTGAACGCGTCATCGGGTAATGAGTGAAGATGCTTCACGAGCACCATCTTTGGACCAAGCTCCAATGCTTTCTTACATGCTGTAACCGCGTCATAAAGGGAGAGGATTTTAATGCCGGTCAATTCACTTAGTTCAAATTGGTTTGGCACTATAACATCGGCAATAGGAAGCAAGTGTTTAGTAATGGCGGTTCTAACGCCATCCTCAACGATACAACCTTTATCTGGGTCACCCATTACAGGGTCACAAACATAGAGTGCACTGTGGTTCTTTTCTTTAACTAAATTAACCGACTCGGCAACCGCTTTACATTGGTCTGCGCTTCCCTGATAACCCGATAGGATCGCACCACAGTCTTTCAGTACGTTGATGTTGTCTAAGCCTCGAATCAAGTTTCGAATATCATCTGAGCCGAATGTTTGCCCGGTCCAACCTTGTTGATATTGAGTGTGATTAGAGAACTGAACAGTGTGGATTGGCCACACATCGAGTCCCATTCTTTGGATTGGAAAAACCGCAGAACTGTTTCCTGCATGCCCGTAAACCACGTGAGATTGAATAGAAATAATGCTTTTCATGCGTCGCTCTTTCAGTTTGAAATGGATTTGAATACTTGGATAAGACGACTAAATAAACACAACGGAACATCAAGATAGGAAGTTTTATCGATCTAACCACTGTGCTTATTTGGTCGGAATAGCCTCGACATCGCCGAGGCTTATTCTTAATGAGTTGGACGCCATCGGCTTTAAATCATGTATTTGATTCTAAGCCAGACTTGAACTTATGCGTCTTGAAACTCAGCGAAGTGCTCGTCCAATACCTTGCGAGTTGCGCGGCCAATCAGTTCGTACTCATGGTGAGTCAGGTTAGCCAGAGATACGCGAACCGACGCATGTACAGTATCGAAGCCATTTCCTGGTAGTAAAATAACACCAGTTTCGTGAGCTAGATGGAATAAGAAATCTTTACCTTTACCGCTTGCTTTGAACCATTCAACGAACTCTTGACCGTATAGTTTGCCACCTAGAGTGTCTAACTCTAGTAGTGTGTAGTAGTCCACACGATCTTTGTTCTCTTCAACTTCTAGCCCCATGTTGGTGTATAGAGTTGTATAGCGCTCACGAATGATGCGCTTGCATGCTGCTTTGTAGCTACCTTCAGAATCCATTAGGCAAGTTAGAGCAAACATCGCCATTTGCACTTGTTGCGGTAGAGATAGACCGGCAGTGTGATTCAAGGCTACGCTACGGCTATCCGCAACGATGCGGTCGATGAACTTAATGTCACGTGGCTCTGGAGTCAGTGTTTTGTAACGGTCATCAAGTTGACACTGTTTTTCTTCGCTGAAAGAACTTAGTGCGTCATCAAATACGTTTTTGTGTTGGATACCAATGGTACCTAAACGCCAGCCTGTTGCGCCAAAGTACTTAGAGAACGAGTAAACACAAAGTGTGTTGTATGGTAGTTTTGCAAATAGAGAAACGAAGTCATCGGCAAATGTACCGTATACGTCATCAGTGATGATGAATAGGTCACTGCGTTGCTCATTCACAAAGTTTGTTAGGTTCTCTAGAGTCTCGTCAGAGAATTTCACTGATGCTGGATTAGCAGGGTTAACGACGCAAAGTAGTTTGATGTCTGTATCTGCCAGTTTCTCGATTTCAGACATTGGAAGCTGCCAAGTGGTCTCATCAAGACGCAGTTCAACGATCTCTAGTTCGTACTCAGAAAGCTCTGGGATTTCTAGGTAAGGGGTAAAGATTGGCGTAATTAGCGCCACTTTATCGCCTTTTTTCAATAGACCATTGTTGAACATCGTTTGGAATGTGTAGGTCATTGATGCCGTACCACCTTCCGTTGCGAACAAGTCAAAGTCCGTGGTCATTGGAACTGGGCCATACATCTCTTCTGCAATGTACTGCTTCACCACTTTCTCAATGTTAGTCAACATACGTGGTGGTACTGGGTAGTTACACGCTAGGTAAGCAAGAACGAGTTCGTTTAGGAACGCTTGTTTTTGGATGCCTAGACGATCTTTTGCGTAGCTTAGTGCGCGCTCGATGAACTGAACACCTTTGTCGTTTGAGTATTCTTTAGTAAACGTATCGAAACGCTCAACGATACCCACGCCATCAGGGATACCACCGAAATCACCACCGAGGTAAGCGTAGTTACGTTCCGCTTCCATTACTGCAAATTCACCCAAACGAATAAATGCTTTACGTGGCAATGTTGCTAAGAAGTTTGGATTACCACGACCTGCGTCTAGTAAAGCACGGTCTGGCACTGCTTGAGCAACTTCAATTAATTTGTCTTTTAATTCAAATGGGCTTAAATCAGCGAATTTTGAAAAGTCGATATTTGTATTTTGTGTAGTCATAATATTTACCTAATAATTTAATATTAAACACTTGTAATTAAATAAAGTGTTTTACTTAAGCGTGATTATTCAGGCCTACCCTATTTTTGATTGGGTAGGTCTGTTAATAAGTTGATGATTTTTTAAATCTATAATGAGTTGTAGGTTTTAATTACATACCCGCATTAACGGTAATAATGCCGACGATAATTGGGCCCCATAGAGTCAGTAACACGTTGGCTACGGCGTAAGTCACAGTAAAAGAGAATACTGGCGTTGCGTTGCCTGTTTTTTCCATCAATGCAGCGAACGCTGGGTTTGCACTTCGACCACCGGTTACACAACCTAAAGCTTCTACCGGATTCTTTATCTTCAATACAAAGTACGAGAAGAAGAATGAAATAATCTGTGGAATGATGGTTACTGCCATACCCAAGAACAGAAGTGACATGCCGTGTTCTTTGATGGTATCAACCGCTTGAGGGCCCGCTTGGAGGCCAACAATGCCTACAAATGCCGCTAGACCAAAGTCACGAATGAAGTTTGCTGCACCTACCGGGAACTGAGCCACATGTGGGTTTCGGCTACGTAACCAGCCAACAAGCAAGCCTGAGATCAAACAACCTGCACCAGAACCAATCGTTACGGGAATGCCTGCAATCTTGAAGCTGATTAAGCCAATAAGTAGACCCAGTACCATACCGAAACCCAGTACGATGAAATCAGTCATGGTTGCTGAACCCATACGCTTACCGATGTGCTTTTCAACTCGGTTGATGTCTTGTGCGGTGCCTGTTAATTGAATAACGTCGTTTTTCTGAACAATCAGATCATCAGTAATGGCGACTGAAGCACCAGCACGCATGTAGTCTGTAACATACACACCACGGAACGAACGTTGATTTGAGCTATCTTTGATCTCTCTTAGCGAACCACCAATCAGTTTGCGATTGTCAGCGATAAGTTGACGATTTTCTTCAATAACTTCATAGCTTTCCGGTAATGCGACTTCATTACTTTGCGCCTTGCTCTGTAGCTCATGAACCGCATTTCTACGGCCGGTAACCACAACAAGGTCGCCCGCTTTAAGTGCTGTGAACTTGTCTGCACTCAGCTCTTTTCCGTCGCGTTCAATAAGTTCGATACACGCAGCAAGTGATGATTGATTCAATTGCGCGAGTGTTTTTCCAACCAGTTTATCGTCGTGAGTGACTTTAAAAGCACGTGTCACTAGAGCTGTGACTGCGTTAAATTCGCCATCTGCCAAATCACGTTTACCGTTAGAATTTTTCTCCTCTAACGCAATTGCTTCAGAGCGAATGTCCCACTTCATCAACGTTGGGAATACCCAAGTCACCATCAAGATTGGACCTAATGAACCAAAGATGTATGTTACAGCGTAACCTACAGCAACGTTAGTTTGCATCAGATGTTTGGCTTCTTCAGACACACCACCCAAACGGGCGATCGCATCGCCTGCAGTACCAATGATCGCAGACTGAGTTAAACCACCGGCAGCTAGGCCCGCAGCAGTACCTCTATCTAAGTCAAACAACCACGCAGCGGCAAGTACACACAATAAGCCTGAAACCGTCATAACAACCGCAGACAACAGAATGTTGATGGTTCTAAAGTTAAGCGCTTTAAAGAATTGTGCGCCGCCTTGATAACCCACAGCATAAATAAAGAGCGCAAAGAAAATACTTTTTACGCCGGGATCAATCTGAACACCAAATTGCCCAATAATTACGCCCATTAATAATGTTCCGGCCACACCGCCTAAAACAAATCGGCCGATAGTAATTTTACCAACCATATAACCCAATGAGAGTGTAATAAATAGTGCGACAAATGGTGCCATGTCAAACAGATTAGAAATAATGTCCATGACAAATTTACTCTTGTTACTAAATATAAGGAGTAAATAATCTAACTAATAACTTAATAATGATATTTGTTGGATTATTCAAAATAAATAAAGCATCTCGTTGCTTCGAACCGAATATTAAGAACAAAAGGTTTTATTATGTAATCCCATTTGATGGATCAAATCATCACTTTAACTGTTCGCATAGTTTTTGAAGTGCAATTTACACCTTAAGTAATTGGTTTAAATATATTTATCTTAAACCGGCAAAAGTAGATGATTTTCGAAATCAATTTCAATTAAGTGTTTCCACTTCAAGAACGACAACCTACCTACCGTTGTTTTACTGGCTTACGGCTCTCAACAAAGAGGCAGTTGGCATAATCACCGAATAAAGTTGGATTTTGATGGGTACGATCCTCTATAAGCGATTATCACAATAAATCGAACTCCGTTATCGTTGCATTCATCAAACAAATAGAGAACAGAACCATGAATACCATGCCGCATGAGCTTGTGTGGGATGAAGTCTACTTCCCACCGCTGTTATTGGTTATCGCACTGGCTTACATACTGACAATGCTAACAGGGTCAATCGCGACACGGTTTGGCCTTCATAAGTACGTCGCCTTTCCTGCAATAGCAGAACTGAGCTTGATCGTGATTTTTACTGGCGCTATCGGCCATTTTATTACCATTTTTTGAGGCACTTACTGTGATCAAACGTTATCTCATCACACTTTTATTATTGGCCGCTGCGGGAACTGTGGTTTATAGCTATTACCAGTCGTACTCAAGTAACCCATGGACCAGAGACGGACAAGTCAGCGCTTATATCGTCTCGATTACACCTCGAGTCACGGGTCAAGTCATTGAAGTGCATGTCGAAGACAACTCGAAGGTAAAAAAAGGCGATCTTCTTTTTGAGATCGATCCGAGTATTTACAAGGCGACCTACAGAAAAGCACTTGCGACTCAAAAACAAGCATTTGCCCTACTCGCCAAAGCCAAAAACGAAGAGCAACGCGCGTTGAATTTAGAGAAAAGAACGCCCGGTGCCGTGCCCGTGCTGACACTAAACAACTTGAACAACGCGGTAGAAACCAGCGCCGCAAATGTCGAACTGGCAAAAGCGAACGTAGAAGAAGCACATCTCAACCTTGAGTACACCAAGGTATATGCGCCTACTAACGGCTATATCACCAATCTGAACCTACGTGTTGGCTCTCAAGTTGTCGCGAATTCACCTGTGGTTGCGCTAATTGATGAAGATAGCTTCTGGATTGAAGGTTATTTCAAAGAGACTGATTTAGTCGGTGTCGATGCTCAGGACACTGCTTATGTGACCTTAATGATGCACAACAATGTTCAGCTAGAAGGACATATCAAAAGTATTGGTTTTGGTATCGCGAAGCAAGACGGCAGCACAGGTAATGATTTATTGCCAAACGTGAATCCAAACTTCCAATGGATACGCCTAGCTCAACGCATCCCTATCAAAGTGAAGTTAGACAAAATACCAGAAGACGTACAACTGCGTGTTGGTATGACTGCCTCGATCAAAATAATCAAAAATAGCTAGGTGATTCTTATGTTCACTGCATCGACTAAAGACGCGATTAAAGTCGCACTCTCTATCGTTATCGCAATCTGCCTAGCGTTGTGGTTTGGTTGGGAAAAACCGTATTGGGCTGCGATAGCCGTCGCAGTGATGGCATTGAACGAGAGCTTCGCCCATTCAATAAACAAAGGCCATAACCGGTTAATGGGAACCTTGTTAGGGACCGGTTATGCCTTTTTCCTCATTGCGATGTTTTCACAAGATCGATTTTTGTTTCTAACATTTCTTACCGTGTTCTTAGGCACTTGTATTTTCATGTCTAGTGACGAGAAATACGGCTACATCTTTTCAATAGGATTTACCGTGTGTTCGATTGTTGCTTGTATGGGCGGGTTTGATAACCAAACCACCTTTCACTTTGCTGTACTTAGACTTCAAGAAACACTATTAGGTGTTGTTGTGTTCTCTATTGTGTATCGCATCGTGTGGCCTGTGAATACTGCACTCAACTTTGTACAACGTTTCGAAACCAGTAAACAAGCGTTGTTAGATGCGATGGAAAAAACAGACAACATCGACATTGCCGCACTTGAAAGCAACACCGCGAATATTGATAAGCTGTATCAACTTTTAGATCTGCCACTGACCGGAAGTTACCACCTTAAAGAGAACATCCAAACATGGCGCTTGCGTATCGATGAAATGGCACATATCCAAGATACATTACTCAAACAAAGTAACAGCGAATCAGACTTAGATATCCAATGGGCAGTTCTTACTCACAACTTGAAGACGTTCGATGTATTAACACCAGAACAATCTCTTGTTGAGGGTGAACTCAATGTCATAGGTGATCATAAAGACGTGTCTTGGCATCATGCACATCGCACGTTTGTTGAACATTTGAATGAAGATGGGCGCAAAGTACTGCAAGGCGTGTCGATGTTTATCACATCGCTGTTGATTTGGATTTATCTTCCAGTTCCAGGTGGTTTCATATTTCCTATGTTAGCCGGTGTATTCTCTTCTATGGTGCCGACCATGCCACCAAGCGTTATTAAGGACGCTTTTTATGGTGTGTTGGGTACAGGGTCGGTGGTTCTGTTGCAATACATCTTTGTGATGCCATTAATGACAGAACTATGGGAGCTGGGACTATTCTACTTCCTTAACATTATGGTGATATGGAAAGTGTTCGCGACACCTAAGCTCATGGTACACCGAATATTGGGTATTAACTTATTAGTTGTTCTCACATCTGGTGCGCTCAACCTCACACCTGTTTATGGAATTGAAACGCCACTTTTGATGCTCGTAAACATTTTGATTATTCTGATGATAGCGAAGTTGTTTACTGATCTATTTAGAGTGAGGGTAACTGCTTAGAACTAAATGCGCTTAACAACTCACAACAAAACGGTCTGCCAAGTATTTTTACTTCACAGGCCGTTTTTTTATCTATTGAAAATCATTATAAATCAATTGATTAACGCTAATTATTACTAAGTGAGGATAGCGTCCATCAAAAGCGATTAACGCGATCTGCCACCTCCTCTTAAAATCCTCTCATTGATTGACGCAATGCATTTTTAGTCGCGACATTCACACTAGCAATCCTAACGGATAAATACATAACAACTGAACACGACGTTCAGTATTACATCGACTGTTTGAGTCTCGAAGGTTTGAGGCCACTCAGCGTGGAAACCGTCATGAGTTTTTTTGAAATACGCACCAGCGCCTGTAAGACCCATACTCTTTCTGTGTTAGCGAGCGCCCTATTACTTACCACCCCCAATTTTGCGTCTGCGGCAGAAACCAAGACTTACAGCGAAGTTATGGAAAAAGGTCGAGCACTATTTGACAAATATGGCATCAGTCATGATTTACCAAAGCTAGCAATCAGTTCGCTCGTACAGGGCGAACACCTAGTTGAACACGCACATCGAACCATACAAATTGGCGATGAGGTTCGTGACTCAAGCGTCTATCTGATAAAAAACACAGACAGCAAAGGCAACATCGACCTGCGCATCAAATACAACCCGCAAGAGCTGGATGAAAACGAAAAACTGATCGATGAAATTGAAGAGTTTACGCGCACTGAGTATCGACTAAGAAATTATGCAGAAAGCTTCGATCCATCGTCAGTGAAAGTCAATGAAAAAGACAACGGCGACGTGACCATTAGCTTCAACTATTCGAAATACGGCTTACCACAAGACATCGCCTATTTCCGTTTCTTGAATGTTGATATTGAACTTGTAGGCGGCACACCAAAACGCATGGTAATCACCAACGACAAGCCATTTAATCTTGGTAAGTCAAAAGTCGATACCTATTACCAAGTGATTGATTTCCAAACGTTAGACTCTGGTAAAGTCGTTATTGAACGTAAGACAACTAACATCGAGGGTACGTCTAAAACGAAACCGATGACCATGAGCGCTGTAACTGAACCCGTCGCAATTTATGAAGACGACAACGGCGTTAATGTCCTGCATGAAGAGCGTCTAAAAGAAGTTTCAGATCCTCGTATGCAAGAAGCGAGTGTTAAGTTAGATCGAGTATTCCCTTTAATGGGTGACATGGTGCGTCGTCAAGGTATCGATTTGCCATTACCATTCGGTGTTTCAGTTGCTTATCGCAATCAAGACATGAACCTTCCTATGACCGATTACGTGATTGGCGGTGTGCGCTTGAATGACCTGTTCGACCCTGAAGATAGCGTTGCAACGGTTAAAGCAGAAAGTCTTTCAATACGTGGTGATGTGAATATTCTGCCGTTCTGGAATGTATTCGGATATGTAGGAAAGGTAAACGTTGACGCGAATGTTGATGCCTCTTACACCGGCGCTGCGGGAGAATATCTACAAGATAAACTCAATAACAAACTACCTGGTCTAGGTGACAAACTATGCGAGGGCGTATCAGCACTGTGTAACAGTGGGCGTTTAAATGTACCACTGCATCTCGAATATGACTTACGCGGTGCGGGTACAACACTATCTGTTGGTTACAAAGAGTTCTTTGCATCACTGACCGGCACCTATTCACAAACCCGTCTGAAAGGGATGGATGATTGGGGTGACGGCATTGTCACGATTCAGCCAATGTTGGGCTACCAATTAGTTGATTATCGCGCTCAATTCTTCGTTGGTGCTGAATACCAAGGTTTAGATTCACGTATGCAAGGTACTGTAAAGACAGATGATATTGAGTTTGATTACGACGTTGGTGTCGACATTAACCAGTGGGCATTTTTAACCGGAGTCAACAAACAGATTGGCAAGCATTACAACATGACCGTGTTGTACAACAAAGGTGAAACTCGTTCGGCTGTGACATTGAACCTTGGCTATCGCTTTTAGACTAAATCTAACCAAATTTCTGATGTGAACCTACGTTGTATTAGGTCGACATCATACAAATGAAAACGCGCCAACGTTGGTTATCCAGTAGATAACACACGAAGAAACACAACGTCAAATGCTCCAAAGACGGAGCCATCACCTTATGGATCTACAGGTTTGACGGTATCGATGCGCGGTTCGTTATTTTACCGAATTCTATTGTGGACACATTTTTTATGACTATTGCATATCGTTCTCTCATCGCACTCGCTATTGCGGCCGCTCTTGCTGGCTGTGACACAGACGTTGAACCAACGGTTCCTTTCCCTGATAAACCTGAACCTTTAATTCCAGCACCTTCAGAAACCTTTACCACTCAAATCGGCGATGTGATGATTACTGCGACCAAAGAAGAGCTGGTTGTTACATCTAATACCGAAGACGATAAACTGGCTTCTGTTGAGTCTTTTAAAGGCATTAAGTTTGCCGATGCAGAGCGTTTTGAACACAGCAATCCTGTCGATTTAACTGAACTGATCAATTCAGAAGGCATTGTTGAAGCAACGTCGTTTGGTGATGCTTGTCCTCAATTGAAGACCGTTTCACAGAACACATCTGAAGACTGTTTGAATCTGAACATTTGGCGTCCAGTAGGCGTAGATGCTGACGCAGAACTACCGGTTTATGTATTCATTCACGGTGGTGATTTCGAATACGGTTCTGGTGCAGAGCCGCTCATCCAAGGTGATACGGTTGTAGCGCAAGGCGCCGACGAGGGTAACCCGTTTATTTACGTGACATTTAACTATCGTCTAGGTCTACTGGGTTCAATGTGGGTTGACCATGAAATGGGCGGTAACTTTGGTATTGGTGACCAAAAGCGTGCGATGCAGTGGGTTAACAAGAATATTGATAAGTTTGGTGGTAGCACTGAAAACGTCACTTTGATGGGCCAAGGTTCAGGTGCGATGTCGGTTGGCATACTTCAACAAAACGATAGTAAAGAGCCAATCGCCGGTGAGGGTGGTTATTTCAAACGTTCAATCATGCAAAGTAACCCTTATGGTTTCGAGTACACAAGCTATAAATCGGCTGAAAAAAATAGCGTATCTATCTGTGAGGCGACGAAGTCAGCCAAAACTGAGCTTGCAGATAATTCTACAAAAGAGACGTTACAGGATATAATGAATGCTGTTCCAGCCCTAGAAGATATTTTAGCGCCTATCGTTGAGCTAATGCCAGATGAAATAGAAACCACGTTCTGCCTCGACGATTCCCTAGATGTGCAAAAGAAATTACTACTAAGTGAAATTTTAGATGCACAAGGGACAGTATTGTCAAACCCATTGAATAAGACTCTAAATTGGGTTTCGGAAAGTTTGTTAACATTAATGAATGGAAGTGTGTTTTTACCATCATCAACGATCAATGATACTCCAATGGCAAATTTGTTACCTTTCGCACCATATAATGAACATCGCAGAAAACCGCTGTGTATCAATGATTGTGAATTGGGATACCATTTTGTTTCACAACCAGCTCTGAATGACCTTTCAGTACCAACCGTCATTGGTAACAATGAAAAAGATGCGGACACGATGGCTATGCTGCCTAGTCTTACATTCTTAATTCCGACCATTTTGGAGCTATTAAAGGAAGATGTAGACAGCGGTACTTTTGAATCGCTAAGCGAAAACAATCAAGGTTTAGAACTCGCGGTATGGCTGCAACTTGATGGCAATAAGCAACGCATTATCGATATGGTGTCAGCAATGTCTGCTGAAGAAGTTCAAGCGCAGATTGAACTCGGTGATGTGCTGAATTTACTACCATCCACCGCATATGAAGCCGTGACCAAGCTATTTTTTGGCCTAGGTAACTCTGACATGAACAACGAATTACTGGAACTTGCAGACTACAAGCCTGAGTTGGAAAATGAACTGGGTGGTGCAACACAGAACATGACTGAGTTCAAAATGCTGATGAATGACATGCTATTCCAAGCGCCAGCACGTAACCAAGCGATTCGTTCAACTGAAAATGCAGACGTATACGCGCCAGTTTCAATGTACCATTTTGCGTTCAAGCCTAGCTTCAACGTTTGGACATACAATACTCAAGGTGAAGATGGCGATTTAGATATCGGTGACCTGCTAAAAACGTTTGCTTGTATCTCCGGTGCTTGTGGTGGTTCAGAACTGCCGTTTATTTTCAACAAACCGTATAAACTAGACGGTTCAGAAGTGAGCCTAAGTTCAAAAGACCAAGCTCTGATGAACGACATGTCTCGCCTATGGTTCAGCGACAATCTGTTTACAGACTATGAGTACAGCCAGCAACAAGATAACGTAATGTTCGTCGATGGTGATGGTCAAATCATCATTGAAGACAATTGGGACGCTCGATTCAACGGAGCTGCAGATGGCAATATGCTTAACGGCAGACTTCAAGGCTTAAATGATCTTGAACTTACCTTAAAATACATGCCTGATTACGAAATTCCTAATCAGAACTAACGCTTAATCATCAATCACTCACACAATGGCCAGTTATCTGGCCATTGTCACCTCTACCCTATTTTTACGGAACATCACAATGTACTTCACACGTATTCACGCGCTGATGGTGCTATTTTTGTCGATCTTAGTTACTGGCTGCGCCCAACCTTACCCCGATGTTGAACCTGACTTCGAAGCTAACTGGCAAAGCACAGAACATCAAGCCGAAGTCTATTTGATCCCGAGTGCGCCTGAAGCCTTTGCGCGCCGCATTGATCTGGTTCGCCAAGCAAAACACTCGATTGATATGACTTACTTCTCTTGGGAAAACGACACTCTGGGTCTGATGCTGTTAAACGAGCTGAAACACGCCGCTGACCGCGATGTGGCCGTGCGCCTCACACTGGATGACTTGTTGGTATTCAATGACAAATGGCTTGCGGAGTTGGACTCACACGCCAATATTGAGATTCGACTGTTCAACCCTTTTGAGTCACGTAAAGCTGGCTGGATTGGTCGTGCGCTCAACTTCTCTACTCATCAAAAACAGTTAGATAATCGGCTGCATGAGAAATACTTTAACGTTGATCACCAATCGATGATCCTCGGTGGGCGCAACATCGGTGATGACTACTTTGGCTACAGCGAAAGTGCCAACTTCTTTGATATGGATGTGCTGTTTAAAGGCGACGTGATTGCTGCTTTCGACCGAAACTACCAAGCGTTGTGGAACAGTGAGCATGTAGTGCCAATTCAAGAACGCATTAAAATCAAAGAGAAAGAGCAATACCAAGCGTTCACCAAAGCGTTGAACAAAGGTGAAAAGAATCAAGCATTGATCACGTCTGAAGTCGAAAGGCAGATAAAGAGCTTAAACCAACCGAAGTTCATTTCAGCCTCTGTCACGCCGGTATTTGACTCACTGGAGAAACTCAATGACAACAAGCCCTACTTTCGCCAACGTATTGAACACTTGATGAAGCAAAAAGTACCGACACCTTCTAAGGTTATTATTTCTACGCCTTATATGGTGCCAAGCGATAACAAGTTTGTATTCGTCGATGCACTTAGAGAGAGCGAAGCCGAAGTCACCTTACTGACGAATTCATCGGCTTCTAATGATTCGGGCTTTGTGCCTGCGTATTACGAAAAACACCGTGAGACTCTACTCGACAAGGGCGTAAGTATCTATGAGTACAAAAGCCAAGCGATCAATGATGATCACTACTTTCATGTTGATACCTACTACCACAACAAGACAGTAATTTTAGATGAGCGTGTCACCTATATTGGCTCTTCTAACTTCGATCCAAGATCAGACTTTCTCAACGTTGAGTTTGGGGTGTTGGTTGACAGTGAAGAGTTTGCGAAGCAAGTGACACACTACTTAACACGTCAGAAAGAGGAGTTGTTCTGGGCTGTGTCGCGAGAACAATCAGGTGACACCATCTGGGCTTCAGAGGAACAAATCCATACTAAGAACCCGAACTACAGTTCATGGAACAAGGTACCTGATTGGTTATTTCGAAAAATGAATGGCGAGTTCGAGCTTTAAGTGTTCAGCTTCGAATCTTAATTTTTAATTTTCTCCAGTCCAAATGCAAAAAAGCCGCGTCACGTTCGCGGCTTTTTCGTGTTTCACATAAGCGTATCTTAGCTTACGGGCGACAAGTCATCGCTCTGTTCGCTACATAGTTCACCATATCAAGCGTCGTGAAGATCGAATCAACATTGTTAATGTCGTAATCCACATGTCCACGCTCCACATACTGTTCTGCGAGTCGATAGATATCGACAACACGTTCAGCTACCGCTTCCATAGGATCAATAAAAGTAATGGTTGGAAATGCGGTCTCAAGTTGGTTTCTAACCAGAGGAAGTTCAGTACATCCCAAAATAACCGTATCAACGCCCTTCTCTACGATGGATTGAATCGCTACAGCAAGCAGTGCGGCATTACGCTCAAACTCGCCCGCTTTGATCCCGTTGGTTTCTCGGATTGCTTGTCCACACTCTGTCATCTCACCGGTTACTTCACCATAGATAGCACTATGCACGTTATGCTCTTGCTCAAAGGAATCTGGCTTAACGAACACCAGATTCGCGTCCGTTAGGTAACGATCATAGATTCCCGAATTGTATGTGCCGTTGGTACATAAAATACCAACAACAGATTCAGAGTTCTGCTCTTTGATTTGATCAACGGTGGTTTGAGCATGTCGACGATATAAACGTTGGTGTGCTTTTGAACCTCAGGTCTAAAGTAATGAGCGGTGTTACAGGTCATTACGCCAAACTGAACATTGGCATGTTCTAAAATGCACGCTGACTCAATCAGTTCAGGCACAGGATCGGTACCGCCTTCGTTAATCACTTCAGATCGATCGGGGATATCTGAGTTTTTCACCACTATCATGGCCATGTGGTCTTAGTCTTTAAGTGCGCCGTGTTCAATTTCTTTCTTGGCGACGATATCTTGGAACAGAGCATCTGCTTCAGGGCCCATATTACCAAATACACCGAATCGTAGCTTTTTCATTGTTTTTACCTTTGTGTTTGCTAAAGCACAAAGGTTATTACGCTCTTTCGATTTACTTGAATCCTATTAGATGGTTCGCATCCTCGCGAGTGCATAAACAGCGTACAAAAATCAGAATTGAGTACCAAAGGAAAAATGAATACGAAATTCGTCGCCTTCAGGCGCATCTAAGCCGTAAGCAAAATCGAGCTTAACTGGCATTAACTGTGAGTTCCAAATCAAACTCACGCCCGTCCCACGCTTCCAATCCGCTTGTTGATCAAATGCATCACCCACATCAAGAAATGCGCCCAACCAAATTGAACGATAGACTTGATGCTGATATTCGAGCCCAGCAGTTAACATATAACGTGCCCCCGTTAGTTCACCATTCTCGTCTCTAGGGGAAATAGATTCGTAACCATAACCTCGCAGGTTTCCATCGCCACCAGCAAAATACCGCAGTGACGACGGCACATCAGATAGTGATTTGGCAATGTTGATGCCTACGTTGGAGCGGAAATGGAGCTTCTGCCTGTCACTAATATCCCATGAAAGGACACTGTTTCCTTCCAACCGCAACAGCCTTGAGTCAGAGAACAGACTAGGGTCAGAATACTCGACAGAATAGATGTGTCGATGATTGAGCTCCAACTGATCATTTTTACGATCAACCTGAGAAAAACTGATGCCAGGTAACAGCAATTGCGATTGCTCTTCCTCAGACGCCTGACGGTACTGTTCGTGCAAGTATTTGACATAAATGGTGCTTTGCCAATCACTGTCTAATTGCCAGTAACGTTCGAACTTAAGATCGTTTGTAAAGCTATTGGTGTCTCGATGATCAATTCGTTTCGATTCAAACTGAATACCAAAGTAATCCGTTGTGACTTTCTCTGTGGGGATTTTGTACCCCAACTGAAGTGATTGCTCCTGTTCAGACAAATATGTCTGTGTTTCAAAGCTGTGGCCTCTCCGGTTATACCAAGGCTTTGACCAACTGAGAGAGGCGCGTAAACCGAGATCTGTAGAATAGCCGCCACCGACCTGCACGATATTTCGAGAACTTGGCTCGGCAATGATTTCAATTGGAACTTCTAGGTTGTCATCAAGTTTGTCAAAGTCACCATGTACGATGACACTTCGAAACCATTGAGTGTCTGACAAATCAGATTGCAGTTCACCTAACTTGATGGTGTCAAAGTCATCACCTTTTTTAAAGGTGGGTATTTTCTCGATACGAGTAGGGTCAACCCCATCATCAGGAATACTTATAGAACCGAACTTGTAGCGTGGACCACTTGCAAAATACAAGTGTATATTCGCGATGTTCTCGCTAGGAATAACTTCAATCTTTGACTCGATAAACCTGCCGTCAAAATAACCTTTCCGCTTTGCTAAAGAGAAAATCGCACGCTTAGTTTGGTCGTATTCTTGGTGAGACAAAGTTAAACCTGAGCCTAACTTGCTTTGATTGAGTATATTGATGAACTCCGCATCTAGGCTAGCTTCACCTGTTATTTTTACTATCGATTCTGCGATGCGCATGACAGGACCAGAATCGATGTTAATGATCACGTTATCAGAATCATTGAGGTCGATATCGAGCTGTGGGTGATAATAACCATAAGGGTTGAGTGCATCTTGAATACGTTTAGATAGCTTCGTTTTCGATAGCTGTGATGCAGGAACATCGGATAAAGGTTCTAAATATAATTCTACATTTTCGGTGAGAGTTTTATTAACCCCTTTAACCTCAAATTCAGCAGCACTAGAAGAGTGTTGGGTAAACAGGAAAAATGAAGTGGCCAGCACTAATTGTTTAATCGAGGTCTTCACGCGGTTACCCAATTGCTCAAAACCCGAACAGGTTATGAGCAAAGCGTTAAATCGCTGAATCTCTTATGGAGGACGCTATCCTTCGAACGGATTATCGGGTTGTTTAACACCGCAACAGTCGTTTATTAACGACTCAAATCCCAGCCCTACAGACACAAAAAAGGCGCAATTAGGCACCTTTTGAATGTCTATTACTTATTGATTTATATGGCTTGCTGATTTATATGGCTTGCTGACTCAAGATCAGTTGTTGTTCAGCCACACATCTTGGTTTTTTGGAGCTTTCTTCTTCTTTTTCTTCTTGCCAGTACCGGCCGGTGGCGCAACAGGTTTTAGTGCTGCGATCAGTTCAGCTGTCGCTTCTTCATCCACTTCAAAGCCTTCAATTTGCTCACGCTCAAGACGAATCTTGTTCTTCTTCTCGATGATTTTGAAGTGGTGGTAATCTTCGTGATCGATCAGAGATAACGCAAGACCAACTTCACCTGCACGACCACTTCGGCCGATACGGTGCATGTAGTCTGACGGGCTACGCGGTAAGTCAAAGTTGATTACCACTGGAAGCTTCTCAATATCCAGACCACGTGCCGCGATGTCTGTCGCGATCAGAACGTCAATCTCGCCAGATTTGAAATCTTCTAGGATACGAGTACGTGAACCTTGCCCTTTATCGCCGTGGAATACTTCTGCGATGATACCGCGCTTGTAAAGCTTGTCTGCTAGGTGCTCACAGCTGTTCTTCGCATTAACGAAGATCAGAGCTTGGCGCCATTCATGTTGTTGAATTAGGTGTGCGAGTAACGCTGTCTTGCGACCTTTTTCTACTTCGAATACACGTTGAACCAGTGTGCTCGCATTGGCACTTTGAAGTTGAACTTCAATTGGATCGCTTAGAAGTTCGTGAGTCAGCGTTTTAACTTGCTCTGGGAAAGTTGCAGAGAACAACAAGGTTTGTTTTTTGCTCGGCAAGAGCTTCAAGATTGCATCAAGTTCTTCGGTAAAACCTAGGCTTAGCATTCGGTCAGCTTCATCAAGCACTAACGTTTTCACTTTGTCTAACTTGATAGCGTTGCTTGAAATAAGGTCAAGCAGACGACCCGGTGTTGCCACCAAGATATCAGTGCCGCCACGTAGCGCCTGCATTTGAGTGTTTACCGATACACCACCAAACACACAAACCGTTTTAATCGCGCCATTGAAATGCACAGCGTAAGATTTAACGCTGTCAGCCACTTGCTTAGCAAGTTCACGAGTAGGAACCAAGATAAGGCCAGAAACAAAGTTACCTTTGCCTGAACGACGGTCCAGAGGGGCATCTTCATGAATCTTTTGTAACAGTGGAAGTGCAAATGCTGCGGTTTTACCTGAACCGGTATTTGCGCCTGCAATTAAATCGCGTCCTGCTAACACACTTGGAATAACTTGCGCTTGGATAGGCGTTGGCTGTTGGTATTCAAGCTCAGATAAACGAGCCATCAAAGGAGAGATTAAGCCAAGATCAGAGAAGTTGGTTGGTGTAGTGGTGTTAGTCATTAATTGCAGGAACTCAAAGCTAAAATAATAGCGCGCTATATTAACGTATTTCAGCAGTATTACGTAACTAAATCGCCCTTTCGCTTCTATTTCACTGATTAATATCCGTCAGAAGCGAAGTTATCGATGTGAGAACCTCGATACTCGCCGTACCAACTTCGTCTAAGAGTATTCCAGCTACACAATTGTCGTGGGTTGCAGTTAGTTCAGCCAACCTGCTACCGTTTGTTCCGGTGCATACGAATTCGGCTCGGTTAACCAAACAGCGACTGCGTCTGGTGTAGCGACAAGTGGCTCAAAATTGATATTAAATTGCCATTCAGACTCACCACGCTGATAACCATCGTAAACCACAACAAAATCATGTTCGAGTTTCTTACCCCTGTTCTCGCCCGCCTTAACGCTGGTGACTTCGTTCATCGCCAATAGAGCGATATGTGCCACATAATCACCTTTGCCTTCGTAACTTACGCTGAACGTATCGCCTTTATGGTTGACCGTTAGCTTGGGGTTATTTTGTTGTTTGAGCGAAGGCAACGTTCTGTCTAACCAGTTAAAGTAACCGCGCCACTCTTTTCCATCGACAACAAAGCCGGGTGTGTAAACCCCACTTGTTACTCCATAAGCTTTGTACAAGCGTTGCTTCTGACTAAACGCCTTACTCGCGAACTTGTCGCCCCAACCTAAGTAATCCCAATAATCGACGTGATAGGCAAGCGGAATAACTTGTGTCCAAAGTTTTGGATGGTCTTCAAAAGTACTGAGGTACTGATCAGCAGGTGGACAACTTGAACAACCTTCAGAGGTGAAGAGCTCGATAACCTGTGCGGGCTGGCCTTCATTACTCCAGGTTTGTGCAAGCGACACTGAGGAATAGAAGCCGATCGGTAAGGCAAATAAACAAAGTTTAATCAATGATGAATTGCGTTTGGCGTTTGACATACCGAGATCCTTGTACAAAGCGAATTGAATGGCGCTCAAATACAGACCGTTATGCCTAGGTTTTTCTTTCAGGTGCTTAGTTTACGAAGAGATTGAGTTTATTTCAGATACAAAAACGCCAGCTTTAGAAGCTGGCGTTTTCTTAAAATTCTATATTTACATGTTAACGCTGAGATTAACGGTTAATACCGATATCGCGTTGCATGTGACCAGATAGGTCGCTTGCGTAGTAACTACGTGGAGAGTTGTCTACGAAAAGAATATCGAAAATGTGTGCAATCAATCCTTTGAAGTTAACCGAGTAGGTTTTCTTATCCATAGAGTTAGGAACAGCGATAGTATTCATTTGTACTGCTTGAGCCATGATTGCCTCTCTATAAATTTATTAATGTGTTTCGTTCTGATGACAAGAATAATAGGTGATCTTTTGCAGGTTAAAAAATGACTAAAATTAGATTTTGGGATTAGTTTTTCTAATAAAACAAACCATTAACAATGCCACAAAATAGATATGCGGATTATGTGAGTACAAATTCAATATAGTGTTTAAATCATGCATTTAGTACAAATACCCCGCAAACAACAGTGGCCAATGTCACAGAAAATTTACATAAATAAATTTTCCACTTCATCAACCACGTGTTCATTATCGACTTTTCGATAAGTTATATTTGTTTTTAATTTACTTGTTCAATGCCTGGCTTCTTCGCATAAACCGACGCTATAACCGCAATCGTCATCGTAGAAACCAATACCGCCAATGACCAGTAAGTTGGGATAGCCCACTCGCTATCAACCAGAAGCATTTTCACACCAATGAACACCATGATGAATGAAAGCGCGGGTTTCAAATAGATGAACTTGTCCATCATACCTTGCAGTACAAAATACAACGAGCGAAGACCAAGTAACGCAAACACGTTAGCCGCAAGTACCAAGAACGGTTCTTGTGTTACCGCAAAGATCGCAGGGATAGAGTCTAATGCAAACATCACGTCCATGACTGCGATCGCACCGATGACCAACATCATTGGAGTGAATGCCCATTTAGCCCCCTGTTTAACCATTAATGCAGGGCCATGGAAGTCCTCTGTTACCGGCATCACTTTACGAAGTAGCTTTTCAGGCAGAGTATTCACACTCTCCTCTTCGCCCTTGTCTAATGCCAGCTTAATACCTGTACCAATCAAGAACGCAGCGAACACGTAAAGCACCCAGTGATATTCCGCCAATAGCTGTGCGCCTAGTGCGATCATAATTGCACGAAGCACCAATGCACCAATTACGCCCCAAAGAAGCGCACGAGGTCTTAGATGCTCAGGAACTTGGTATTGAGCAAAGATCATCGCAAAAACAAACAAGTTGTCTACGCTAAGGGATTTT
Source organism: Vibrio sp. 10N.247.311.47 (assembly GCF_041467535.1). Classification (NCBI taxonomy): domain Bacteria; kingdom Pseudomonadati; phylum Pseudomonadota; class Gammaproteobacteria; order Vibrionales; family Vibrionaceae; genus Vibrio; species Vibrio sp. 10N.247.311.47. The sequence continues at coordinate 70,718 of NZ_JBFSUR010000015.1, forward strand.
TCTAACAAGTAACCCGTAATGAATGACACGGTTGCTTTTTGCGCTGTGTAGTCACTGTTCGGCGCATAAATGTCCCAAAATAGGTAAATCGAGCCAGCAAACAAAAACGCAAGTACAAACCAGAAAACACTCCAGATTGCCGCTTTCTTGATAGTAACGTTACCGCCACGAGTCTGATAGATATCAATAGAGACGAGAATAACCGTTAGCAGGAAAAAGCCCGCATAAGTCGTCATGATTGGCGATGAAAAAAAGGATTCACTATTTGTAGATAATAGAGATTGAGTTGAGTTCATTATTCCTCCGGGCGGAAGAACTGTACAAAGACCTTCCGCAAACAAAGCATATCAAGCTCCATTACGGATCTTGACTGTGATTGCGTTGGTCTCGTTGAAGTGAAATATGGGATTTCACTTTTACATACCGGATAGACTCTTGGCCTAACGAGATGACGATATGTAAACTTGCGCTAACTACTCCCCAAACGCGTGGATAATAATCCTCTGGTTGTGTTTCGTCTATATAAATTTGCACGGAAAAAGCAAAAAAGGAGCAAACGCTCCTTTCTGATTGATGCCACTTTGTCAAATAGACACGCGAATTGATTCTAAGAATAAATTCGTAAGTCAAACACACTATTGCACTGCGTAATGAAGTTGCAAAAAGAGCAATTTACAGCCCTGCGGCAGGTATTAAATACACTAACGCTGACCAAACTGATACCCAACCGACAACCGCTACCGCATCTAACCAATCTTTCTTATCCATGCATATCTCCACAAGAAGGCGACCTGCAGAGATAAAGCATAAACAATGCCAATTTTATAAATAACCCAAAGTAATAGTGTTAAATATCAGTATCAGCTTTAGTTATCTAAAACACTCCATGCAATTCAACGGTTCATTGAGTTGAAGCGACTCTGGGTGGTCTTGCAGAAACTCGATGAAGCAGTCTGCCATAGAGTCAGTGGTGACCGTGCCATCACCGATCATATCCAACACAGCGTTATAGCCCTCTTTGCCTTTCATTGTATAGGCTGACGACGCGCCCCGGTAAATACGGTTGCGAGAAACAGCTTGCCAACCTGAATCATCAGAGTGAATTTCTAGATGGTGAATCCTGTGTCCTATAGGCGCTTCTTTGTGGTAACAAAACCTCAAATTATGTGTATAAGGAAAGCTACCTGAACCTGTGCCCACGACACCATTATCAATCGCGTTATTGATTGCACCTTCAAGCATGCCAGCGATCGTTTCACCTTTTACTTCATACACACCAATAGGTACGGCAAACGGTAGTAGTTTTCCGGCAATATCGGCAACAGAGACATCGCCGCTGTTCAGTGAATTTCTTACACCACCGGCGTTGTGAATGGCAAAGTCAACCTGATGCCCTTTCTTGTTCATTAGATGGTGAAATGATTGAGCAACCAAGGGGGCTAGTTGACTCGGGCCTTTAGCATCTGGAATACGTACATGGCGAAGTTTAGTGTCTGCATGAGCAATCACTTGTTGCTGAAGCTTTCGAACTCGCGGCTGGTATTTATCCGTCAGAATGCTCTGCAGCTCAGGATCTTTCTTACACACTGCAATATTAGGGTGATTGTTTAAAAACTCACACGCCATATCGTGGGCATCGTCTTGCCCTACTTCACTCAGTTTCGCGTCTATAAAGAGTCGACGGCCTAATAACAGTTCGTTTTTACCATTGAAGTGCGTCACTTTGCCTTGAGAATCGAACTCGATTTCGCAGTGTCCTAAGCTCATGGCGTGGAAACCCGCTTGCACAACATAGGTATCGCCAATTTTCACACCGTATTCATCATCTTTAACTAAGCCGATATCAGAGAAATCACCTTGTAAGCGATGACTATGACCACCAACGATGACACCAATACCTGTTACGTTGGCTGCTAACTCTAAATCAGCTTCGTAACCAAGATGGCTAAGTAACACAATCTTGTTGATACCTGCTTGATGGATTTGCTCAATGGTCGCTTTTGCTGTTTCCAAAGCATTTTCAAACGGTGTATCGATATCTGGGTTAGCGATGCCTGCCATCTTGTCGATGCTTAAGCCGAATATTGCGACCTTCTCGCCATCAAACTCTTTCGTTATAAAAGAAGCACTTCGTGTTTCAGGCCGATAAGGCTTAACAATGTCGTTGTCCGCTAGCGTATGAGTTTTATTGATATCCTCATTCGATAGATTCCAGTTACCGGCCAACAGCGGGAATTTGATTCTTTTCGCGAAAATCGCAACGGGCTCATTACCCATGTCTAACTCGTGATTACCGAGCGTCATGGCATCTATATTAAGGGCATTCAACAAATCGGCATTGGCTTTTCCCTTGAATAAGGAAAAGTACAACGTGCCCTGGAAGCAGTCACCAGCGTGCAAGAACAAGGTTCCAACCTTCTGACGCTGGGCATCTTGTTCTATTTGTTTGAAGCGTGTTGAAATTCGAGCAAAGCCACCAGCACTGACATAAGGTTCAATGATGTGGTTGTTCATTTTAAGTGATAGCTGTAACGAGGTTGGTTCAAAGTATGAGTGGGTGTCGTTGATGTGTGCCAACACTATTTTTGTCGGCTTATTCTTTTTAGTCATATTTTCTTCTCTCTTTGTCCCTTCATACTAGGTCGAGAATCATGACAGAATCGTGAATTTTATGAAACTGCACTGCAAAAAAATACTCGAGATAGATCAAAAATCTCATTTTGCACCGTATTAATAAACAACGGGTTTTGTGACAGGTGAGCATACCGGATTTGGATTTTTCGATTATGATTAAAGATATCTGTTAGCTTTCAAATAATTAGCAGAGCCTTCCGTTAGGAGTAAGCCTATGCAACTAGAAAGAATCGAGATTTCTGGCTTTCGAGGTATCAAGCGCATGTCACTCGCGTTTGACGAGCTAACCACGCTTATTGGTGAAAATACTTGGGGTAAGTCTTCATTATTGGATGCCCTTTCCGTCATTCTGCCCTCAGACGGTGTGCCATATCACTTTGAAATGACCGATTTTCATGTCGATTACTCTGTTTCACACCCGCAGTCTCAACATCTTCAAATTGTTCTCGCTTTAAAAGCTAACGATAAGAGCGAACTTAACGCAGGTCGTTATCGCAAACTCAAACCTATTTGGGTTCAAGATGAATTTGGCGTATTTCGCATCTACTATCGCATCAGCGCGACGTTAGAACAGTATGAGACAACAACACACTATGCATTTCTTGGTTTGGACGGTAATCCGCTCAAGCTTCATCATTCAGAAAAGCTTGCTCAAGAATTAATGACCTTACATCCCGTTATCCGTTTGCGTGATGCAAGGCACTTTGATCGTCCTTTCAACGGCAAGTCCCTTAACCACAATGCTCACCTGCCGACTAATGTTCACGCTAATAACGGTCACGCTAACAATGCAAACGGAAATGGGAACAACAATCCAAATAACGGGCATGGGAACGGACATAATCACACAACCAATGGTCATGGCACGAATGGAAACGCCAGCAACGGCAATGGCAATGGCCGTCAGGCAAGAATAGAAAAGCGCATCGACAACACCTGCCGCCGCCTTATGGCGATACCCGGACATGTTAATAAGGGTGAAATGCGCAGTAGCCTAGAGTCGATGCAAAGTCTGATTGAGCACTATTTTTCTTTCAAAAGTACTTCTCGTCGTAACCCTAGAAAACAGCGAGACGGATTACTTTATTCTGCGGGTGCCAATGATCAGAGTATTCATCAACTTGTCGAAGAGACCAAGAACAAACAAACTCGCTTATTATTCATGGGGTTACTTAACGCTTATCTACAAGCTAAAGGGCCAAACGACTTAAGGCGATGTGCGCGCCCTCTTTTGATCCTTGAAGATCCAGAAGGTCGATTACACCCAACACACTTGGCAAGGGCTTGGAGCTTGATGCAGAAATTGCCCATGCAGAAAATCCTGACCACCAACAGTGGCGACCTACTTGCGGCGGTCCCACTTCAATCGATTCGTCGCTTGGTTCGTCAGTCAGATAAAACCATCGCCAATCAACTCAACATGAACCACTTCAGTAAAGACGAACTTCGACGAATTGGTTTTCATATCCGTTTCCATCGTTCAGGGGCGCTGTTTGCTCGCTGTTGGCTATTAGTAGAAGGTGAAACCGAGGTTTGGTTGTTCAATGAACTTGCCAACCAATGTGGCTATAACCTAGCAGCGGAAGGTGTGCAGATTATTGAGTTCGCCCAATCAGGACTTAAGGCGCTGATTAAGGTTGCACAAGAGTTTGGCATTGATTGGCATGTAGTGACTGACGGCGATGCGGCGGGTAAAAAATATGCCGCGACAGTGTTATCGAAACTCGGTAATGATCAGGAAAGACACAGACTCACCGAACTGCCTGATAAAGATATAGAGCATTATCTATATATGAATGGGTTTGAGAGCTTTTTCCGTGACATGGTTAAGATTCCATACGATCACCCTATCCCTCCAAAGAAAGTGGTTGCCAAGGTATTGAAGAAACATGCAAAACCCGACCTTGCACTCGCCATTGTTTCTCATTGCGAGAATCAAGGACAAGAATGCATTCCGCTTTTATTAAGGTGGACATTAAAACGCGTGATCACCATGGCGAATGGAAATACCTAAACATAATTTGTTTTATAGATGCTATCAGTTGCTCTACTGATGAAATATTTAGCTAGTCGCCTCAACCAAAAAAGGCACACCAAACGGTGTGCCTGTATAAATCGATATACAAATTAATTGGGGGTTATCTTGCAAGAGTTCACAGTGACTAACTAAGGTTAGGTTAACGAATTAAGCCTTTGCCTGTTTAGCGTGTTGTTCAACAACTTCCGAAGATTGAGTCGATTTCTCGTGAAGCCATAGCCCCGTTGCTTTCATCAAGTATCCAAATACACCACCAAGCAGTAAAGATGGCACTACAAGTTGCCAATCACCACCTGCAGCAAACGTCGCACAGCAACCAATGAAGGTGCCTGGGATATAACCTAGCCACGCTTGTTTCGCTTGAATACACATAAAGAAAGCCACAATAGCAGTAATCATGTAGCCTAAAATCTCTAACCCTGCGAAGGTTGAGCTTTCGATAATCACCATTGCCCAGAATACGCCAGTCATGTTGGTCAATAGGCTACCTGCAAGTCCTTTAACGCCGCCTGTTGGCGAAGCAAAGTAACTGGTGCAACCTAAGAAACCTGCCCATGACAATAAGCCGAAAGAGATAGCAATCCATCCCCATAGACCTGACAAAATACCTGTTGTTAATGAAATCGCGACTAATGTACTCATACTATTTCTAAAGCCTAATTACGTAATTGAACGCAACCGGATTTAGCCTCACTTAAAATCAAGTAAGCATACTATGGGAAGATAGCCCTTATTTAGCCGATCACGATCACATTAATAATGTATGAAGTTGTTCATTTATCACTAGATAGAGACCGGAATCGCTTATTCAACACATTTAGTTATTAGCATTGGTGTTGAATAGCGGCTAAAGAACCGACCGTTTGCCTTTCATCATGCGCTTACCTTCACGCTTGATACATTCAGCAAGTGGGTTCTCTGCCATGTCAGCACGCCAAATAAAGGACAAGGTTCTTTCCATTTCAAGCTCAGAAACATTCAACGTCACAAGTTGACCTGACTCAACAAACTGTTCGACATCTAGATAAGGTAAACACGTTAAATATGGGCCGTTTGCAACCAAACTTCTTAAAACAGGAACGTGTTCATACTCTCGCCATACATCGAGATCGCCAATTAAATGGTGAATAGAGCTATCAAAAACTTTGCGAGTACCCGAACCATGTTCGCGTAATACCCACTTTGCTTGTTCTAATTGTGCCAAGCTGACTCGTTCACGCTTCGCAAACGGGTGATGAGCCGATGCAACCACCGTTAAATGGTCGGTACACCACACTTCTTGGTGAACTCGGTTGTCATCACAACGACCTTCGATAACACCCAAGTCATATTGATAATCTAATACACCATCAATGACTGCGTCGGTACTTTGCACGCCAAGCGAGATTCGCATCTCAGGAAAGTCGTTATCAATAATACTGATGAGATCCGGAACGAGGTGTTCCGCTGGAGTTTGGCTAGCACCTAATTTGAGTTCGCCACTCAACAAATGCTGCTCGTAAAAACCCATCTCAATTTGCTGCGCATCTTGCAGTAAACGCTTCGCTTTTGGTCTTAACCACATGCCCCAATGAGTCAGGGCCATTTGCTTGCCCTGCCTTTCAAACAAAGGCCTGCCGAGCATTTTTTCCAACTGTGCAAGAGACATACTTGTTGCTGACTGAGTCAACGCCAATTTGTCTGCTGCCTGACTAACGCTCCCGGAGTCTGCTACTGCATCAAATACCGCGAGTTGCTTTAATGAATAACGCAAAATTCATCCTTAGTGCTTTTAATTATTTGTGTCCTGATGCTCGTTTTTTATAAAGCCAATGAGCAATCAATTTCATTCTACGCGTAACCCAATCTATATCAATAAATTTGATGTGGTTTCTAAAAATTATCAATTTTACCTCTACCCCTCAACGCCCTAATCTGGAATGGCAGGACACAACGAGCCCTGCAAAACATTACTGATTAACCATTACGGATTAACCAGGTCATTAACACTAGGAATTACACATGACGGATTGTTCAAGGGGGGGATATGGCAACCAGCACTTCTGAAAATCATCAACTGTTCTCACCAACAGAAATGATGGCGGAAGCAGAGAAGTTTGCATTAAGTAAAGCAAATAAAACCAGCAGCATGACATTGAGTTTGGCAATCATGGCTGGCGCATTCATCGGGCTTGCTTTTTTATTCTACATCACGGTAACCACGGGCAGCGCTGATGCTGGATGGGGACTGAGTCGCTTAGCCGGCGGTCTTGCCTTCAGTATGGGTTTGATCTTGATTGTGATTTGCGGTGGTGAGCTATTTACCAGCTCAGTGTTATCCAGCATCTCATGGGCTAACAAGCAAATCACCTTCACTAAGATGCTGTCTATCTGGGGCAAGGTGTATGTCGGCAACTTTATCGGTGCCATGTTCCTATTGGCTTTGGTAAGCGCAGCAGGCTTGTATCAACTGGATGGCGGGCAATGGGGCTTAAACGCTTTAAACATTGCTCAACACAAGCTACACCACACCCCAGTTCAAGCGTTTGCTTTGGGTGTGCTTTGTAACTTGTTGGTGTGTTTAGCGATTTGGTTAACGTTCAGCTCTGCTAACGCAATGACCAAAGCAATGATGACCGTGTTACCCGTTGCAATGTTCGTAAGCTCAGGCTTTGAACACTGTGTGGCGAATATGTTCATGGTTCCGCTAGGCATCACGATTCAAGCATTCGCACCAGAAAGCTTCTGGATGCAAATCGGCGCAACACCAGCCCAGTATGCAGACCTAAACGTCATGCAATTTGTCACCGCAAACTTAATACCAGTGACAATCGGCAACATCGTAGGTGGTTCAGTATTGGTCGGCTTAGCGAACTGGAGCATCTACCGTCGCCCACAACTTAAAGCAGCAAAAATTACCGCTATTACACAAACAACAGAAATTACGTCAGTTAAGGAAATTACTATGAACACAGCAACTACTATCAAGCAAATCATGAACACTCAACCAATTACACTGAGCGTAGAAATGCCAACATCAGTCGCGATTGATACACTTTTAGACGCGCAACTTGTTAGCGCTCCTGTTTGCGATGTTGAAGGTCGTCTAGTGGGTATCTTCTCTGTTCATGACGTAATGGTTGACCTTTGGTGCCAAGATTACATCCCAACTAAAGGCCAAAAAGTTGTAGACCTAATGAGCCGTGACGTTGTGGCAATCGACGCAAACGACAAGCTAGTGGACGTTGCTGAGTTCCTATGCATCGACAAAGAGCAACTGTACCCGACGACAAGCATGGGCTTCGCTACTCGCCTGACATCTCTTTCTCTAGAAGAGCGTGCAAAAGCGATGAAAGTAAGCCAACCACATATGCTTCCAGTGTTAGAAAACGGCGTAATGGTAGGTGTGTTGACTCGCATTGAAGTGATGCAAGCACTACGTCCAATCTACGGTGACCGACTAAACGTGGTTCCACAAGCTGAACTAGAAACGGCTTAACTAATCTTAAGTTGAACTATTAGGGATTAGTAGTTCAATTAGATAACTCAGTCATGGCAACGTTGACTGGCTAGAGGCAAATGGTGGCTTTTAACGTACTAAACGGTTTGACACAAAACAGACCTAAACGCGTTGCCATTTATCTCAATAAAAAAGGCGCAAAGTGAAAACTTTGCGCCTTTCTCTATTTCTAACTGCTGACCTATTTAGTATCGACCAAACTTTTGATATTTCTAAATAATGTTGATACCTGTCAGAGAGCTAGAAAGCTAGATTACTTTTTTACGCCTTCAACGTGTAGTTCCATGTCTACATAGCTTGAAGCGCCCATTACTGGAATGTTGAAGTCAGCAAGTTCTAGACGAGTTGTACCCACGAAACCAGCACGCTCACCGCCCCAAGGGTCTTGACCAGCACCGATGAATTCAGCTTCGATAACGATTGGCTTAGTTACGCCGTGAAGCTTAAGGTCACCCATTACTTCAAGTTTGCCGTTGCCTTTATCAACCACTTTTGTGCTGTTGAAAGTAGCGTCAGAGAATTTACCTGCATCAATGAAGTCAGAGCTACGGATGTGCTTGTCACGCTCTGCGTGGTTTGAATCAAGGCTTGTTGTATCAATAGTTACGTTTACTTTTGATGCTTCAACGTTGCTTTCATCAAATGAGAAATCACCTGAGAATGTGTTAAAACGGCCTTGGATAAAGCTATAACCTAGGTGGCTAACTTTAAAGTTAACTGAAGCATGCGCACCTTTTGTATCAATCACGTAATCAGCGGCGTTCGCAGCGAAAGGCATTGCCATAGCAAATGCTAATCCTGTAGCGATAATTGACTTTTTCATTTTGAAGCTCCTATCATTTTTCGTAGCGTATCGTCTTTGTCGATAACGTGGTGTTTTATCGCCGCTAAGGCGTGTACTGATGCCATGATGATCAGTACCCATGCAGCATAGTAGTGAATCGTTCCTGCGAGATCAGATTGGTTTGCAAACAGTTCACCCATACTTGGTACAGTGAACCAATTGAATACGTCGATCCCGCGGCCATCTGATGTTGAAATCAAATAACCTGAAATAAATAAAACCGCTAAGTTAATGTACATAAAGCCGTGAGCGATCTTCGCTGCTGCAACTTCATAGCTTTTACCTTTCACTTTAGGTGACGCGGTAACTAGTTTCCAGACCAAACGGATAACGGTAACGGCAGCCAAAAGAATGCCTACCGAGCGGTGATAGTCTGGCGCTGTTTTGTACCACTCGCTGTAGTATGAAAGATCAACCATCCACAGGCCTACACCAAATAAGCCAAATACTGCGAGAGCTGAAATCCAATGCATCGCTCTTGCTAAAGGGTTGTAATTTCTAACGTTGTTGTCCATGCATCTCTTCCGAATGTTAACGAGTAGTGTAGTTTCGAAAAGCGTACCCTACACCAAGTTTGTGTAACATATTATTTACCAAGCTTTACATTGGTAACATCATTTCAAATTAAACGAGTTATTCAAATTATTTGAACAAGTTTGGGCTAAACGTTAGATTTCAACGATTTGTTCGATCTCGTAAAGCTCATCTGAGATATCTAACATTTTACGTTCCATGACTTTTTGAGCGTCTTCTATCCCTTTGTTGTAGTAAACCGCCCCAAACTTTTTACTTATGAAATCGACCAAGAATTCTGTGTCGAACTGACCAAGCTCCACATCGAGTTCATCCTGCAGGTACTTTTGGAGCGTATGAGTAAGCTCAGACTTTTGTTTCGAATCTAATTGAATGGTCATGAATGTTTCCAAATAAAGAGTAAGTAGATCAATTGTGATTTGCTGACTAGACTATAGTCGAGGTAACTAGCTAGAATTCCTCATAATTTAGAATACAGACCTGTAGAGCGCCAGTGCTATCCATAAAATCACTCAGCAATGGTTAATTTTGATAGAGAGATCAAGAACTCGCACTTTGACGATAGGTAACGGAACCGCAATTACCGTACTATTGCCCATCAATAAGATAGTAGCTGTGTATAAGGGACTTCATTGTTATTAGATCTAGTGATTAAAAGCGTTAATCAATTTCAAGACGATTGCCTAAAGCTCTGTGAACGCCACTACCCTACGGTGCACAATCAAGGGATCAGTGAGCACCATATAGGTAAGGCATTTGCCCGCCGAATGGAGCACACCTTCGTTAGCTTTAATCATGCAAGCAACATCAGCCCACTTGAAATGCTTTCCTCTAGAGAAACGCCTCGACACTTCCGAATATCTTCCGAAATCGGTACCGTTTGGATGATCAGTCATCATATGGTGAGCGCCGGGAAAACATGTCGTAGAAAGTTGATGTTGGACATCCATAATTGGCAACAAGAGTATGGATTTTCCATTCAACCCAATGACGTTTTGATCATTGTCTCCGACCATTGGATTAGCCGAAGTAAAAACAGTGGCGAATTATTGCATTGGTGGATGGGTGAACTCCCAGATGAGATCACGGAATATAGTCAACAAGGTATCACGCTAAGAGAGAGTGATTCTCAATTTGCTACTGACTTAAATAATAATTTTAAAATCAGCCCTTGCTTCATTAAATTTGGACACCCTTTAAAGCGGTCAGGAAATCAACAACTGGTTCGTAAATATCTGCAACTTTACGCAGTACTTCAATGGCAGTAAGAATACGGGTCAACTTTTTTAATCAGTCTTGAAAGTAAATAGTTAGACCTCCATCCCAACATTTTATAAAACCTAACTCAAGCCCTACCCAATAATCAATCAAAGTTTATCTTCGATAAAATAATAACTTATCAGCTCATCGTTCATATTTTGAGAAGTAGATATCATTTATATGCAAACAGAGTTGTTTGTTAATAATGTAACTTTGACATTCCCCCATAACCTGAGGCTTTATCCTTACTTTCACCTGGTGTATTGGCGTTGAAAGCTTATATTGATTGGTGTTGATATGAGATAGATCACTCAGAGATTAAATTCACAATAGTCATTATTAATGGTGAATGATAAGTAATTTTAATGACTAATATCATGCTGTTTTTTCGTTAATTATATTTATTTAAATATTGACTCTACAAAAGAGTTTTTATTAATTGACAATTTACTTACACCTGTCAATATTGTGACAGCCGCGACATGTACGTCCGCCATTGAATAAGCCCTCTTTACTAGCGACTATGATTTTATCAGACAGAAGTGAATTTATTAGCTGTATATCCGTAGATGCTGATATGCAGTTTATTGCGAAATACCAAGACCTGACGCTTAGAAGCGTCTATCAACCTATATTCGACTCTTCTATGACTCAGATAGGTGTTGAGGGTTTGGTGCGCATTTCAAATAACAAAGGTGATATTGTTCGTCCTGATCACTTCTTCCATTCCGACGAAACCTCAAGCACAGACAAAATCAATGTAGAGAGGTTGAGTCGAGCGATTCATATCCGTAACTTCGCACAATCGACAATCCGTCATTTACATCTATTTTTGAACGTTCTTCCAAACGTTGGTGAGTTGTTTGCTGCAGAAAAGGTCAGCGATAGCTTGTTAGCTAAACGCCTTCACGAGCTTAATCTTTCATGCGAACAGATAGTGATGGAGTTGGTAGAGTTGAATGCAGAAAGTGAAGAGCGCTTGAAAGATGCCGCTCTTTCTCTTGCGGATAATGGCTTTCAAATCGCTGTTGATGATTTCGGAACACAAGCGTCAACCGAACAACGCGTTCGTCACATTAACCCTCATATCATCAAGATAGACCGCTCGGTTATGTTGGACTTTGAACAAGGCGACACTCGAGGAATGGAGTTAGTGCTTGATCTTGCAAACCAAATTGGCGCAAAGACAGTGATTGAAGGCATAGAAACCCAACAACAACTCCAAGCGATGCAGAGCTTAGGCTTCAATATGTATCAAGGCTATCACTTAGCCATGCCAAAGCCGATTGAATTAGACATACGCCTAGCAATCTAGAATTGCCCTATCCTTCTCAAAGCCGCTTGACCATTGAGTAGCGGATTTTTTAATGCTTGCCTATTCGTACCCTCATACCGCTCTCACGTGTCAACACATTTCAGGACGGGACAACACGCATAAAAAACCCAGTCAAATTTGACTGGGCTGGCTTAAAAGAATCTGTTTTATATCATTCCCTAATAACCCGCAGTGGACGGTTTGATTCTATATAAAATAGCGAACATCATCGGTACTACTATTAGCGTTAGTACGGTAGCAAAGCCTAAGCCTGCCATGATGGTAATCGCCATCGAGCCGAAAAATGCATCGAATACCAAAGGAATCATACCCAAGATAGTCGTTAATGCTGCCATAGATACCGGTCGTACACGACTAATCGCACTGTCGACAACCGCTAAATATGGGTCTTTACCTGTTGATAGCTCACTGTTGATCTGGTCAAGCAGTACAATGCCGTTCTTCAAAATCATGCCGCTTAGACTCAATAAGCCAAGGAACGCTGTGAAGCTGAATGGCATATTGGTACCTAACAGACCAATTGAAACACCAATGATAGAGAGTGGAACCGTAAACCAAATCACAAGCGGCTTACGAACCGAGTTAAACAGAAGCATCGTGATGATAAACATCAGCAAATAACCCATTGGCAGTGAACCAAACAGAGATTCTTGCGCATCTTTAGAGCTTTCGTACTCACCACCCCAGCTAATGCTGTAGCCTTCTGGTAAATCTAATGCTTCTACCTTTGGTTTCACACGAGCAAACAGACTCGCTGGCGTTTCATCACCAAGAACATCGTGGTCAGCCAATACTGTTAGCGTACGTTTTCTGTCGCGACGCTGAATCAGTGGCTCAGACCATTGAAGCTCTACGCCATCAATCACTTGCTCAACTGGGATGTAAGTTTGTAGTGATGGGCTCCAAATCTTCACATTGTTTAGCGATTCGAAATTAAAACGCTCTTCTTCCGGTAAACGCGCCACGATAGGTAACATATGAGTACCATCACGCAGTAGGCCGATGTTGTAACCGCCAAACGCCATCTGTAATGTCTCAGACAAGTCAGTTTTTGAAATGCCTAGGCGACGAGCCTTAGATTCGTTGAACAGTGGTACAAGTTCTTTAGTGCGTTCACGCCAGTCATGACGAACATTTCGAGAGCCTGGATCGGCAAGCAAGATGTCTTCGACTTCAACTGCAATGTTACGCAGTACTTGTGGATCGGCACCGATAATACGCGCTTCAATTTTTGAAGCGGGTGACGGACCAAACTCAATCAACTTGAACTGGAACGTTGGTTGCTCAAATTCGTTCGCTAAGTCTTTGTCTAGCGCCGCTAGAGCCTTAAACATAGTGTCGCGGTCAGTGGTTCTTACTTGTAACTGGGCGTACGCTTCGTAGCTTTTCTCTGGTTGGTAAGTCAGTGCGAAACGTTGCATGCCCTGCCCAACTGTTGTCGTTACAAACTCCACGTCGTCTTGCTGGCTAATGTAGCTTTCAACTTTTTCTGTCTGCTTGATCGTTTCACGAACATCGGTGCCTTCTGGCATCCACATGTCTACGTAAAACATTGGGGTATTTGATGGCGGGAAGAACTGCTGCTTCACCATACCAAAACCGACGACAGAAACTGCTAATAGAGCGACCTTACTAACTACAGTAAGCCATCTAAATCGAAGTGCTACTTTCAGACACGCACCGAATACCACAAACAGGATGCCTTTGTATGGGTCTTCGTTCTCATCAACCTTGTCTTCTTCTTTAAGCAACATCTCGGCAAGGAATGGCGTTAGTGTTAGTGCAGTTACCCAACTCAAAAACAGTGAGAAACACAGTACCCAAAACAGTGAACCCATGAATTCGCCTGTCGCATCCTTCGACAAACCAATCGGTGCAAACGCTGTGATAGCGATAATGGTCGCACCTAACAGTGGCCATTGTGTTTGCTTGACGATGTCTTTCGCTGCTTGAAGCTTGGTTTTGCCTTTCTTCAAGCCCACCAAAATACCTTCAACGACAACAATCGCATTATCCACCAGCATACCCAGCGCGATGATCAGTGCCCCCAGAGAGATGCGGTGCAGTTCAACATCGTTGTAATCCATCAGGATGAAGGTACCGAATACCGTCAATAGAAGAACCAAACCGATGATCAAACCACTGCGTAAGCCCATTGCGAACAACAATACAATGATAACGATGGCTACCGCTTCAACTAGGCTGATTAAGAAGTCAGCCACAGATTTGTCTACTTCTTGCGCTTGGTTGTAGAAGTAATTCAGTTCTACACCCGCTGGCTTAATGCTTTCTAGGCGATCCAGTTCCGCATCCAGTGCTTTACCAATCTCAACCACGTTTACGCCTGATGAGAAAGCAATACCTAAGTTGATTGCAGGTTTACCGTTGTACGTTAATACATTGCCCGGCTTTTCTTGAATACCACGAGTCACTTCAGCAACGTCTTTTAGACGAATTAGATTGCCAGTGTCACGACCATGAATGATTAGGTTTTCTAGTTCTTCAACCGTGCTTAATGTGCCGTTTGGCTTAATCGTTAGGCTTTGACCATTCAGCATCACCTCGCCTGCCGATACCACACTGTTTTGTTGTGCTAGCAATGCTTATCGACAGTTGAGACTGTTCCTGAGAATGGCGCTAAAAGTTCTGTGTAACCTAGCTTGCGTTTCGCCGCCGCCAAATTCGCCGATGCGAGCTTGTAGTTAGCCGTCAGTTGGTCGTGTTCTGATTGCGATAACATTTCGCTGCCAAACATCTCAGTACCACGGGCCAACTGTTTGCTCGCCAGTTTGAATTGAGATTGAGCATCAGTCAGATCTTGGACGTACGTTGCGTTATCTAAGGTGGCTAATAACTGCCCTTTTTCGACATTGTCGCCCGCTTCTACTAATACTTGTTGAATCTCGCCTGCTAGCTTAAATGCCAAGGGAGTCAATTCAGCTGGCATCACCTGTCCATTAAAACTTCTGAACTGATTAGTAAGCGGTGCGCCAACTTCAAAGGTAGAAACCAACAAAGGTGGTTGTTCACGGTGTACAGCTTCATTGTTACAGGCTTGAAGTAACAGAACCGACGCGACAACAACTGATAATTTTGAAAGGTTCATTAAATACCGCCCTCACGAAGCCAAGCTTTTACTTGTTGTCCGTCTGATAACACATCCACACCCGCTTCAACGATAAGGTCACCAGACGACAATCCGTCGATAACCTTGCCTTGCTCATCAAGAAGGACTTGTACTTTAGAAATCAGTTGAGAGTCAGGGTTATAACGCCATAGTTCACCATGGCCTACGTCTTTGTTTAACCAAGCTGAATCCACAATACCAATGCCGTAGTCAGATTTACTTTTCTGAACTTCAACTTGCGCTGTCATACCAGAAAGTAGATTGATGCCTTCTGGCTTTTCGATAGACACAACCGCTTGGTAGCTGTTGGTATCTTCATCTGGTTGCGTTGAGATTTCTTTAAAGCGAGTCGGGATACGAATGCCGCGGTGGCTCTCCATCACAAACCACATGTTTGAGCTCGTTAGGTCTTGAATAGAACGGTCTTCAAGCTTTGATACTGGAATTGAAAACGTCACATCCATTTCACTGTGATTCAAAATATTCAGTACAGGCTGCTTTTCTGCGATCAATTGATATTGCTTTCCAAACACCATCGATACCACGCCATCGAATGGAGCAACTAAGGTAGTGTAGCCAAGGTTTGTTTTTGCTTGGTCCAACTCAACTTCAGCGGCAGTAAAGGTGTTTACGGCTTGGTCGTAGTAATCGGTACTGACCAGTTTTTTCGCATACAACTCAGAAGCTTGTTTGTATTGGCTGTTCGCCAGATCAAATTTAGCTTGGGCTGCGTCAACGGCAATACGGTAATCCGTCGCGTCTAATACGGCTAACACCTGACCTTTCTTCACTTCTTGTCCCATACGAACATCGAAGGTTTCTATATCTCCACCCACTTGGAAAGAAAGTGCCGCACGGTCGGTTGCATCAACCTTTGCAATGAAGCTATCGAGATCAATATCAGTCTGTTGTGGGATTTCGAACAGCTTGACTGGCTTGATTACCTGCACATTTTCCTCTGACTGAACTTTGTCACATCCAGTTAGAGAGCCTGCGAGCAATAGTGCTGCAATAACAGCTCCCATGCGCTTGCTCGATATGGCATTGATCGACAAATTGAACTGCATGATGCCTCTCCGTTTAATTATTATGATTTATTACACAGGTGGGCAGTATATTTAATATTAAATAATTCTCAAGCTTTACTTTCCACTTGTGCAGTATTTTTTATTTCTGTAAAAACAGTGTAGAATGTTGTAATCAGGTAATTATGTGAAATGAAGATGACCGAAAAGAAGCAAGGTAGAAGAAGTGCAAAAGACGCCGAAGAGACGCGTTTTTTGATCATGAGCGTTGCCGCAGACATGTTCTGTGACTTTGGCTACGATCGTGTATCACTGCGAAACATCAGTGAAAAGGCAGGCGTCTCGCATAGCCTTATCCGCCACCACTTTGGTAGCAAAGAAAAGATTTGGCATGCAATAAGTGATTGTTTACACGATTATTTTCAGTCTTACATCAGTAAGATTATGGAAGAGCTGCCCAAAGATGTTGCGCCAAATATCGCTATCTACCTGTTTAGCATGCGTCTGTTCACCAACATGATTCACTCACGTAGGCCAATGCAGCTTATTTCAGACTCTGTTCGCCAAGAAGACAACCTAGTTGATTACTTCATCGACAATGTCGGCGATGTTGAAAAAGAGATTAACGGGCTTGCCGCTGAGTACAATGCAGCTAACCCAGACAAAATGATCAACATTTACGAAGTTAAATGGCAAATGATCATGTACGCAAACGGCGCTGTATGCCTCACTCCCTTTATGGAAAGCACTTGGAATGAAGGCGATATGGTCACCTCTCCTGAAGATGTTCTACTTAAGCATTGGCAGCTTTTCAACACGCAGATGGTCAGCAAGTTCAATATTGATGAAGAGTGGGTTCTAAACCCAACCTCGATTGAAGAGCTGATTTATGAAGTGCCATGTGAATGGAAATGTAACCAGGAACATAAAGCTTAATCGGGTTCATACCCATGATGAGCTTATAAGATACAAAAACGCGCCGTTACAGAAGTCACTGTAACGGCGCATTTTTATATGTATAGATCTTTAAACTGGAGCTTTGTCCAGCTTGTTAACGACGTGCTTTACCGCGGTTTTGGTGAATCTTAAGCTTCGCTTTCATCTTACGTTTTTCTGATGAACGGCTCTTGCTGCGACCACCACGATCGGGCGCTAGATCTTTTTCAAGGCTTGGTTCAAAGCCCTCTAGCCACTCTTGAGGCAAGCGCGTATCAAGTAATCGCTCAATGTCACCCAATAGGTAAGCTTCATCCTGACTCATCAAAGAGATCGCTAAGCCGCTGTTACCCGCACGGCCAGTACGTCCGATGCGGTGAACATAATCTTCTGCTTTAAATGGCATGTCATAGTTCACAACTTGTTCTAGCTGCTGAATATCAATACCACGAGCTGCCACGTCGGTTGCGATCAACGCACGAACTCTGCCTGACTTAAAATCGTCTAGGGCTTTTTGACGCGCACCTTGGCTCTTATCGCCATTGATTGATGCCGCTTTAATGCCGTCTAACTTAAGCTCTTTAACGAGAGCATCAGTGCCCTGCTTAGTCTTTGTGAACACCAACACTTGTTGCCAGTTTTTTGAACCAATCAAATACGCTAATAGCTCACTTTTACGCGACTTATCTACCGGGTAAACCATCTGTGTTACGGTTTCAGCGGTGCTGTTTTTTGGAGTAACTTGGATTTCACTTGGCTTCTGCATCATACGGTGTGCAATCGCTTTGATTTTGTTATCAAACGTTGCAGAGAAGAACAGAGTTTGACGCACTTCGTTCATGCGAGAAAGAATACGCTTAATGTCAGGCATGAAGCCCATATCTAACATACGGTCAGCTTCATCCAGTACCAGTACTTCCGTTTGGCTCAACATGATGTTTCTAGTGAACATGTGATCAATAAGACGACCAGGCGTCGCGACAAGAATATCTGCGCCACCGCGTAAGTTATCAGTTTGCACCTTCATACTTACACCACCGTAAGCTACGACCACTTTAAGATCGGTACCTTTTGCATAACTGGTTACGTTATCAAACACCTGTTGCGCAAGCTCACGGGTTGGCACTAAAACCAAAGCTCGAACCAGTTTAGGATTTGGAATTACATTATCTTTAGTAGCAAGTAATCTTTGAATAATTGGCAAGCCAAAAGCCGCCGTTTTACCTGTCCCCGTTTGAGCACCAGCCAGTACATCTTTGCCCTCTAAAACCAAAGGAATCGCTTGTTCTTGAACACTGGTTGGAGCCGTGAAGTTCAGCTCTTCTAGCGTAGCAAGTAGATGATCAGACAATCCTAATTGATTAAAAGATTTGGTAGATTCAGACATAGTAAGATGCTCAAAGATTAAATAGGCGCGGATTGTAGCAAACCTACATTACGCTGTTTACCTTTCCTTTTGATTTTTCTTCATTTGAAGCGCATTAAACTGCTTAGCTTCCTCTAAAACGTTGGGATAAAGCTCATTAAAGTGACACTGCAACGTATCATAGTGACGTTCGAGGTCATCGTAACATGCCTCGAGCATACCGAGCTTAGGCCTTCTCAACGCCATTCGCTGCAACACCACCTCTATAGATGACATGTCTTGATAGCTCTCTAACCATCTATGCTCAGCCATTTTCTGATGAACCATAACGAAATTTTCAGGCCAGTGTGGCTCTTGATGTTCAAAGATCTGCTCATGGCTATCTAAACAAAAACGCTCTAATGTCTGCTGTGAAAACTGATCCCAATGATTGGCTAAGCAGTGATCCCAAAATACATCGAGTGCGATAGGCGCAAAGCGTCGTGTTTGGTCTGAGAAAAGTGATTTTGCAGAACGAGATACATCATGACGATCAGTATAGCTATCAACAAATCGATGAAGCCTAATACCGTCAGAAAGGGAATCAGAATAGTGTTTATTAGGGTCGCCTTTAACAAAATCACCTAACAGGTTACCTGCTAAGTTGCTGTTACAGTGCTTGGCGATGTGAAGGTGTGCGAGAAAGTTCATTGAACCTCATTAAAGTATCGAGAACTAAGTAACATGGTAAACGTACTCGTTTATCTTCGCGAACTTTAATGAGGATAGTTTTGGTATGACGTGTGAGCGAATACGATTTGCTCAGTTTAGAATTGTTTGCTTTGAGAAGCTTTAGCTAAGAAAACTTTTAGCTTTAAAACGTTTCAGTTGAAACTGAATTAAAGATCTTAAAAGCTTAGTTCGAAGACTTGAAAAGCTCTTCTGCTAACTGTTTCACTGTCTGCTCATAGTCAGACAAATCAATGCCAATTTCCATAGCATCTAACAACTCTAGACTTTCGTCATTATAAGATTGGTCACTCATTGTGCCCCCTCTATTCCTTGATGTGGACATGATGTCCGATTAACTAGTGCACCATCTTGGACTTATATTATGTCACTTTGATGAACGCACTCTACTCTACCCATTCCATATTCATAGCTTAAAGCTACTCGCGATCATTAACGCTTTTTTGCGTTAAAGGGGTATACGCGAACGACATATGTACTGCCACCTTACACCAAGTACAACAAATTACTCTATAAATTTTGAAACCGATCATGGTCAAACGTTTGCTTTGCTCATTTGAATGCTGACACGCCCTTTGTGTAAATATTAATTTACAGTGGATGTTTTTAATTACAATAAGAATTGCATTTGGAATTAAATTCAATCAGAATACTTCAAAATCGAGATATTCTTTGGGTTTATGCGCTTAAGCTAGAAGAATTACAATGAAAACACACCCTAACGTAAAGAATTATATACAATGAATAAATCAAAGGTTTTTGGTAGTACTTTGATCATTGCAGGCACAACCATTGGTGCTGGCATGCTCGCTCTTCCACTTGCTTCTGCAGGTATTGGCTTTTCAACTTCACTTTTCTTGATGCTGGGTTTATGGGCGTTAATGGCTTTTACTGCGCTATTAATGGTAGAGCTTCACCAATTCGCAGAATCTGACGCTACCCTACACACGTTAGCTCATACCATTTTGGGGACAAAAGGAAAGTGGATTGCGAGCTTCGCGGTGATGTTTCTTTTCTACGCTCTGTGTGCGGCATACATAGCTGGCGGCGGTGCGCAATTTAACCAACGAATTTCGGATATCGCGGGTATCGAACTTAATGCTCAAATCACCACGCTTCTATTTACCCTATTAGTTGCCGGCGTTGTTACGATTGGTACACACAGTGTTGATAAAGTTAACCGCGTTTTGTTTGGCTTAAAGCTTATCGCGATGGTTTTGGTACTCAGCTTCCTAGCGCCAAACATTACCTCTCAATACTTAATGAGCATGCCTTTACAGCAAGGCCTGATTGTTGCGGCTATTCCGGTTGTGTTTACCTCTTTTGGTTTCCACGGCAGCATCCCATCAATTGTTCGATACCTAGATGGTGACGTTCGTTCTTTACGTAAGGTAATGATTATTGGCTCGGCACTGCCTCTGGTTATCTACGTTTTCTGGCAAAGTGTTACTTTGGGCGTGATTAGCCAAGAGCAGTTGTTGTCTGACACAAGCTTGGGCGCGCTATTAGTCTCGCTATCGCAAACGGTTCATCAATCCAACCTAAGCGTGATCGTCGGTGTGTTT
The DNA here is from genome assembly GCF_041467535.1 of Vibrio sp. 10N.247.311.47. Lineage (NCBI taxonomy): Bacteria > Pseudomonadati > Pseudomonadota > Gammaproteobacteria > Vibrionales > Vibrionaceae > Vibrio > Vibrio sp. 10N.247.311.47. The sequence continues at coordinate 91,611 of NZ_JBFSUR010000015.1, forward strand.
GCAGACCTTGCACTGCTGACATCTTTTATTGGTGTGAGCTTGGGCTTATTTGAATTCATGGGCGACTCACTGAGCAAGAAACTAGGTAACGCAAAACGTGTTAAGACAGCTGCTATCACCTTCTTACCGCCACTGGGTTTTGCCTTATTTTACCCACAAGGCTTCATCATGGCTTTAGGCTACGCAGCCATTGCACTTTCAGTGCTCGCGATTCTGTTACCAACAGTGATGGTCTACAAGGTTCGTTACACTGATTTCTCTGTCAAACCTCAATCTGCAGAAGCCAGTTACCAAGTGTTAGGCGGTAGCAAAGCGTTGTTTTTAGCAGGTAGCGTTGGCGTATTTATCATTGCCATTCAAGTTCTTATTTCAGTAGGGTTACTGCCTTCTTTGGGCTAATAAACCTATACAGAACTAATTTACTTGATCCAGATCTCACAAATAACATGTCACTATCATTAATTTTCACAATTAGTAGATTGAAGTCACATTTTTATTGAGGTCGGTTATTTAGAGTCCACGGTAAAGGATTTACCGTGGAGTTTTTATGAAAGAAGTACAATTTCGAACGATAGACAAACTGTTTATCAAGATGTCGATCAACGACAAATTTTGGGTCATTTTCTTAATCTTTTTTGCCGCTTTGGCAAGCCTAGCTGGACTGAACTACGTCAACAAAATGGAACACATTGACGTAACTGCAAAACAGCAGGTCGAGTATCAACTGCAAGGCATTTTATCAGCATCAGATTCCCCTGCTTCTGTTCGCTCTGTTAGCCAGCAAACTCGCGCTCAACAAACCACTATTTCAAATAATGGTTCTGTGACTGCCACAGCACTCGCACAAGATGGCAACTACTACTCACTTACCGTTTCAACTAACGATATACAGAATCAAAAGCAGCAAGCACTGTACACTTTATTACTGAGCTTCTTGTGGTGTGTGCCTTTTGGTCTTTTCTGTTACTGGGTAGCGACTTTCCTAGGCGGCGCACTTTGGGTTCTTTATTCAACGACTCAAAAGATTGGTGATGGTGACTTAACATCACGCCTTGGCTTCCACCCTGGCCGTGATGAGTTCGGCACGATTGGTTGTGCGCTTGACCGTTCAATGGACACGCTTAGTGAGTTAGTCAACAACGTAAACCACAGTGCAGCAACGCTAAGCGAAACATCGGCTTCTTTCGAAACTGAGATGAAGCGCAGCGAAACACAAATCATGAGCCAAAATGCCTCTCTAGACTCTGTAGCGACAGCAATGGATCAGATGACAGCTTCGGCAAATGAAGTCTCTAACATCTCTGCACGCTCAACTGAACAAACAGAACAAGACGCGCAGCAAATCAACGATAGCCACGCGAAGGTTCAACAGGCAATCTCGGAAATCACCACCCTTTCTTCTTTGATTGAGCAAACCTCATCTTCTGTTACTAGCTTGAATGTGAATACGAGCCAAATTAACGAGGTCATCACGACGATCAATGCTATTTCAGAGCAAACTAACTTACTTGCTTTAAATGCCGCGATTGAAGCCGCTCGTGCGGGCGAGCAAGGCCGAGGTTTCGCTGTTGTTGCTGATGAAGTAAGAACACTGGCAAGCCGCACTCAGTCGGCTACTGTAGAAATCCAAGCGATGATTGAACGCTTACAGCAAGAGAGCCAAAATATCGCGAAGATCACCGAACAGACGGTTGACCAAGCGCAAACCAGTAGCCAGTTGATTTCAAACATTGGTCACGACGTAAACTCGATTGCAGATTCAGCTCAAGCACTAATGGACATGAGTATCCAAATCGCAACATCAGCCGATGAGCAAAGTAACGTTGCCAATACGATTGCAGCAGAGCTTAACGATATTCGAAGCCAATCCGATGTGATTAAAGACGTGGCTCAGAATTCTTCAAATGGCGTATCTAGGCTAACAGAAGCGTCGGTTTCTCTATCTCAGACATTGGCACGCTACCGAACTTAAGGATCAACTGGTGAACTAGCGGCGTGAATTGAAAACAAACTAATGAGGACTCGTAATGGGTCCTTTCTTTTTGGCTTTTGTTTAATAACATTACAAGAACCATGGTCAATAACGATGACATTATCAATTACCATGAAGCAAGTCGCAAAGGAGAGATTAAGAAGTGTCAGAACTGTCTAATATTCGAGCTTAGGAGTAATCTAATTGAACGGGTCTTTTTTCGCTTACCCCCTTGCTGCAGGTGACACATAATGAATAAAACAGAAACACCAAACACCGACGACATTGCATGCCCTTTATGCCAACACGACGAGTATCTGCTTTCAGAAAGTGGAGAAAAGTTTACTTGTGCATCTTGCGGTTTCCACACCAAACAATTTAGTAAGGTAGTCAGCCTTCAACTAAGCTCTACCCCACCAAAGCTGCAGAATTCGATATACCACCATTTGAGCAGTGCTTGCCATTAATCCAAACTGAAATTTCTTCTAAACTGTAGATATCCTGAGCCGCGAGTTCTGCTGAGTCGGCTTCGGGATCTACGATTGCTTCATCAATACTCGGGCGTAATCGAAACGATTGGATACCCGCGCGAACACCAGCCTCAATCCCTTTCAACGTATCATCCACGTAGATGCACTCATTTGGCAGAAAGCCCATGTTCATGGCCGTGTACATGATTAGATCAGGCTCTGGCTTCCAGCTGTTAGCATCAAAAGCTGAGAACACTTTGCCTTTGAAGTCGTCTAGCATGCCTGTCATCGCCAATGAAGATTCAACCCTAGATTTCGGTGCATTGGAAGCAATACAAAACTCGATGTCTTGTTGTTTGAGGAATTCAATAAGTTCGATAGCGCCATCCATCGGTTTTAAATGACGCTGGAACAGTGCTTGTAATTCATTGCGATATAACGGCTCAAGTGTATCAATCGAGATAGATAACCCAAGACGTTCTTGTGTATCCATTAAGATGTCGGCTAGCTTCCCGCCTTGAAAGTGCGCATAGCAGTCGTTGACGTTTAGCTCCGCTCCAAAGCCAGTGAAAACGTTCACCAAAGCTTGGCAGCACAGCTTTTCACTATCGATAAGTGTTCCGTCACAATCGAAAATCACACATTTAGTCTGTTCTAACCGCATAGGTATCTCACTCAGATTGAATCCAAGTTTTATCCTATAGTGTTCTTTCAATGCGCGAGATGATTGAGGTAACAGTTTGCAGATACAGGCTTATTTCTCTTCGCGAAATATGGAGTTGATCACTTTATCGCTCAGCATAAGCAACAGTTTTCATTAAATTAACCCAGATTCTACGAAACCAAATACTGCGAGGTTTACATAAGCTACTCAATTTCAGGAGAAAATATAAATCACTACTTCCTAGCCGGATCGTGGTGAATCGATAAAAAAAATGGCTTATAGGCTACTCAGATAGAGCGACAATTAGCTAACAACCGACTCTTCTAAGACCTTAGCTTCAAGCGAAGGTGAAGACGCATATTCTACAGTTCCAGTATCGGGGTACGAATCTCGGATAGCGACAAACTCGGATAAGTGTTTCAGTAGCAATTTAGTTAGCTGAGGATCAAACTGGTAGCCACACTCTCGCTCAAACAAATCGACCACCATATCTAACGGCCACGGTTCTTTGTAGCAACGTGCACTAAGCAGCGCATCAAACACATCGGCTACGGCAGTGATACGAGCAAACAGGTGTATTTCATCACCCACTTTTCCATTCGGGTATCCAGCACCATCCCAACGCTCGTGATGTTCGTTAGCAATGATTGCCGCGAGGTTGGTAATATCACCCGCTCCGCTCTTTAGTAAGTTATAGCCAGCCGTAGTATGAAGCTTCATCACCTCCCACTCTTGGTCGGTTAATTTCCCAGGTTTATCCAAGATTGATTCAGGGACTGAAATCTTACCCACATCGTGCATTGGGCTGATGATCTCAATCATCTCGACCTCGCGATGGCTCAAGCCACGATACTTAGCAAGCAGTGCAGACAACTTGGCTACACGCTTAACATGATTACCAGTTTCGCCAGAGCGGGTTTCAATTGCCTCTCCGAGAACATGAATCATATCCTTTTGGATATTCAAGGTCTGTTTCTGAAGCTTTAAGATTCGTTTGTTCTTATTCGCCAACTCTTTCTTTTGGCGCAGAGTGACAAATTGCATCAAGATGATCAGGCTCAAACCCGCAATCACCATCGACAGCCCCAATAACAACTGGAAGTTTTTGCGAATAAAGGATGAAGGCTCGTTAATGAAAACCGCTTCGTCAGGTAACGCGTTTCCACTAATCCCGTATCTCTTCATTGCAGGGTAATTGAATACAAAACGTTTGTTGTCTCCGGGAGTTAACGGTGTAGTAAAACCAAGTGGAAGGTATTTATCCAACGCATCGACGGCCTGTTCACCCATGCTTTGTGAGTGATTAACGTAACCACCGAGTACATCACCCGAAATATAGAACTGCCATAAAGCAAACACCGGAGCAGCACTCGCTTTTGACAACGTATCCGCAATCTCTTGGTAAGTGTGATAAACCCCTTGCTTTAACTCGGTGTTGTAATGACTGAGCAATACCGCATCGTCCGCAGAGATCCCTTCCAAAAATTGGCTCGTATGCTCCAGCGACAAGTCGCGAATTTCTACGAGATTGATATTTGAAAATTCAGCCATCATTTTGTTCATTTCTTTATGAATCAATTCAGACGTGACACTATAATCATTTACAAAATAGAGATTCTTTAGATTAGGTCTTAATTTGGAGATCAGCTTAATATTAACGTCTATCTGATCGTTCTCGTAAAGCACAGTTGCTCTGTCAGACACCGCGTACATGTCGGTGCTGAAATCATTGATGCCGGCTGCAACGACAGGTGTGGAGCGATCAATCAAATTAGGCAGAGATTCAAGAAAATTGGCTGCGTTATCGTCCGTCGCAATTACGCCATCAAATTTATAACCTGCATACTTCGCACGTAAGTAGTTCGCGAGAGAGTCGTAATACTCTGGGCTGTGGACACGCTTTGAATCCAAATACTCTATTGAGAGTTTAACTTCGGTTTGAGACTGGCTGAACGCACTGTCTATCCCTTTTTGGAAGTCAGCAGTCCATTGATAAGAAGGTTCGTATGAGTGTAAAACTAGGATGCGTTTAATATCCCAGTCGTTAGCAAAACTGAGTGAAGAATAAGCGCTAACACATAATACAGCGATTGATATCAATAGCTTGTACATACAATACCCTTTAAATAAGACGGGGTATTGTACTTAGATTAACGCTTTGTCAAAGAATCTTTAGTTCTCGATCCATACTTTATCGCAAGAAGCATGATCTTGTGCCCAAAAATCGTGTAACTGCTTAGCAAAGTTGTTGATACTTTGACCATTTTCAGCAACGACATCCGAGATCAATAGGGAACCATCCGCTTCTGTGACGATAGCGCTCGCCACAACTTCACCGTTTTGAGTACCAATATATAATACATGATCGTCAGAAAGCATAATTTGGCTCAAGAACTCAAGCATGTGTGCCCTTTCGATTTCATCTTGGTAAACGCTTGCTTGGTTGAGTGAAAATAGCACGGTCAATTTATGGAAATCGACTTTATGCAGTTCATCAATTTGGGAAGGAGTTTGATCTTGTGCTAGGAGTTGGTATGTCTTGGATGGAAGTTTGCTTTGATAAAGTTCACGGCCGAGGAGGCTCTCTTTTGCGGGGTAAGCAATATCGAGCTGACTAAATAGCCATTGGTTTTTCTTGTGTGCAATTTCAGGTATTTCGTTATTCATTCTTTTAGTACCTACGGTTAGTATCCCCAAATATCGCAGTTATTTGGAAGACATACGGTCGGCTGAGGTGCCGAGCTACAAGCAGAGAGCATACAGAGCATGACCAAGGCCAACAAGTACTTTAAATGCTTCATATTTTTCATTATCCAACAACATCCTTTAAGAACTTAACGAAAAGCTCTACACTCGTATCCAAGCTTTCAATATCCTTATAGTAAACAGAACTATATAAATAAAAAGGACTTCTTATGAAAAAAGCCTTAATAGCAGCAGGTATCGTGACAATGTTAGCTGGCTGTTCGGACAACGAGGTTGGCGACGTCTCACTGGGTTTCTTCACAATGAAGGATATCAAGATGTCTTCATTAGATGACGATAAGATCGCGGGTGTTACCTGTCATATCGCATCAATCGAAGCAAACCTTAGCCTTTCTGATCCAAGTGATAGCTCTATATCTTGTCGTCAAACAGGTGAAATTACACCAGAAATGATTGCTCAAATAGACAAGAGTAAGTCTGGCGAAGTGGTATTCAAGCAATCGAAAAGTATCTTCTTTAAAACAATGAAGGTTCGTCGTATCTACGATGCAGAGAATCAGTCGCTGCTTTACTTGTCTTACACCACCAAAGAAACAGAAGGTAGCTTCAAACACAGCCTTTCAACTGTTCCACTATGGGGTACAGAGGCTTACGTTGATCCAGCGACGTTAGTACAGCCAACCGAGTAGTTTCAAACATATAGTTAGTTGAATCACCTGTACAGACATTGTGCAGGTGATTCAAAATGTAATAAAAATGAAAGAAACAGAAACAAAATGTGATATCATGCGGCAAAATTTTTTCACTGTATTTTTCATATGAAGTTTCCTGGACAGCGTAAATCTAAGCACTACTTTCCAACTCACGCACGTGATCCGTTGGTCAACCAAATTCAACAAACGCCTAAGCTTCACCGCGCAACGATTGTGGGTGTTGGCCAAACGATTGTTGATATCGAAGCCCGTGTTGACAACGAGTTCCTAGAAAAATACGAGCTGAGTAAAGGTCACTCACTGGTATTGGAAGAAAGTAAAGCAGATGCGCTGTATGAAGAGTTAGTTGAGCGCGGTTTGATCACGCATCAATATCCTGGCGATACTATCGGCAACACACTGCACAACTATTCCGTACTTGCGGACAGCAAATCTGTCCTGCTTGGCGTAATGTCTAAGAAGATTGAAGTTGGCTCATTTGGTTATCGTTACCTTTGCCGCACTTCTTCTCGTATGAATCTAAACCACCTTCAAACTGTTGATGGTCCAATTGGTCGTTGTTACACGCTGATTTCTGAAGATGGCGAACGTACGTTTGCAATCAACGAAGGCCACATGAACCAACTTCTTCCAGAAAGCATTCCTGAAAAAGTCTTCGAGAAAGCTTCTGCATTGGTTGTGTCGTCATACCTAATGCGTGGCAAACCTGAAGATCCGATGCCAAAAGCGGTACAAAAAGCGATTGAATACGCGAAAGCGCACAATGTGCCTGTTGTACTAACACTTGGTACTAAGTATGTGATCGAAGGCAACGCTGAATGGTGGCAAGAATACCTGAAAGAAAACGTAACCATCGTCGCGATGAACGAAGATGAAGGTGAAGCGCTAACGGGTGAAAAAGATCCTCTATTGGCTGCTAACAAGGCACTTGAGTGGGTTGACCTAGTTCTATGTACTGCAGGTCCTATTGGTCTATACATGGCAGGTTACACTGACGAACCAGCGAAACGCGAAACCACACTGCCATTGTTACCGGGTAACATCCCTGAGTTCAATAAATACGAATTCAGCCGTGCGATGCGTAAGCAAGACTGTAAAGACCCAGTAAAAGTGTACTCTCACATTGGCCCTTACCTAGGCGGCCCACTTGAGATTAAGAATACCAATGGCGCTGGCGATGGTGCACTTTCAGCACTACTTCACGACATGGCAGCAAACAGCTACCACCACGTGAATGTACCAAACTCAGAGAAACACGAGCACGCTTGTCTGACGTACTCTTCACTGTCTCAAATTTGTAAGTACGCAAACCGTGTAAGCTACGAAGTGTTGACTCAGCACTCTCCTCGCCTTTCTCGTGCATTACCTGAACGCGAAGATAGCTTAGAAGAAACATACTGGGATCGTTAATCGGCCATATTAGGTAGTTACCTCTTAGAGGTTAACGCCAAGTGAGATTACCCATTCCTTGAAGGGCTGCTATATGCAGCCCTTTTTGTATTCAACGCCAATATAATTGCAACTGAAGGTAATCAGAACGAATATTTTGCTCGTTTAAGATTTGATCTCGCGCAATGACTCTTTAGATCTGTTATCTTCCAGCACATAATTCGTGTGGTTTGCCTTTACTTGGCAAATTTATACAGTACTATCGCCACGCAAACGTTTACGTACCGCCTTTCGGTTCTGATATAAGGATCAAATATGCTGTCTGATATTGATATTTGTCGCTCTACTCCCCTTAAAAACATCAGTGAGGTTGCCAAGCAAGCTGGCCTGCACCACAACGAACATCAGCCATTAGGGCAATTCAAATCTAAAGTGTCTCTCACGTCACTTGAACGCCTCGCCAACCAACAAGATGGTAAATTAGTCGTAGTCACGGCGATCACACCGACACCTCTTGGTGAAGGCAAAACCGTCACTACTATCGGATTAGCACAAGGCCTCGCAGAGATTAACCAATCTGCAATGGCCTGCATTCGCCAGCCTTCAATGGGTCCGGTATTTGGTGTAAAAGGTGGCGCTGCGGGTGGTGGTTACTCTCAAGTTGCCCCTATGGAACAATTAAACCTGCACCTGACGGGCGATATTCATGCTGTTACGGCCGCTCACAACCTCGCCTCTGCCGCCATTGATGCACGTTTGTATCATGAACAACGGGAAGGCTTAGAGGCGTTTGAAGCGCGTTCTGGCTTAAAAGCCTTGGATATTGACCCAAGCAGAATCGTTTGGCGACGTGTACTTGACCACAATGATCGCGCACTACGCATGATCACGGTTGGCAAGAACGAAGCAGACAAAACAATTAACGGCTTTGAGCGAGAAGATGGATTTGATATCTCAGCTGCTTCAGAGCTAATGGCCATTCTTGCTCTAGCCAATGACCTTCAAGATTTGAGAAAGCGCATCGGACGAGTGGTACTTGCCTACAACAAACAAGGCTTGCCGTTGACCGCAGATGACTTCAACGTTGCAGGCGCAATGACCGTAACCATGAAGGATTCTATTGAACCAACATTGATGCAAACCCTTGAAGGCGTTCCTACCCTAATTCACGCCGGGCCTTTCGCGAACATCGCACATGGTAACTCTTCAATTATTGCCGATAAGATAGCGTTAAAACTGAGTGACTTTGTCGTGACCGAAGGTGGTTTCGGCTCAGATATGGGCTTTGAAAAAGCGTGCAACATAAAAGCAAAAGCGTCGAACAAAAAGCCCGATTGCGCTGTGGTTGTTGCAACATTACGTGGATTAAAGGCCAACTCTGGTTTATACGATTTGAGACCCGGCACTCCATTACCAGATTCAATTTTTAATGATGACCAAGACGCGCTAATTGCAGGCTTTGAGAACCTAAAATGGCACATCAACAACGTTAAGCAATACCAAGTGCCTACAGTTGTTGCGATTAACCGATTCCCACAAGACTCAGCTCAAGAGCTCGATGCTTTGAAACAGATGATCACCGACTTCGACTCAAGCGTTAACGTTGAAGTAAGCGAAGCATTTGGTCAAGGTGGCGAAGGCGCGACTCAACTGGCTCACGCTGTAGTCAAAGCTTGCCAAAAACAGAGTGAATTTAAGCCTTTGTATCACTCAGAGCAAAGCCTAGAAGAAAAGCTGATGGCAGTTGCTGAAGTTGGTTATGGCGCGGCAAGTATTTCGCTATCTCCACTGGCTAAAAAACAACTGGCTGAATTCAAACTGCATGGCTATAGCGACCTATCAGTTTGTTTGGCAAAAACACCACTATCGATCTCGACAGAAGCACACGTAAAAGGTGCACCAACCCAATTTGACGTGCCTGTTAGAGAACTAAAATTGTGTGCTGGTGCTGGCTTTATTTACGCGTTGTGCGGCAATGTAATGACCATGCCAGGCTTGCCTGACAAACCGGCGTTCATGTCGTTAGATATTGATAGTAATGGAAATATCGTCGGCCTAAGCTAGCTGCCCTTAGTTAGATAATCGGCAATTAATCGCGATTAATTTAGCTTAGGTTTCGGAGCAGTGTTCTATATTGAGCAATCATTTACTAACGAAGTGATTGCTCAACAATCAAGCTTAAATGCAAAAAGTTGCACTTAAATCGTAGTTATATGCGAATCTTGCCTTAACTTCTGGGTCAAGATCACATTAAAAACCCTATAAAATATATAGTATTGCGCTGATTCTTTGAGGACAGTGATGAATACAAGTATAAAAAAACTAGTCAGCCAATTTCTATGTACCATCTTTGCCCTAGGACTAGTCCCTGCCCTCTACATTAACTCTGAATTTGACAGGGTTGAAGCTCAGCACACGCTAAATATCCAACAGTCCAGCCAGAACCAGATCGAATACAGCTTTCATGAACTCGCTGTTATTGTTGAGCAAATCTCTAACTCTGTTCCGTCAATCGCCGACTCTCAAACACTACTCCGAGCGATTCGAGAACCTTCTATTATCCATAAAGAAACCCTGCAAGATCTTTGGGTGATGTTAGCTCGTGGCCAAAAATACTATTCCCAGCTTCGTTATCTCGATCTAGCCGGCAACGAAGTGTTCCGCGTTAACTACAAAGACGGTCGAGCCACTGTCGTCCCCGAGAACGAACTGCAGAACAAATCTTCTCGAGATTACTACCAGATGCTTCAGAAATTAGAGATTGGCGATGTCAGATCCAGAGGCATTGACCTAGAAATGGAAAATGGAGAAATCATCCACCCGTTAACGCCGGCGCTTCGCATTATGACACCAGTCGCTGAAGGGAATCGAATTATTGGTTACTTCATTGCAAATCTAAACATGCTAGAGATTTACAACCGCCTTCATTACCAAATTGGAGACTCAGATGCAGTCCCGGTCATTCTAAACAAAACTGGTCATGTCATCATGGGCCCTGACCCAGCTGAATCATTTGGGCATGTGATTGAATCACGTTCAGACAAGACATACGCAAAGCTATACCCAGAGCTTTGGAAAGACATTCAAGACAACTCTTCGTCTAGCTATTTCGATGGTAAGAACTGGTATTTCCACTCGGACATCAGCCCAAAGATAAAGCAGTTTGCAGGCCCTATTTACATGGTTCTTCACATTGAGAATCAGCATTTCAGCAGTCAATACCGACAAGAAAAACAAGCGATTGTCGTTCAGATCATCACCTTGTCTTTCTTGATTTCGATGATCTCCGCTGGCTTTGTATTGTGGAACAGTAACCACAAGAAGAACAGTATCGATAGTCAACTGGCTAAAGCCGCGATGAATGGTATGTCTGCCTTAGTGATTACCGACAGAAACAACCGTATCATCAAGGTAAACCAAGAATTCACCCGTGTTAGTGGCTACGAGTTAGAAGACGTAAAAGGCCGCCAACCATCCATGTTTGCCTCTGGTCGCTACAACGAAGAGTTCTACATCAAGATGTGGAGCATAATCACTAAGACTGGGGTATGGGAAGGCGAAGTGGTCAATCGCCGTAAAGACGGATCTTTGATCACGGAAATATTGCGAATCCAAACCATTAAAGACTCGAAAGACGTGATTCAGTTTTATGTCGCTTCATTTGTGGATATCAGTAAACACAAAGAGCTAGAAAACAAACTGAGAAACCTGAGCGAAAAAGATGCCTTAGCTGGGTGTTGGAACCGCCGTAAGTTCGATCTTGAGCTGAGAGATGAGTGCTCTCGTGTGAATCGATACCCTACTCGCGAACACTCTTGCTTAGCGATCTTGGACATAGACTATTTCAAACGCATTAACGACAGATTTGGTCACGATTATGGTGATCGCGTCATTCAAACCGTTGCTGAGGTATTACAACGTGAGTGTCGAGAAACTGATTTTGTGGCTCGCATTGGTGGTGAAGAATTTGGCGTTATTCTGCCTCATACCACAACTGAAGAAGCTGAATATGTGCTTAACAGATTGAGAATCGCAGTCAATATTGAGCTCGACAACGTGGTGACGGTCAGTGGCGGAATCACCAACCTGACCAACGACCCTACTCTCAACTACAAGTGTGCGGATTTAGCACTCTATGAAGCCAAAGCCGCAGGTCGAAACAGTGTTTGCCTGTTCCTAGACAGCGAAATGAGCGAAATCGCCTAACAGAAAATCAGTATTGTTCCGCTAGGCTATCAGTTTGGCGGTTTAACAACCCAATCCTTTCAATCAGCTTGGTGCTGGATAGAACTCTAACTTTTTCCCTTCTACCACCAGAATACAATCCATGTTCGCAGCATGAGCAGCCTGCTTACCTAAGTTCGTATCTTCAAACACAACACACTGCTTTGGCTGTAATCCCATACCAAAACACGCATCTAAGAAGGTATCCGGATTTGGTTTGTGATTCTTCACATCTGTTGCTGTCACTAGGATATCCAGCTTGCTCAAAATATCTGTTTTGTCCAACAACTGTTCGGCACTTTTACGTTGACTGCCCGTTCCTACTGCAATCTTCTTGTTACCCAGATGCTCTAACAACAGAGAGTGAGTACAAGGGATAACGTCTCCTTTGTCTTCAATAGCCGCAAACGACGCCATTTTAAACGTAGAAACCGCTTGTGGGTCGAGCGATAAACCGTATTTGCTGTTCACCTCACCGGCTATCTTATAACTCGGCATGCCACCTAAACTATGTAGCCAAGACGCTTCAAAATGAAAACCAAACTCTTCAGCCGTTTGCTGCCACGCCTTTACATGTGCAGGCATTGTATCGATCAACGTACCGTCCATATCAAAGATTAATCCTTCATATGCCGTTAAATCTATTTTCATCACTACTACCACTCTTTAATAAAGTTACTGATACCATAACCAATATTCAGTATCATGGCGCCATATTACCGTTCAAAATGGATGTTTATGTTACAAATATCTAATTCTGTTTCGATTCAAGACTGGGAACTTCAGTTAACAGCGATCAGAGCACAAGGAGCCGGCGGTCAGAACGTCAATAAAGTATCGAGCGCGATACATTTACGTTTTGATATCAAGCACTCTACCCTACCTGACTTCTATAAAGAAAAGCTCCTCGCACACAAAGATAGCCGCATCACCAAAGACGGTGTGATTATCATTAAAGCGCAACAGTATAGAACTCAGGAACAAAACCGAGATGATGCTTTAGTGCGCTTGAAAGAATTGATCTTGGAAGCGACAAAGGTTCAAAAAGTAAGACGAGCAACTAAGCCGACGCGTGGCTCTCAGAAAAGACGTTTAGAAAGCAAAAAACAAAGAAGCACCACCAAACAGCTGCGTGGAAGAGTGAGCTGATGGCTTCATGCCCTCAGAGAACACATTACCCTAGAAGTATCTGTCAATTTGACTAACGAATCGATCTATTACGCTGTTTATTTGAAAGAAAGACTACTGCTTCTTTTTGACCGACAAAATCAGCTTGATCAACAACAGGCGCTCTTCGCTGGTCAGCAGACGACTGACCGCAGCTACATCTTCCGCTGTTACTTGTGATGCGCCAACAATATCAAGAACCACATCCAAATCCGTCACTTTTAAGGTTCTAGTGATTGAACGATACTGAGACATCTTGATGTCCGCCTCTCCGCGTTCAATCCTTTGATAGGTTTTTAAGCTCATTCCTGCACTCGAGGCCAACTTTTCTTGAGACAAGTTGGCTTGTTTCCTACGCTCAATCAGCGCCAATATTATGGGTTCTTGCGACATAAGCTCATCCTCAAAAGACAGTTATGTCCTAAATTCAGCAAGAAGCAGACCATATTGACTTGTGATGGTTTACATAAGCCATCAAAGGCATATTATTCGCTTGATAAAACCGTTACGTTTCATAAACCTTCACACTGATATCAGTTGTGAACGTACAGGCTAGGTAACTTGAGTATTCAAGTGTTGGGAAATTAGAAAAATTGCAAATTGCGAATAAGAAAGACGTCATATTGGAAATTGCGAATCGTTATAAATTGGCATTTCCTTGCATTAAGCACGCATTAGAAACGGACAATGCCCGCTCCGAAATTATTGCAGTGCAGCATAGGCTACTCACTTACAAAGAAGTGATGCTGCACGGAAGTATGTTGGAAGAGAAAGAATTGAAGCAGGCCTTTTCTGCTCTGAACCAAAATGAAAAAGGTGTCGCACAAGGCGGTATTCAAAGCATCAACGACGCAGTTAAAGAGATGGATGTGATTGTCGAAAGGTACATTAGAAAAGCGTCTACTGAATTCTGTGCCTAATCCTCTGAACGGCTTAAACAAACAAAACAAAAACGGCCAGTCATAGTTGAATGACTGGCCGTTTGTTTAGCTAACATGAAGACGTGGGTATCTAACAAGACATCGCTCTTCTAAACCTACCGAGTAACATCAACGCGCCTAGCACGCCAAACGACAAACTGCCTCCACTGCCGCCTGAACCAGATGAAGTCCGTGCATTCACATAAGCCGTTCGCTTAGCTTCTGTTGCTGAAATTTGAACGGTTTCAGAACTATCTATCACACCACCAGTTACATCTGTAATCCAATCTCTGTAGTCATAGATTTCAGTGAATACCGAAGTTACTCTTGAGCTGCCACCACACGTTTCAGGACCAAAGCTGGTAATCCCTACTTGTCTGTAAACCGAACCATCCTTCCAGTAGACAGGACCTCCAGAGTCACCTTGACAAGTGCCACCGTACAAGCCAGAAGTAGCCACATCTCCAACGAAACAAATTTGATTCTCTGTTAACTCATTGCCAGCAGCAAATACCGTTTTACAAGTCGCATTGTCTACATAATTGAGGTTTGCTTTTTGTAGCAAAGTGGTTCCGTCGAAACCAGTGCGTGTATCACCATGGCCCACAGCGGTAAACGCCTCAGAAGAACTGCGATAACCATCCGAACTAGGACGCTTTACAACATCATTGATTGAGTCGATATTCAGTGCGCTTTCTAACTTAAGTATTGCAACGTCATTGCGTAATAGGTCGCTCAACGCATTTGAATAATCGCTGCGATAGTAAACCTCAGATACACGAGCTTTTTGGATGTTACCGTTGGGAAACTGAGAAGTATTTTCAATTTGAGGGACGACAACAGTAAACAACTGCCCTTCTTCATTACCGTATATACAATGCGCTGCGGTTAGAATATGCGTTGGATCTAAAATTGTTGCACCACAGTAAGGGCCTGTTGAGTAAACACCGTCATAATCAATACGATCAATGAACAAGCTTGCCATCGAAGGAAATTCCGTGACTGAAGCGTCGCTGCCATTAACAATATAAGGTGTCACAGTCGCGTCAGGAGAAACTTCGACCGAGTTTTCTGTCGCCATAACACTTGATGTGTAAATCATTGGCGCTAAAAGCCCTAAAACGGCTTTACGAACTGGACTCATTGTATGATTCACATTCATAGATAACTCCTTGTAACCCCTACTACTTATTTACAAAATTGATGAATAGACACCATAACACGTACTGACCATCATTATAGTAAGTATTTGTAACGATATTGCCACATCTCTCAATTTATAGACGAATTTAACAACCTGACTTCAATTGTTCTATTCTGCCTTGTATACGTTTCAAAAAACAAAAAAGCCTACCGTTAAACATCCCTAAAAAGAGAAGCTAACAATAGGCTTTCGTTATAGTTTGTGTTTTCTCTTAAAAGAGATTAGCCACGGTAGTAACGTTGAGGTACGAATGGCATTTTTTCTACTGTCATTGGTAGCTTCTTACCACGAACTTCAGCAAATACTTCTGTACCGATAGCCGCTAGATCAGTGCGCACGTATGCCATTGAAACAGGTTTACCCGCGTTAGGACCCGCAGTGCCACTCGTTACCACACCTACTTTGTTTCCTTCCGCATCGAACAGTTCAGCACCTTCACGTACAGGCGCTTTAGTTTGACCCACTAGACCAACACGCTTGCGTTGAACGTCTTTAGTTGCGATTTGTTCAAGGATGATATCAGCACCTGGGAAACCGCCAGCACGCTCACCGTCAGTACGACGCACTTTTTGAATGCCCCATAGAAGGCTAGCTTCTACTGGAGTCGTTGTTGTATCTAAGTCGTGACCGTATAGGCATAGGCCACACTCAAGACGAAGTGAATCACGTGCGCCAAGGCCAATCCACTCTACTTCAGCTTCTGCCGTTAGTTTACGCGCTAGTGCTTCAGCGTGATCGTTCGGTACTGAGATTTCATAGCCATCTTCACCCGTGTAGCCACTGCGGCTCACGATGCATTCAACGCCATCGATATCGACTTTTTGAACATCCATGAACAGCATATCTGCAACGCTTGGTTGGAAACGAGCAAGAACTTCAGACGCTTTAGGGCCTTGAAGTGCTAATAGAGCGCGGTCATCGATCACTTCCATCTCTACGTCAGCCGGTAGGTGCGCAGTAAGGTGGTCGATATCTTGTGTCTTACAAGCCGCGTTCACAACAACAAATAGGTGATCGCCTAGGTTCGCAACCATAAGGTCATCCATGATGCCGCCCTGCTCATTAGTAAAGAAAGCGTAACGCTGTTTACCAGAAGGAAGGTCGATAATATCCACAGGAACCAAAGATTCTAAGACAGCAGCTGCGTTTGCACCATGTAGACGAAGTTGCCCCATGTGAGAAACATCAAAAAGACCGGCAGCGTCACGAGTGTGTAAGTGCTCTTTCTTTACACCTAGTGGGTACTGAACTGGCATATCGTAGCCAGCGAAAGGAACCATTTTCGCACCCTCTTCAACGTGAAGTGCATGCAGTGGTGTTTTTAGTAGGTCTTGATTAGCGTGTTCTTGAGTCATTTTATTCTCCATGAAGCGTTGCAGGCTGTCCAAAATCGAGTCTGCCGCTTATATCTCTATTTAGAGTCGCCTCTAACGATACGGATTAACGTTAGAAACAGTAGATAGTAAAAAGTGATGTCTTTTATATAGGCTTATATTGTTAGCTTTATAAATCTGAATAGCTGTACAAATCCCATACAACTCACTTTCTAAGAATTCACTTCAGTAAACTTCAATCAACATGAGTAAACCGTGTTCACTATAATAAACAAGCCTGAGTGAGTTTTACACCCTTAACAAGATTAAAACAGCTCAAAATGTGACATTTAACAATTTAAAAACAATTTATAGATGCATACAAAAACGCGATATTGATGATTTTCACATCAATATCGCGTCTGTTGCCTAACGTTCGAAACAAAAGCAAACGTTTGCATTCACTATAAGAAATTCTAAGTTTGTTAACTTATTTTGCAGTCACCCACAAAATAAGTGCATCTTCTGTACTGGTAGAAATCAGCATGTGGCCCATATTAGCATCGTAATACATGCTATCGCCTTCGCTCATTGGCACAGGTTCGTAGAATTCTGAATAGAACATCACATCGCCAGAGATGATCATTAAGAACTCCTCACCGTCATGACGCACCCAATCATTATACTCTTCAAAAGTACGTGCTCTTACGCGGCTCTTAAACGGCATCATCTTCTTATTAGAAAGCTCAGTCGCAAGCAGCTCATGTTCATAAGTCGGTGTTGGGTGTGGTTTACCTTGGCCTGCCTTGGTTAAATCGCGACGTCCTGTTGCCACTTTTTTTCTCGGTGGCTCAAAGAGTTGAGGCATATCTATTTGCAAACCCATCGCTAATTTTTGCATAGCCTGAAAGGTTGGTGAGATCTGTTCATTCTCGATTTTGCTGAGCGTAGAACGCGCCAAGCCAGTTCTTTGGCTTGCTTCTTCTAGCGTGATCCCAAGCTTGCCGCGGATATCTTTAATGCGCTGGCCAAGCCTAAGTGGCTCTATATTCTGGTCTAACGTTTCTTTCGCCAACGTTAAAGATGGGTACTCATCATAAATGTCTTCTGACATAGGTCCCTCATTATTTTCTTACTTCCTGTCTATTCATTTCATTGTTGCATGAAGCGCTTTGTTGATTAAAGAGCACACAGAGAAATAAAGCGTGCTCCCCGTAGCAAAACAAGAAAAGTTGTTTCCTATTGGAAATTTTTGTTGAAAATTGATTTTATCGGAGCTATGTTATCGACTTGTTAGATGAAGAGATGCTACTTCAGCTTGCAGCAAATGATAGATTTAACATTTGTAAGAGCTGTTTTTTACCCGAACTTTTTGGGAAACAATTCGTGCTGCATTGACCCTACAACGATCGCTTAGACGCTGTAAGAGTATATTTATAACGCAATTCACGTTTATCTATACCTATATAGCGCAAACGATACCGATGCAGAAATCAACGTAAGACCTAATGGACTATAAAAACAATCACCATTAGCTTAATGAAAGGTCTCGACAATGAACGCTTACCAAAACCATAGCTTAGACAGTTTTTTCTCTACAAACCTATCTGCGACTGACGACGCAGTATTTGCTGGAATCCAAGCAGAGAACACTCGTCAAAACGAACAAATCGAACTTATTGCTTCTGAGAACATCGTTTCTAAAGCAGTAATGCAAGCTCAAGGCACTTGCCTTACCAACAAATACGCAGAAGGCTACCCAGGTCGTCGTTACTACGGTGGTTGTGAGCACGTAGATACAGTAGAAGCTATTGCGATTGAACGTGCTAAGCAGCTGTTCAAATGTGAATACGTAAACGTACAGCCTCACTCTGGCGCTCAAGCGAACGGCGCAGTTAAACTTGCCCTACTTCAACCTGGCGACACTATCCTAGGTATGTCTCTAGACGCTGGTGGTCACCTTACACACGGTGCGCGCCCTGCAATGTCTGGTAAGTGGTTCAACGCAGTTCAATATGGCGTAGACCGCGACACACTTGAAATCGATTACGAAGCGGTTCGCGCTTTAGCAATTGAAAGCCAACCTAAAATGATTATTGCTGGTGGTAGTGCTATCCCACGCGTTATTGATTTCGCTAAGTTCCGAGAAATCGCTGACGAAGTTGGCGCTATCCTAATGGTCGATATGGCACACATCGCGGGTCTTATCGCGACAGGTGCTCACCCTAGCCCACTACCACACGCACACGTTGTGACTACAACAACGCACAAAACACTTCGTGGCCCACGCGGCGGCATGATTCTGACTAACC
This sequence comes from Vibrio sp. 10N.247.311.47, assembly GCF_041467535.1. Classification (NCBI taxonomy): domain Bacteria; kingdom Pseudomonadati; phylum Pseudomonadota; class Gammaproteobacteria; order Vibrionales; family Vibrionaceae; genus Vibrio; species Vibrio sp. 10N.247.311.47. The sequence continues at coordinate 110,665 of NZ_JBFSUR010000015.1, forward strand.
ACGAAGACATCAACAAAAAGATCAACTCTGCAGTGTTCCCTGGCCTTCAAGGTGGCCCATTAATGCACGTTATCGCGGCTAAAGCAGTGGCGTTTGGCGAGGCACTTGGCCCAGAATTTAATACTTATATTGATTCAGTGATCGACAACGCAAAAGTTCTTGCTGAAGTGTTGCAAACTCGCGGTTGTGACATTGTGACTGGCGGAACAGACACGCACCTAATGCTGGTTGACCTTCGTCCTAAGGGCTTGAAAGGTAACGTAACTGAAGAAGCATTAGAGCGTGCAGGGATCACATGTAACAAAAATGGCATACCATTCGACTCAGAGAAGCCTATGATTACCTCTGGCATTCGTTTAGGTACGCCAGCTGGAACCAGTCGTGGTTTTGGCACTGAAGAATTCAAACTTATCGGTGAATGGATCGGCGATGTTCTTGACGGCTTAGTTGAAAGCCCTGAAGGCAACGCTGAAGTTGAGCAACGTGTTCGCAAGCAAGTTAAAGAGCTTTGCAAACGCTTCCCTCTTTACCGTTAAACCGTTTTTAAGATTTAAATTAAAACCTCATAAATTTTTGGAGAATAAGCAATGGACAATACACTAAAGTTTGCAGACAGCCACGAGTGGGTAAAAGACAACGGTGACGGTACTGTAACTATCGGTATCTCTGAGCACGCTCAAGAGATGCTAGGTGACGTTGTGTTTGTTGACCTGCCTGACACTGACGACGAAATTGAAGCTGGCGAAAGCTTCTCTCTAGTTGAATCAGTGAAAGCTGCTTCTGATATCTACGCACCAATCTCTGGCGAAATCGTAGAAATCAACGAAGAATTAGAAGATAGCCCAGAGCTAATCAACGAAGAACCTTATGAAGGTGGTTGGATTGTTAAAGTGAAGATGTCTGATGCGTCTGAACTAAACAACCTTAAAGATGCGGAAGAATACCTAAGCTCTATCGAAGAAGACTAATAGGTAACCTCATTACGATAAAGCTGCTCTTTTGAGCAGCTTAATTTTAGGGGCTAGCTCACGGCTCCAGAGAGAAAGTAGAACATATCATGACTGAATTACTTCAAAGCCAATTACTGAAAGACTTGGGTACACAAAACGAGTTTGTTACTCGTCATAACGGCCCAAATAAAGCAGACCAGCAAAAAATGCTTGAAGCGATCAACGCGACTAGCCTAGACGCACTGATCGACGAAACGGTTCCTGCACAAATCCGTCTTGAAAAACCAATGACACTTGCTGCGCCACTGAGCGAAATGGACATGCTGACCTCTCTAAAAGAGATCGCTAACCTAAACCAAGTGAAACGTACTTTCATTGGCCAAGGCTACTACAACACATTCACTCCAAACGTTATTCTACGTAACGTTTTAGAGAACCCAGGCTGGTACACAGCTTACACACCATACCAACCAGAGATTTCTCAAGGTCGTCTTGAAGCTCTACTAAATTACCAACAAATGGTAATGGACCTTACAGGTATGGAAATCGCGAACGCGTCTCTTCTTGACGAAGCGACAGCGGCTGGCGAAGCAATGACACTGTGTAAGCGTGCTGGTAAAAGCAAGAGCAAAGTATTCTTCGTTGCTGACGATGTTCACCCTCAAACACTAGAAGTTGTTAAAACTCGTGCTGAGTACATCGGTTTTGAAGTAATGGTTGGCGCTCTTGAAACACTTCCAGAGCAAGACGTATTTGGTGCGTTAGTTCAATACCCTGGTACAACAGGCGAAGTTCGTGATCTAACAGACATCATTGCGAAAGCTCAAGCAAACAAGACTCTTGTAACGGTTGCAACTGACCTACTTGCTTCTGCTCTACTTAAGCCAGCTGGCGAAATGGGCGCAGACGTAGTAATCGGTTCAGCGCAACGTTTCGGCGTTCCTATGGGTTACGGCGGTCCACACGCTGCATTCATGGGTACTCGTGAAAAGCATAAGCGTACAATGCCAGGTCGTGTAATCGGTGTTTCTATCGATACTCACGGTAACCAAGCGCTACGTATGGCAATGCAAACTCGTGAGCAACACATCCGCCGCGAGAAAGCGACATCGAACATCTGTACAGCTCAAGCACTTCTAGCAAACATGGCGTCTTTCTACGCGGTTTACCACGGTGCAGAAGGCCTACGTACTATCGCTCGTCGTACACACCACATGACAGCTATCCTAGCGGCTGGCCTGACTAAAGCGGGTTACGAGCTAACAAACAACAGCTTCTTCGATACCATCACAATCAACTCTGAAGAGAAGACAGATGCACTGTACGCGAAAGCACAAGCAGCAGACATCAACTTGCGCCTTCTTAAAGGTAAGATCGGTATCAGCTTAGATGAAACAACCACAGTCGACGACGTGAATGCCCTATTCGCTATCTTCGACGTAAAAGAAGACGTTCAAGCGCTATCTTCTGACATTGCATCAAATGAGTTTGCGGCAATTCCAGAAAACTGTCGTCGTGAATCAGAGTTCCTAACTCACCCAGTGTTCAACACGCACCACAGCGAAACGCAAATGATGCGTTACCTAAAACAGCTTGAGAACAAAGACTTCTCACTAACGCACGGCATGATCCCACTGGGCAGCTGTACGATGAAGCTGAACGCTGCTGCTGAGATGATTCCAGTAACATGGCCTGAGTTTGGTTCAATTCACCCATTCGCACCTCTAGAGCAAGCGGCGGGTTACACGGCACTAGCAAAAGATCTTAAAGAGAAGCTATGTGAAATCACCGGTTACGACGATTTCTCACTACAGCCTAACTCTGGTGCATCTGGCGAATACGCAGGTCTAATCGCAATTCAACGTTACCATGCAAGCCGCGGTGAAGCTCACCGTAACGTTTGTCTGATTCCAAGCTCTGCGCATGGTACTAACCCTGCTACAGCATCAATGGTTTCAATGAAGGTAGTGGTTGTTAAGTGTGATGAAGATGGCAACATCGACATGACAGACCTAGCAGCGAAAATCGAGAAGCACAAAGAAAACCTATCAAGCATCATGATCACTTACCCTTCTACGCACGGCGTATACGAAGAGCAAGTGAAAGAAGTGTGTGAACAAGTTCACGCAGCGGGTGGTCAGGTTTACCTAGACGGCGCGAACATGAACGCTCAAGTAGGTCTAACTTCACCTGGCTTCATCGGTTCAGACGTATCTCACTTGAACCTACACAAAACATTCTGTATTCCACACGGTGGTGGCGGTCCGGGTATGGGTCCTATCGGTGTTAAATCGCACCTAGCACCTTTCCTACCGGGTCACATCGAAAACGGTGTCCAAGGTTCTGACTACGCGGTATCAGCAGCAGATTTAGGTAGTGCTTCAATCCTACCTATCTCTTGGGCTTACATCGCAATGATGGGCGAACCTGGCCTTACGGACGCGACTAAAGTTGCGATTCTAAACGCGAACTACGTGATGGAGAAACTACGTCCTCACTACCCTGTTCTTTACCGTGGCACTAACGGCCGCGTAGCTCACGAATGTATTATCGATATTCGTCCGCTTAAAGAAGACACAGGCATCAGCGAAGAAGATATTGCTAAGCGTCTGATGGACTTCGGTTTCCACGCACCGACTATGTCTTTCCCAGTAGCTGGCACGCTAATGGTAGAGCCAACTGAGTCAGAAGACCTAGAAGAGCTGGACCGTTTCTGTGAAGCGATGATCGCAATCCGCCACGAAATGGCAGCAGTGAAAAACGGTGAATGGCCACTAGACAACAACCCTCTAGTGAACGCACCGCACACACAAGTTGATCTAGCTGGCGCAGAATGGGATCGCCCTTACTCTCGTGAACTTGGTTGCTTCCCATCGAAAGCAACGAAGAACTCGAAGTACTGGCCAACAGTTAACCGTGTAGACAACGTATACGGCGACCGTAATCTAATCTGTTCTTGCCCAAGCATCGACAACTACGAAGACTAATTCGGACGCTAAGCGATAAAACATAATAAAAGGCGAGCCAAGTGGTTCGCCTTTTTGTTTTCTGAAATTCAACGTCAACAAATGCATTGACCTTACCGTAAGGGAAAGGTTTAAGGTTGAACTGAACCAACACTGAATTAGGAATCAATTATGGGATGTTGTAACAAAGCCCCAAAAGGTGGAGCCCCTCTTGCCTTGCTTCTAAAAGTAACGCTTGTGATTGGGCTATTTGTGTTTCTATTGGCTCTGTGGCAGTAGGAGGTTTACACGCTGCCAGATTTGAAGCTAAGAGATGATGGTATGCAAGGGATAGATAGCACCAAGTTGCTTTGGCGCCATGTTCGTTTATTAAAGCCAGTTCCCCCCACATTTGAAAGTCCCTTAATGGGAGCCTAAAGTAAGGACTATAAACTATAAAACCTTTTGTGATCTTTACGGTAGCATTTAAAAGCCAAGACCCAGAAAGAAACCAAGGCAAACAACGCTAGCTTGTCGTATCTATGTAATAGCTTCCCAACTATGGCATCTTCCAAAGGTTTCATTACCCCTTGGAACTCAATTTCAGCGATGTAGTATTTGCCAACCAATAAAATTACAAAGTAAAAAACGACACCAAGAATCAATGCAAATTGAGTGCGTTTGGATAATGAAAGTACATATAGAAATTCATATACAGCGTTCATTCTTACTTCCTATCTGTATTGGTATATTACGCCCGCTTAAGTGGTGAGCAACGCAATACGATGCTTCCGCATACCACTTAAATGACTAAAATCAACGCATGATAAGAATGCCACGCATTGCGACTCAGTCTTATAGCATTTGTTAAGTTTTTAATTTCGTATTCAGCCAATTGGTTATTGAATGCTTTGCTAAGCCAATCAGAAGTTCGTAATTTGGTAATAATTTCTCAGTAAGCTCATAGCCATCATACGAACGATAATCTTGGAAAAAACGATGGAATGATGGACTAGGATCAGTATGTGGTGGTTGTTCGCCGCGATGGATGAAGCATGACCTATGAACATAAGCATCAGATATAGTTGAGCTAATCTCCTTTGGGCTTAAATCTTCAGGATACTTCTCAAACCAATTTTTTCTCGTAAGATGTTCAGAGCTATGCGCAGAGCCATAAGCTCTAATGGTATCTGCCACATCACTCATTGGATGTTCAATATAATTAGTCCATTTTTCAATAGGTGCAAACTTCTCAATAAATAACACAAACCTCTCACGTAAATACTGGTTATTTCCTCTCGATTCCAAATATGATTCAAATAATTCTTTGAACATACTGTCTTCTTTAGAATGTAGTTTCCATTCAGCTTCTTTCGGGTGCTTCTGTTTAACCTTATTCCGTTTTACTGCATGTTGTGCAACAGCTTCAATAGCTGAAACGACAAGTAAATACGCCAGCCCAAAGTCATCCCTTTTAACCAATAAAGATAAATGAACTAACCTTATACTTTGCATTGCAATTCGGTACGTTTTGATATCAACGCTAAGTAGCTTTGACATTAGCTGTTCTAGCTCTTTGTACATATCGTGCAGCTTCGCGTCTGATACTCTAGAGTGATTAGCACCCGGCCCCGCAACTAACACAGCATGATTTAATGCTAATTCACTGTAATCCGAATCGGTTAGATGCTCTCGTCGGCATAAATAATCATCTCTTGTAGACTTACAAGGCTTTAACCAAGAGAATGAAGCAATTGCTGATAGAGCAATACCGTATAAATGGCTATTGTGCCCTCCAACATGCTCTGGGTTGTAAACTTTACTTATGAACGCAGAGTTAGCACCAGGAAGTCTAACTTGTACTGAAGAAGCAACATGACACTCTTTAAATTGCCACGGAATTGAAATCTCAAAAGGGGTTAATAGAAAAGAATAGCTCGGTCCTTTTTCGAATGGAGCCCACCTTTCATCATCTGAGCGAAAAGCTCGAATACACTCATCAAACAAAACATGATCAGCAGTTACTGCTCGTGACATATTATTCTCCAAAAACTTAGCAGCTATTAGACCCAAAGGTTCTGCATTTAAATACAGCGTTTTTCTATCCCATTTCTTATGCCATCAATTGTACTAGCCTTTGTCTTTCCATAACAATCACTTATACCGCAGTGTTAGTGATTAGCGTGGCAAATATAGAATTTGTCTGTCTAGTATGATTCCCGCTAAATCATTAACTTACGTGCGTTAAACCCGTGTTGTAACCATCAGAACCCGTGACTATCTCAGAGCGAGTTGAACTCTATAGATCCAAAGCTTGACCCTATACGGTAAGGTGTTTATATTGTCGCCCGCCCAACGGGGCACATCCTAAAATGCACACCGGCCATCCTGCCATCATTCGTGTATTTATATTGGTGTTGTGAACTTCCATGCTAACGAAACTTCGTCCTTTTACTCGTGAATCGGGTGCGCTTATGCATCTTTCGATTCCAATCATTTTGACTCAAATAGCTACCCAAGCGATGGGATTTGTCGATACGACAATGGCTGGCCAAGTAAGCCCTGCTGATCTTGCCGCTATTGCACTTGGCACCAGCCTTTGGATTCCTGTGTTGCTGCTACTGCGTGGTGTGATTATGGCGCTAACGCCTGTTGTCGCTTACCACCGTGGCGCACGTGACTTTCAAAGTATCTCTGTTGAATTCTTCCAGATGGTATGGCTTGCATTAATTGCTAGCGTACTGCTTATCGCTTATTTGGTGAGTGCGAAACCAATCTTAGAATGGATTGGCGTAGCCGCTGAGATCATTCCAATTGGCAGTGACTATGCGTTTGCCCTAGCCTTTGGTGTACCGGGTATTGCCCTGTTCTACACCTTGAACGGCTTCTGTGAAGGTATGAACAACACCAAAGTGCCGATGATCATTTCGGTAATTGGCTTGCTGATTAACATTCCGGTCAACTACGTGCTTATCTACGGTAAGTTTGGTTTCCCTGAAATGGGTGCTGTTGGCTGTGGCTGGGCAACGAGCTTAGTGTATTGGCTAATGTCGGGAATGCTGTATTCCTACATTAAAGGCCATCATCATTACAAAACCATCATCAGCTTTGCAGACGCTAAGCCAAAAGCAAAAGAGATGCTTCATCTTTTAAGGTTAGGTTTACCTATCGGGATGAACATTGCAGTGTGTGGCAGTATCTTTGCGGTTATCGCATTGATGATCGGCCGTATTGGTGCCGAGAATGTGGCAGCGGCGCAAATCGCTCTCAATATATCGAGCCTAACTTATGTGATCCCGATGAGTATCTCGTTTGGCATTACGATTCGTGTTGGACACGCTTTGGGTGAAAAAGATGAACTTGGCGCGATTGAGCGCAGTAAAGTCGGTATTTTGGTGGCAGCATTAATCTCGTTGCTTTCGGTAGCGATGTTCCTACTGTTCCCTGAATTAATCATTAGGCTTTACACCACTGACCCAGTAATCAGTGCAACAGCGGCAGTGTTATTGACCTTTACCGCTATGTACCAATTCAGTGATGCTCTGCAAACCTCTGCAAATGGTGCTCTGCGTGGCTATAAAGATACCAAGATCCCGATGATCTTAGCTATCGCTTCATACTGGGGCTTAGCGTTACCACTGGGTATGGTGTTGGGCTTAACAGACCACATTGTTCCAGCAATGGGTGAAGAAGGCTTCTGGATTGGTATTCTAACGGGCTTGAGTGTGTCAGCCGCTCTGATGTTACTTCGTTTGCGATACGTGATTAAGAAGCGTGACTTGCCACCAGCAAGTGCTGCGTTAGCAAACTAAAATAGACCAATAAGCTAATACAAAAAAGCGCGTTACTACCAATCGGTAATAACGCGCTTTTTTATTCTGTCTCTAAAATCTAATGATGCGTTCGCTTAACAGTTGTTGTTAACAATACGGACTGTACACTCACATCCTTCATCAGGACATTGGCTGCCATTTGTTCGGCCAAAAGAGTCATAAAGAACAAAGCAACCTTGGCGCGTCTCTAGATCAGCATCCGTTATGTTTGTGCTATCTAATTCAGCTTGGGTAAAGTCGTAGTCATACCCAATCACAGTGTGTCGATTACCAAAATCAGAAGTTAGGCTGTCATCATCTGATAAGGTCATAAAGTCGATCATCGTCAATTTGTTGCCCGACTCCCCTCGGCTTTCCGGGCAAAGAGTTCCCCAGTCAACTTCAACACTGCCGATACCAAAATCGATTACATAGTTGCTCTGATCACCTGGGTTTGATGCATCGGGATTAAGCCCAGCGATAATAGCTTTAGAGGTTACTTGTGTGATCACCCCTTCCATCGCCCCGGCAACACCTTCAAGCACCGCTTCTCTCGCTGATTCTTGGATATTAAGAAACCTCGGCGCTGCCGTTACAGCAATAATACCGATTATCACGATCACAACGATTAGTTCCATTAACGTAAAGCCGTTTTTCTTCATAACACCCGCATCTTTTGATAACTTAAATATTCAATAATCCAATGAATTACCTATAACTATACACCTCAAATAGGACTCATAACACTCCACGGCTATCGCTTTTTATAACGCTGGTTGTGGTATTTGTTCCCTTTAGAGGCTGAAAAGATAACTGGAAGCGTTATCACATAAGGTGTCAGCGGGTTTAAATTCGATCAAATGCGTGGTGCAACTGAAAGTATCGATGGAAAAAGGTTTAATTGATTTATTTGAACTGAGGCTCGCTGCGTATAATCAAAGTTAGACCATTTTTGAGTCGCCCTTTGTGTTTCTACACTTAAGAAAGCAAGAAATGAAATAGAATCCATAAAAAAGCGCGTTATTGCCATTTGGTAATAACGCGCATCTATAATCGTTGTACGACTATCGCAACATTAGTTCACTGCTTTCACGTAAGGAAGCACTCGGAATCCATCACGTACTTTTTGGCTTGGAATGTAATGACGGAAAGCTAAGTTAAACACACCAGAATCGTTTTCTGTTTTGATGTTGTTTACTGCATCATCACCACAACCAAAGCTTACGGTGTAAGTGCCGTCTGCATTTTTCTCAGCCGTGTTTGAGCTTACGTTCGCCACTTCACCAAACATGAAACCTTGCTTGTTGTAGACCGTTACCGACCAAAACGCTTGGTTCTTAGGATCATCAAAGGTTGCCTGATGACAAGTGTCTGCTGGGAAGTTACCAGAGACTTCGTAAATATTGTCATCTAACTGCGCGCCACCCCAACCGATAGCCGCACCCACTGCGTACTTCTCTTTGGTAAACATCTCTTTTGAAGCATCTTCAGGGCTGGTAAACATACCAAACGTCGCCTGAGCACCATCGCGTTTCAGTAGTTTCGGCATTTCCATTTTAAGGTTTTTCTCTACCTCATCGAATGATTTCTCATCCACTTGCATTGCCATAAATTTGCCGTCTGCTTTTGCATCAATGCTCATTTTATCTTGGATTTCATGAACTTCATTTTTCGAGAATGTCGCGTCGGTACGAACAATGACGTAAACGTGATCACCGCTATGAGTAGAAAGATCAAACGTACCTGAACCGTATTGCATTGGCTGAATGCGGTGGTCTTCTGTAATCACTTCCATCGACATGTACTTGCCTTCAGGGATCTCAGGTAACGTGACGGTCGCCCCCTTTGATACATTAATTACTGCCATTGAGTAGTAGGTGTCTCGGTTCATTCGAACCACATCCTGTTCATCTGTTGGCGTTAGCTCGCGTTACGTTCCTCTCTTTGATTAAAACACTTAACGACACCAATAAGTTTAGATCCAGCCGAGAAAGCTGTTGTTCGATAGTCATCATAAGACATGCATCTGAGTAATATCACTCGTTAAATAATTGCACCATTGTGACTAACAAACAAGTCTCTGTTTAAACGATGGCATTTATATCCAACTAAAAAGGCGAACCCATCGGTTCGCCTTTTTGTTTAAAGATTCGTATTTATCGATTGATCGCCAAATATGAGCCAGCAGCAATCATTATTCCACCAGCACTTTGGTTTAACCTTTTATGTGCGCGTGGCGTTTTTAACAAACCTGCCATTCTGCCCGCGCCCACAGCGATAAGCATTAAGCCTGACATCAGAGCAACAGATGCTAAAGCAGAAACTAATACGATATCTTGTGAGCGCAGAACAGTCAGATCAATAAAAGTCGGCAAGAACGAAATATAAAACAGAATCACTTTAGGGTTCGATGCTGAAATCAAAAAGCCTTGCGCGAAACTCGCGAGTTCAGATTTCTGACTCTGTTTGGCCGCAAGTTCCGCAGAGCCTTGCACTTCAGGCAGGCTCTTAAACATCTTGTAGCCCAAGTAAATCAAATAAGCTGCACCAACATAGCGAATCACCTCAAACGCAATCGACCAATTCTCGGCAATCGTTGCTAGACCGAAACAGGCAAGCGCAAGGTAAATAAGATCACTGCATATCATACCTAACGAAAGCGTGACGCACTTTCGCCATCCTTGAACCATAGCACGAGCTAAAATGGCAAAGACGCCAGGCCCCGGAGTAATACCAAATACAAACATGGCAATAAAGAATGTAATCGCACTTTCTAATGACATTGGACTGTCCTTTTCTATAACCCAACATAATTGATCATGAACGTATCATGGAGCTTCGATTCTGGTAAAGAACGTTTTTTACTAAATACGATTTACACAACTCATGTATTGAATAAGTGTCGCACGTAATTTACCCACCAGACTTAATTAAACCTAAACCTAAGTACTTTTCGTTAGGGCATAAAAAAGGCGAACCTATTGGCTCGCCTTAATCATTTTGTTCGCCAGAATCGTTTAGTCGTTACGAATGGGTGATAACAACTCAGGGTTAACCACCAAATTTCTCACACCGTGGGCGTGATCTTCGTTAAAGTCATTGCCTTCACACCAGCTACCTACTGTCGCGATATTTACTTTCGCGACTTGTGGTCTAACGCTCCATGTTACTTGGAAAGGTGAACCTTGCTCATTATAACCAGGACCCGTTGTAGAGCCTGCGTATTGGATCGCTGAGCCCGTATCTTGTGGGATGTTTGGTGCTTGGTGTAAGCCGTTCACTTTTGAATGTTTAGCGAGCGCTTCAAAGTCGGGTGCTTTGTCGTCATTCACTAATACGTAAACTTGGGTTTCTACACGCAGTTGCGGGTTGGTAATCGCATCGTTAAAACAAGCACCCAGTGTTTCACCCGGTTCAACTTGCGCCGTTGAATAAACATAGTGAACTTCAATGGTGTCACCCGAATGCAAAGAACCATGCTCGCTCGGACAAACCTTGCCCTCAAATGGTTTCAGCTCAGCAGAACTCAGCTTGCCTGTGTATTTAAAGCCACTCTGGAATCCCTTACCATCACCGTTACCAGCGTATTGAGTAAACTCTCCACCTTTATGCTCAGCATTTTTATGGAAGTGAATATTACATAAGTTCATCGCTGTTGAATCAGGGGCATCCGAGAACAGCCTAGTATTTGTACCTTCTAATGAACCCAAATCTCTTGGAGCTTGCGGTCCAAAACCTTGTCCTTGGGTATTTTCAGAAAGCTTTGCTCTTTGTTCTGCGATAACACCATCTGATACAGACTCATGGTTCACGTCTGATGCATTTGCATGAGCTGACAACATCACCAATGCGGCACTTAAAAACACACTCTTATTCTTCATTTTTCTTCCCTAGAATATTGATAACTAAACCCAAACCTACTTAACAGCAAACATCTTACTATGCTCATAAGTGAATATAAGGCTTGTCTTTGTAAGATTAGATTTCATTGCTTGCTTTGGGATGAGTATTAGAACCCTTGATGCATATAACAAGTCAAACAGGGTAAATTCGGCGAGTCCCTTCCAGAACGAATAATTTCCTATTTACGTTAACCGTCGCCTGACTCAGCGCTCAGATAAGTGAGCACGATTCTTAGGAAGAACGGTGGCCAGATTTAGAAGATCAAAAAAGGCGAACCATCTGGCTCGCCTTCACGTTTCATTCTATCTATTAGGTTGTGGTTCTAAGTTAACGATTTAACCGTTACCGGTGGCAAATATCCCAAACGTCATGACGTTCAATGCATCTGTCACGCCCTCTAGTGATTTAATCACCGTCTTAGTCGGTTTATTATGACGAATAAAATAGCTTCCGATGCCTTTTTCACCGCCACTCTTAGCATCGCTTTCAGTTGTTTCTGTCGCTTCTATTTGAGAAGGCTCCACTGATTCTGGCTCTGCATTGGCGTGAGCTATCGTGTCTTTATTTGAATCAAGGTTAGTGAGTGGTTGATGATTAACGATTGAATCATGGGAAGAATCAACGCTGGTCTCAGCGTTTGTATCCTTTGAAGTCTCGAGATTACTCTCTCCCTCTATACTTTTCGACATAGCGTCTTCGTTGCTCAATGTCTCGTCGTCTAGCTGATGATTACTCGTTGAAGAACAGGCTGTTAAGAAGAACAGGCTAACGATGAATATGAGTAAGTTTCTCATCATAATGATAAAGCACGAATTAATAAAACATTGTTCGATTGTATTTTATTTGGCTGACGACATCCAGTGATAAGCGGAGTAAACACGAACAGTCACGGTCTTGAAGAGTAAACAAAAGCGTACGGGTTTAGTGCTTAAGAAGGCGTTGTTGCCTAAATCAATTGAACCTTTTTCGAGTCCTGCGATCTGATCCTTTATGATGGTTAGAGCGGTGACAACATGGGTAAGGCGAAAAAGAAGATAACTAACTGGGCGGAGTACAATAAGGCTTTGTGCAAACGGGGCTCGGTTACGTTCTGGATAGATGATACAGCCGTAGATGCATGGCGATGCAAAACCCATCATGGTAAGCGTGGTAGAGGCTTTCAGTACTCTGATACAGCGATTGAAACTGCCTTGATGATTAAAGGAGTATTCTCATTACCATTACGTGCTCTTCAAGGCTTTATTGATTCTATCTTTGAGCTATTGGATGTTCCACTGACGTCCCCTGACTACACCTGTATCAGCAAACGCTCGAAGACAGTTCAGGTCAAATATCGCAATAAATCCAAAGGAGCTATTCGCCATATAGCCATTGACTCGACTGGTCTCAAAGTTTTTGGCGAGGGTGAATGGAAAGTGAAAAAGCACGGCGCCGAAAAACGCAGAACTTGGCGTAAACTGCACTTAGCTGTTGATGTAGAAACTCATGAGGCCATTAGTGCAGAAGTCAGTCTTGTAAGTGTTGGCGATAACGAAGTGCTGCCAACATTACTCAACCCTTTACGTAGAAAGATCCATACAGTATCTGCTGATGGAGCATATGACACAAAAAGTTGCCATGAGACTCTGAAAAATAAGGGCTGTACTCCGTTGATACCACCTCGAAAGAATGCGGCTCTTTGGGAAGATGGGCATCCCAGAAATGAAGCTGTAGAGGCTCTTAAAAACGGAACAATAACGGAGTGGAAATCTGAGTCTGGTTACCACTATCGCTCAATATCTGAGACCGCAATGTCTCGATATAAAGGACTAACCAGCGGTAAATTGAGCTTGAGATGTTACAACGCTCAAGTGGGAGAAATCATGGCGAATGTCAAAGCTATAAACAAAGTCATAGGACTAGGTATGCCTGTTAGAAGCTAACGATTAGTCAAATATGGCGTCGTTGAACCTCAAGCTGATTTGATCATATATGGACACTTCCTATTGGCA
>NZ_JBFSUR010000016.1:0-57937 GCF_041467535.1 Vibrio sp. 10N.247.311.47
ACATAATTAAAGCCTGCGGTGAGGCTTAGGAGGGCAACTAAGGAGTGCCGAGATGTGAGTTCGGAAAAGAAAAGAAGTCCCCACTAAGCGGTAGGGATAACAACCAAGGTAACACACTCACCAGACTTTTGTTGATTATTATTAATACGCTTTCTAAGTCTATCACTTTCAGGCTTCACCCATACTAACGTGATTGATTAGAGATCTAAGACTCATTGTTCAACGTCGCCGTATCAACCTCTCAGCTTTAAGGTTTCAAGATACTTTTTCTAATATTAGTTAAGTGAATTAGAGTTTTGAGTTTAACGCGTTTTTGTCCAATTTCGTGCTAGTAGGTACCAGAATCTTCCGTGATTGTTAAGTTCGATGAAGGGATAAAACCTTCAAATCAATCTAAGTATGTTTTGAAAATGTGATTAAAAAGGCTGAATCAATAAACTGATCAGCCTCTATCAATTTTTTCCATTAAAGGTAACGGCTTCTTAGGTGGTCTTTGAAGTATTGCGCATTCAAGGTTTCGCCCGTTGCACCTTTCACCAAGTCATCAGTGGTCAGCAGGCTGCCTTTGCTCCAAATGTTTGATTCTAACCAAGTGAAGATAGGGGATAGGTCACCGCTTTCAATCACAGAGTTTATATCTACCGTTTTCTTCATTGAAGCCATGAACTGAGCCGCGTACATCGCACCTAATGTGTAAGGTGGGAAGTAACCGAATGCGCCGTCCGTCCAGTGGAGAATGTGACCTGCATTTAAGGTAGTTGCGGCTGTCCAAATTCTTGCTAACGGGGCGACTTAACTCACAAAGTACGAAAAGTGGGGGCAGAGTACAGTTCTTGACTCAAACGAATTCGCTAGTTTTTGCTCTGTAAATCGCACTGAAAGAGTCACACACATACAAGGTAGTATGAGCATAGCCTTGAACAAGCCCAAAATCCTCGCTGAGAGCGTTTGAGGCGGTCTGAGGGTTGTTTTTGGTAGCTAATTTACCCATTTACCATAATAAGAATGATGAACTCCGACTTTAATTGCATGAAACGAGAGCTATCTATTTAGTTTCACTGCTGCGACAATCTTAATTTCTTACTAAACTGGAATTAGTATTGAACTAATAAAAAAGGAATAGTTATGCGAATTGTTTTTTTTGTTTTTGCTCTTTTTTTTTCTTCCCTTTCATTTGGAGGTTTTAAACCAATTCACGATAAAGCCTTAGAAGAAAAAGCACTCGATGCATTAGAAGTTCACTTAGTAGCTGAAGGTTTGATAAGAGATGATGCTGAGCTAGCTCTCGCGTATGAGGAGGGAGGGAAGAGTATTTTTTTCTTTCGAGTAAGAGAGCATGAAGGTGGGGATGAGTTATATAGGGTTTTTTGCTCAAAGGCTAGGTGCCGTTTTAGTTATAACTGACAATTGAAGTTGTAGTGGTCTAATGATCCCTGACAATCACGTAAGCGACTTTTTCTATCCTTTTAATTCATGCTTTGCTTAATTGGCAATCTTGCTAAAACGGAAATGTCCAGAGGCTTCATAAGCCTGAAGTTTTACTCGTGGCGCTTTTCTTGCAAAGTGCCTGCTAGCTCAGATCTGCCCCAAAATCACTTAGATTGAATACTCTACATCGTTTAGGGTGCGAACATTTTCCCTACTAAAAGTCATCCATCCTTATGAACTTTAGTTGTGAACAATTGCTATGTATCACATCAACCATTTAGTCACTTTATCTTCACGGGCTGGGGGTAAAATCACAACAAACTGTATGATATCTTTTATATTATTTAAAGGTACAGGGAAAGTGACATGACTGAAGAGATAGTCAGCTTGATACCTCACACTCCTATATAAAGGGTGTAATCCATCAAAACTCGAACTTAAAGTTAACTGAAACGAAAACAAGGCTCTAATTGAACCTTGTTAAAAAATTGGATGAGTCTATGAGTTAACGACGGAGACCATCTTCAAATCGCTTGCGATAATTGTTTATCACGGTGATTAACGACTTTTTAATATCAACAATTTGTTTGGAATGTGGACACCAAAGCGCGAAGCCAAACTTGAAGCCCTCTAGCATCTCATCGGCTTCAACTGGCTCAATAGCATGATTGGCAAACTCAGTATTAGAAAAGGTTTTAGGCAGTAACGCCCAACCCAACCCCGCTTCGACCATCTTTATCACTAGGGCAAGTTGATCGATTGCTTCATTGTCTGAGCTGTAAATAATCTTCTCTGACATACCTTCTTCAATAAAAGATCGTAAGACAAATTGTTTGCTGTTTTTCAGAGCCACCAAGACTGCACTTTTCTCCAACCTAGATAGATCTCCACCTTTTTGAACAAAAGGGAGAAATTCGAAATGCCCAAGGAAAGTAGCATCAAAGCTATACATCGCCTGACGGTCATGCACATTGACGATACCAAAATGGTATTCGCCACTATCTATGCCTCTTTTGATGTCCTGTTTATTCCTAACAAAAAAGTTCACGCGCATTAGCGGAAAATCGCGAAGAAATTGCTGGCGGATTTCAACCAAAGCGCGATGAGGAATCACACTAGAATAAGCGATGTTGACGCTTTCTAATCCACCATAAGAGAGGCTTAGCGCCAATTTATCGAAAGTACGCGCTTGCTCGATGGTTAATTTAGCATTGTGATAAAGAAGGTGACCATCTTCAGTTGGCTCTACCGAACGCCCCACTCGTTCAAACAAACTGACCGCTAGTTGGTCTTCAAGGTTGGTAATCACCTGCCCTATCGTAGTTCGGTGCTTATTGAGTTTGACCGCGGCTTTGCTAAACGAGAGTTGTTCATAAACGGTCACGAACGCGAGAAGTTGTTCAAAACTAAAATTCATAGGTTTCGCTTCCTTTCTAGAGTGATTTACTTAAAATATGATAACTGATCTGCACCAGTGATACTGGACATTCGACTAAGCGAGTTGCCCTACTTCTGTTAATTCATGACTTACTAAATTAGATAAAACGCAACTCGGAAATGTCCAGAACCTTCACAGATGGCACTTCGTAACTCAGAAGTGCCCCTTTTCTAGTTAGAACCAAAGCTACCCTTCAGCCATAATTGTGACTTTTGACTTACAATACTTGTACTATGCTTTTTTCAGCTTGGTTCTACTTACACAGCAAGCTCTGCAAGTAGAAACCTTCAATGTGGTTGGGCGTTTTATCTACAGATAACGACTTCTCAAATGGTCTTTGAAGTATTGCGCATTCAAGGTTTCGCCCGTTGCACCTTTCACCAAGTCATCAGTGGTCAGCAGGCTGCCTTTGCTCCAAATGTTTGATTCTAACCAAGTGAAGATAGGGGATAGGTCACCGCTTTCAATCACAGAGTTTATATCTACCGTTTTCTTTATTGAAGCCATGAACTGCGCCGCGTACATCGCACCTAATGTGTACGATGGGAAGTAACCAAATGCGCCGTCTGTCCAGTGGATGTCTTGCATACAGCCGTTAGCGAAGTTACCTTGAGTGCTTAAACCAAGGTAAGACTGCATCTTGGTATTCCATAACTCTGGCACGTCAGTGTGTTTGATCTTGCCGTTGATCAAGTCACGCTCAATCTCGTAACGCAGGATAACGTGTGCAGGGTAGGTGAGTTCATCAGCATCGACACGGATGAAGTCTTTCTTCACGCGCGTGTAGATCTTCTGGAAGTTTTCTTTCTCAAATTCTGAGCCTGAGAATTGCTGACCAGCCAAGTTCGCTAAGTGTCCAATGAACGGGTCGCTGCGGCCGACTTGCATCTCGAAGAATAAAGATTGAGATTCATGAATGCCCATAGAACGAGCTTCCCCCGCTGGTTGTCCTGCTAGGTGTTTTGGTAAGCCTTGTTCGTAACGTGCGTGGCCTGTTTCATGCACAATACCCATTAAGCTTTGAACGAATTCCGCTTCGTCATAGCGTGTTGTGATACGCACGTCTGAAGGGACGCCGCCACAGAATGGGTGAACACTTTCATCCAATCGGCCGTGTTCAAAATCGAACTGAAGCAGCTTCATGACTTCTAAACCCAGTGCTTTCTGTTTCTCGGTCGAATAGATACCTGATGGTGCGTTAAATTGCTCGCTCGATTGTTTTTCGATCACTTCATCAATTAAACCTGGAAGCCAAGTTTTAACGTCTGCAAATAGGGTATCAAGTGAAGTAGAGCTGGTGCCCGGTTCATAAATATCCAGCATCGCATCATAAGGCGTTAGATTGGCTGCGTCTGCGCGAATCTGCGCTTCTTCACGAGAAAGCTCAACCACTTCACGCCAGTTCTTTTCGAATCCAACCCAGTCGTTGTTACCGCGTTGGCTACGCCACGCATGTTCACATTTTGAACCCGATAGAGATTTCGCTTCAACCAGTTTTTCTGGAAGTAGGTTTGCTTGTTGCCACTGGCGTTTTATTTCACGAAGTGACGATTGTTGCTCAGTGTTCAGCGCTTCATTTTCAGCGTCTGCAATCCAATCGCCAAGCTGTGGTTGAGTCATTAAGCCGTGAATATGAACAGAAAGCTCGGCCATCGCTTCACTACGAGCTTGGTTACCACCTGCTGGCATCATTGAAGCTTGGTCCCAACCACAAATAGAAGCTAGGTGTTGAAAGCGTGAACATTTTTGAGAGTGTTCGACTAGTTTTTTGAATGCGCTCATTTGACTACTCTTAATTTGGTTTCTTTAAATGATCCTTAGGGCTGCGTCAGCGTTAAGGTTCATCTCGTGTACTTTGATTATGGCTTTGCTTTTTAATGACGCCGACCTTCGCAGTCGAAGATATAGCGAGAAAAGCATGAGGCGGTACGATGCCTTGAATTTACTATTTCTTAACAAATCAAACTGTTCTATTGTGCACAAAATCAGTGAGTTGTATAGCTGGTGGCAATTGTTGCTTGCGAATTGTTCAGATACACGGTATTGATGATAGATCGCTGAACAAAAATGACAATGATATGGATATTTTGAACTTTGAGGCATTTCTAATTGCCATCACTATTTTAACGCTAACGCCGGGCTTAGATACGGCTTTGGTGATTCGCAATACTAGCCGCTCTGGCTTAGCTGACGGTTGTATGACGAGCTTTGGTATTTGTAGCGGCTTGTATGTACACGCGTTTTTCTCTGCTGTGGGTATATCTGCAATCCTCGCCCAATCCGCTGAACTCTTTCAAGCCGTTAAGATGGTAGGTGCGGTTTACCTCATCTGGCTTGGCTTAAGCAGTTTGCGAGCGTTGATGAAAAACGGTGGCGGTTTGAAGGTCGGAGAACAAGCTCAGCAGGCTTACAGTGCAAAGCGTTCTTTGCGTGAAGGCTTTCTGTCTAACGTTCTTAACCCAAAAACAGCAGTTTTCTATCTGGCCTTTTTACCTCAATTTGTAAACCCTGAAGGTTCGCCTTTATTGCAATCTATGTTGATGGCTTCGGTACACTTTATGATAGCGATGGTATGGCAATGTGGTTTGGCTGGCGCTCTTAATTCCGCTAAAAACTTGCTCAAAAACGCGAGTTTTATGAAGTGGATGGAAGGCGTGACGGGCATGGTGCTGGTTGGGCTGGGTGTTAAGCTTCTGATGGAAGAGCCTGTGTAGTTCACCGTTTTCAGTTGAACATGAATATATGAAAGCCCACGATGTGTCGTGGGCTTTGTGCTTTATTACTGGTAGATCTTTGTACCGATCTTATTCAACAGCGCAGTTATTCAACGACGCTAATGTTCATCTCAGCACCTTCGAAACCTAAGTCACTCAACTCATCGGCGTTAAAGTTGGTGGTAACTTCGATGTCGCCAATGCGCTCAGTAGATTCGTTGACGGAATCAGTACTTCTTTTGCTGCGTAGATTGTTAGTAATTGGTGTTGCTTGTCCAATTTCGATAGTACCTGCAAATTGAGATTCAGCGTAGAAATCTCCAGACACGTAAGAGTGGAAGGGGCGTAAGCTTCCGCCAGTCGCGTATTGCATGCTTGATAAGCCAGCTTCTTTAATCGCCCAGCCCCAATCCCACCATTTAGTTTCACCTGGGATGTAACGGTGATCCCATTGGTAGCGAATGTCGGCAGATTCACTGCTGCCACGGCCCATGGTGAAGGTATGAGCCTTGTACGGGCGGTTATCTGGATGAGAGTGCCACGCGTTGCCACCCCAACGAAGGAAGCCGTTGAATTCAACATCGTAGCTAATATCGGCGTTGAATCGGTACGGGTAAGAGATGCTTGAACGATACAGCTCAACTCGAATCGGTAGCTCCGAATTCGCAGGAACCATAGGACGAGCTTGAAGTGTTACTTGTTCGCTAGTGGAGTTGCCATTTGTTTCAGCGAAGCTTTGGTTAGCCTCGAACTTAACGGTGAGCTTAGTTTCGCCAACCAAAGGCCACTTGAAGGTGTTCTCTGTTTGAACGCTCTGTGAGAATCCGTAGCTGTTCGTTTTCGACCAGTTTGTTGATTCGTCTACTTTTAGGTCTACCACCACTTGTTGCGCGATGTTGCTGTTGTTTCTTGCCGTCGCGTAAACCGTTTTCACTAGTTCACGATCCGACTCGACAACATCACCATGCCAAAAGTTGTCGTCGTTAACGGTGTAGGCAAAATTGTCGACGGTGATTTTGGTTTTTTCATCACAGCGATAGCCGCTACAAGAGCCATTGTTATTTCCTTGTATTACCCAACTGTTGCCAGAGCGCTTTATCGTCATGTCTTCGCCCACGTACTGACTGTTATTACCGCCAACCCAAGCGTAACCTAGGTTGTGGGCTAAGTAGCTTAATGGGCGTACAAAGTCGTTACGGTTGTTCACTAATTCATACTGAACATCGATTTCGCTGCCTTCCTGAACCGATTTGGCGGAATAGTTAGGGATTTCAGATTGGTCGTTGTTTGGGTAACAGAACGTTGACCCACTGCTTGATTGCTTAATTTCGCCATGATAACCCGGCCCCATGATTACCCAGTTTCCTTTTAACCCGGTGATCTGCCAAGTGCCCATGCGAGCGACCAAAGTACTCTTCTGCTCTTCTGCTTCATAACGGTCTATAGGACGATAACCAGAGCGACAGACATCTTCACCAAGTTGGTCAAACACTATTTGGTCTGGGTAAATCTTCGCATTTACACCGGTTGATAGAACAGACAACACTGCGGTTGCTAAGAGACTTCTGTTTACTGTGATCATTAACAATTCCCTCATTTGTAATTTTTCTATTTTGATAATGTTTTGTGTGCCGTGCAGTTAACAAGACAAGTTCACTTTTTCATGTTGATAAATAGATAGATACTGAAAAGGGTTGAATTAAATTACCCAGTTAATTCAATGGCTTGTATTGTCATTAGTGTTTTTGCGGTGAAAGAGTATGCAACTGAACGTAAATTGTTTGATGGGGCTCAAACCGTTTTTAGAAAAATGAAGGCCCATTATTCGGGCTTAGACGTCAAAATTATTTGACGTTATTTTTGGCGTTTGTATGAATGGTTAATTAGAAGAACAGGTATAACCATTCACAATACTCGTAGTTTTAAGGTGGGCAGGTAGTGAGTGACAAAGAGTAAAAATCTAACTTGAATATTTTGCTTTGCTATCGGTTTTAAAATGCAAACACTTAAAGTAAGGAAGACTGTAATAATTGTATTACTGATAAAATAATGAAAATAACCATCCGTTTTTTATGTGTAATATCGGAAAAGCTTGCTACTTGATAATAGGGCACTTTTTGCTAGTGGTTAAACTATCTCTAATTATCGTTTGGCCAGAAGTTGCGTTCGGCCTGTATTACACGTTTTAATGATGGCAAATAAATCATTCGAACTTAAGATATCAATCTTTACCGTTAATGGGTCATTGTTGATTAACAGGTAAGGCGCCAATCGGCTGTCATTCATTGTTTTATTTATTTTTTGCACAGAGACTAAGTCAATGGTGCCAGAAATAGAAAAGAAAAGTGATTGAGAAGGACGGGCTGTTCCTCTGAATCGCAGAACAAGTGGGTCGGGCATGTTGTCGTCTTGAACGGACATCAGGTGCAGCACCTTGTTGTTACTTATTTTCGTTAATCCGTCGGTACGTAATACATTGTCATTCACTATCAGGTCCACCACGCTATGTTGGTAGCGATGCTCTTCTTTTGGTTGGGGCGAAGGGATACTCCATATGCCAACCAATAAAACGAATGCAGAAATGAGCGCAACGATTGGCATCATAATTGACCTCTTTCTAGGAATAGGGCCAGTTCGGTACTGGCTTGATCTAGTTGGGTTGGCGTGTAAAAGATGTTGACGGACTGGCGTGTGGCTTTGTTCAGAATAGAGAGCTCAGAATATTCCGCTTCTTCGCTAATGTACGCCACGCAATCACATTGATACTGATAGAGAATGCTTTCTAGCTCTGGCGTCATCGCCATTTCAGGGGCTTGGAAAACTTGTATTTGACCTATCCATTGCTCGCTGAGCCGGTTAACGGGGTTGATATCGCTGAGGTTTCTCTCATTAACCTTAGCAAAAGCCAATAACGCTGATGCCAACAGTAAGCAGCCAGTGGTGAAGTAGCACAACTTGTTTCGGTTTTCAGCAGTGGGAAAGTAAGCCGACGAACTTTGTTTAGGGTTAGGCTTAGGTTCGACTGCAACAGCTGCACCGATAGCAATACCGTTATTGCCGACGGGTATCAGGTTGCTCGCATCAGCAAGGGGAGTTGTGGCTGCATTATTGATGGGGGAGTCGATTACCACGCACTCATCGATAAGGCGATAGCCCACCTTAGGAACGGTGACGATTGGGGTTTCTTTGATGCCTAATCTAACGAACCCTTGGCGCAGTAAACTTATACTTTTCGCTAGTGACGTATCCCCTATGAACTCGTTTCCCCAAGCGAAGCTAATAATATCTTGTTTGTTAACAATATCGGGTGAGTTTTTATGTAATAACTCCAGGACCCGAGTTTCACGGTATCCTACTTTAATAGAACGTTCATCGTTATAAATACGGTTTTTAATCGGGTCGAATCTGATCATATAGCCAACGTTTTATTTTTATTATAATTCTCTCTACAATGTAGAAGACTATAAACTGACTAATATATGAATTAAAGTCACATGTTTTATTCTTCTGGTTTTTTGTGTCGTTGAAACGAAAAGAAATTTAATATGTTTGTTACAAAACGCCTGACACCAACGCACAATCTGTTAAATATAAGTAATATCTAATTAAGTGTTGGTTTTATTAGTGTCCTTTTTAGTAGTCTACTATTCGCTTTATTAAATCGCATAGTGGTCGATTTAATATTCTTGTTATTTATAAGGGCATATATGCTGCATAATAATTTAAGACGTTTCGCTATGTGATGAAAATAAAAAGCCCGCAGTTGAGTGCGGGCTTGGTATTCAATCACTTCAGTTTACGCTTTAACTGCTTCACAATCATTTGAAGACGTCAACGGTTTGAAGAATAGCTTGGTTTCTTCGATAACAACGTGGCGCAGCAAGATAAGCCCGATTAGGTTCGGAATTGCCATTAGGCCGTTCACGATATCAGCCATTATCCAGATCATGTCGAGCTTTAAGAATGCACCAGAAGCCACCAACGCAATGAAGATGATCTTGTAAGGCAATACAGCTTTGGTACCTAGCAAGAACACAACACAGCGCTCACCGTAGTAGTTCCAACCTAAAATTGTTGTAAACGCAAAGAAGATTAAGCCAACAGAAACCAACATAGGGCCAAGGGTATCTGCATTCAGACCAACAGCGAATGCGTGAGTGGTCATCGCAGCGCCTGAAAGATCAGTCTGCCAAGCACCCGTTAAGATAAGCGCCAAACCTGTCATCGTACAGATGATGATGGTGTCGAAGAAGGTACCTGTCATAGAGACAAGTCCTTGTTTCACACATGAATCTGTTTTAGCCGCTGCTGCAGCCATTGGTGCGCTACCTAGGCCAGATTCGTTCGAGAACACACCACGAGCGATACCTGATTGGATAGCAAGCATGATGCTCGCGCCAAAGAAACCACCGGTTGCTGCTGTGTTGGTAAACGCAGAAGTCACAACAAGGGTAATGGCATTCAGTAGTTGGTCGGCATTTGAAATCAGAACGCTTAAACACGCGACGACGTACATAACCGCCATAGTAGGAACAACTTTCCCTGCCACTTTAGCGATAGATTGGATACCACCAAGGGTAACCACTGCCACTAATATCGTAAGAACGACAGCAGACATCTCACGCGAAGCGCCAAATGAGATTTGAGTTGCGTCCAAGATAGCGTTGACTTGTGGGAAGGTACCGATACCGAAGCAAGCAACGCCGAGCGCGAAGACAGCGAACATTACCGCTAAGATTCGTGAGCCGACACCGTATTGCAGGTAGTACATTGGGCCGCCAACCATTTCGCCATTGCTATCGGTTCTGCGGTATTTAACGGCGAGTAGACATTCTGCGTACTTGGTCGCCATACCAAATACAGCGGCAAGCCACATCCAGAATAGGGCACCAGGGCCACCAATCTTGATTGCGGTCGCTACACCAACGATGTTACCTGTACCAATGGTTGCTGAAAGTGCAGTACACAAAGCCGCGAAACTCGATACGTCACCCGTACCAGATTTGTCTTTGCTGAACACCATTTTCAGTGCAGTTGGGAGGTGTCTAAACTGGAGTAAGCCTAAGCGAAAAGTAAAGTAGATACCTGTACCCACTAGCAGAATAAGCAGTGGTGGTCCCCAAACGAATTGGTTGATGGTTTGTAGTGTAGCTTGTAGGTGGTTCATAGATTCCCCTTAATAAATTAAAAATTTAAGGAGAAGAGGGAAGGCAGTGCAGATCTCAGGGATCGGGGGCACTACTTAATACATACGGATTTCTAGATAGAATTCTTGTGTTAATTAAGGCTGTTGCTTTCCACTCCTCTGTCCTTTTGCCTGAGAGTTTCACTTAGCGAATCACTTATAGATAAGTAACGGGCACTAAGCTTGCTCCTTCGGCGACCGATCTAACGGTTCTCTCCAGAGGTTCCTCCAACGACAGTCCTCACTTTTCTGGATTTCTCCAGCATAAAGCACCTGAAAGATTTACTTCTTCGGCGGGTCAATCTAACTAAATGTTAATGTTTAGTTAAAAACCACTCTCCTGCAGTCTTCATCGGAACAATTACCTAAATAATTAGGTAATCTGTAGGCGTATCCTAGATCATATAAAATGTGATGTCAGCTACAAAATATCTGATTGCACAAATGTTGTTCAACTAAATGATCAAACAACGAGTCTCTGACGTAACTTGCTTATTTAAATGGTATAAAATAGAGAAACAAGGAGGAGTTATGACTCGACTAATAGCGATTGTTTTTTTATTGGCTTTGGCATTTGTACTATTTCGTTACCGGACAAACGAAAAACTGCAAAAATGGGTAGTGATAGTTATCGTTAGCAGTTTCCTTTTGTATACTGCCAGCTTGATGATTTCGGAGTTAACTCGTTAAGCCTGCCTGTAAACAGGTGGGATGAATGTGTTAGTAAAGCTTAAGTGCTTCTGGCTTGAGCGATAGGTTTAACTGAGCCTTCACAATCAGTATTGGCATTCGTGTCAGTGACCGCGTAACGTTAAATAAATTTTTGGGAGTACCCGCTAGTGAACCAGCAATCTGGACAAAGCGAACAAGATGAAGTGGTTGTTATAGAAGAACGCGATAAGCGCAGTCAGCTCTATATCGGCATTGCTGCGGTTATAGGTTTAGCACTGGGTGGCTTAATTGGTTCTACAGTTACGGCTTCTAAGTGGGAGTCCACTTATCAGGTACTCGAAACTCGTTATCAAGAACTGCATGACAGCAGAGCACAGTTGATGACATCCGTTGAAACTAAAGTGGCAAAAGTTGATACCGAATTCGATGCGAAAGTAGAAGCCGCTCTAGTGAAACAAACGGAAGAGCATCAAAAAGAGCTCCAGGAATTAGCGAAGCAGTCTTCGGTTTTAGAGAAGGCGAACTACTCGTTAGAGCAACAGCTAAATGAACAGAAGCAAACGTTAGAGCAAACTCAGCAAGACAACCAGAAACTTAATCGTCAGGCTGACATGCAATCGACTTTGTTTGAGCGTGCGCGTGAAGTTTTCCGAAAAGAATTACAGATTTCTCAAGAACTTGAAAAACTTGAGAAAGAAAGAGATCAACTCGAGCAGAATCTTGGTTCTCTTAAGAAAGCGTGTGATGTTTACTTAGATGGCACATCATGGGATGCGAAATCTGACGCGTGTGAGAAGCAAGATAACGCTAACTCTCGACTGAGTGATATAAGACAAATGATTGAAGTCCACACCATGGACCTCAAACAGATCAAAACTCTCACTGAAGAGATGGGTCTATAAGCCGAAGGCTTTACCAACCTAACGTTAGTTTTTCACTAAATATTGAAACGCCCACATCACACACGTGATGTGGGCGTTTTGCGTTTGTCGAGAGCATAGATCCGGTGCGTTCTCATTATTGATTATTTAAGTGTTTTCATTGTTTGCTTAGATATTTGTGAATAGTTACGTATATCCACAATGATATGTTACTTGTTGTCTATTAAATGACTTTGCATACATATTTTCAGCTCAGAGTCGCTGCATAATAGTGTTGTTCAGGATGAACACGCAGTCGATTGCTAGCTCGCATTTGGCTGCTTTGACGACAAGGGATGGAGTGATGCCAGAGTATCTTTGTGAGAACTGCACCATAGCTTATTGTTTCGATGATTGTCGCTCGCCATTAGCGCAAAAAGAGATGATCAAAGTAGAAGAGTTGGTTCGTCGTGTCGATGTTGAACACGATGATGAACAGAGTGAAAAGGGTGAAAAGAGTGAGCAGGGCATTGAAGGTAGTTATTCGCCTAATCGTTCAGACATAAAAAATCCCCACAAGCCAAGCTGGTAGGGATTTTGGATAAGTTGCAGTCCTGTTCTCGCTTTCTCAAGCAAAGGGTCTTACAAAAATTTTTAGAACAGTTTCGTTTTTAGAGCTGTGTCGTTTCTTAGAATGCAGTTAGCTACTAGAGCAAAACCTCATTCCACTAAACGTTATTTCTCATACGTTTTGATTTCGCCTGATTTCACACGAGCAACAAACGATTGCAGTTCTTTCTTCACAACTGGCATCAAGAAGTACAGACCAAGAATGTTGAAGATAGACATCGCAAAGATAGCCGCATCAGAGAAGTCGATTACCGCACCAAATTGAATCGTGGCACCAATAACAACAAACACACAGAACATCACTTTGAAAATCAGTTCCGTTGTTTTACCTTCACCAAATAGGTAAGTCCAAGCCTTAAGACCGTAGTACGACCAAGAGATCATGGTAGAAAACGCAAACATAATTACCGCGAGAGCGAGTGTGTATTTGAATACTTCTGCCGTTTCAGTAAACGATGCAGCAGTCAGCGTTACGCCCGTTAAACCAGAACCATCGAATGGACCTACGTTTAAGCCAGCAATAGTGATAACCAATGCGGTCATTGTACAAATGATTACCGTATCAACGAACGGTTCTAATAGTGATACTAGACCTTCGGTGATTGGTTCTTTTGTTTTAACCGCTGAGTGAGCGATAGCTGCTGAACCTACACCTGCTTCGTTCGAGAATGTTGCACGTTTCAAGCCTTGAATTAGCGCACCAATAAATCCACCAACAACACCTTCACCAGTAAATGCACCTGTAAAGATTGCGCTGAACGCAGGGCCAACTTGATCAAGGTTAGAACCGATAACAATCAGAGCCATACCGATATACAGAGCAGCCATCCAAGGAACAACTTTTTCTGTTACCGATGCGATAGAAGGCATACCACCAACAATCACAGAGAAAACTAAAGAGGCAAGTACAAGGCCAGTGATCACACCGTATTCACTTGGTACATCAAATGCGTAAGTTAACATGGCGTGTGCTTGGTTAGCTTGGAACATGTTACCGCCGCCTAATGCGCCTAAAATACACATTAATGCGAAACCAATAGCGAGCACTTTACCTAGTCCGCCTAAACCTCTTTCACCCAGACCTTGGCTTAGGTAGTACATTGGACCACCCGAAACAACACCTGAAGGTAGGATAGTTCGGTATTTCACACCTAAGGTACACTCACAGAACTTAGAAGCCATACCCAGAAGGCCACACAAGATCATCCAGAATGTCGCGCCAGGGCCACCAATCGCAAGTGCAGCACCCACACCGGCAATGTTACCAAGCCCGACGGTTCCAGAAAGGGCAGTAGCTAAAGCTTGAAAATGGGAAACTTCGCCGTCTTCTATTGAGTTAGGGTCTGTGTACTTGCCTCTAATGATATCTACAGCCATACCGACTCGCTTAAATTGAACGAAGCCAAAGTAAACAGTAAAGATCAACGCAGCGAGTAATAACCAGCCAACAATAATAGGGAAGTTGGCTTCGCCAACCGGTACACTTTTAAATATGAGTCCAACGAACCATCCTGTGTAGTCGTTGAAAAACCCATCAACACTTTGACTTAAGTTGCTGATAGCTTGGTTAAATGATCCTTCTTCTGCAAATGCACTGGAACTAAACAATAATATAAACCCAAAAAATAATTCACGTATGTTTTTCATGGTTTTCCCTGTCTTTTTAATAAATTATGTTTGTTGCTGTTGTGTTTGTTTTCTATTTGATTTGTATATCTCAGTGGTTTATCTACTTCATTCGACGGCAACATAAACGGCTGTAGCTAGGTCGAAAAACGAAATAAATATAAGTACTGATCTTGCTTTGTATGGATATCCTTTTGGTATGTGCACCAATAAGACTATGGTATTCGGGCTACCAAGTCCTACTGATAATCCTATACATAAAAATAATGCCAACAAAGAAATTTTTACAATAAATTTACAATTGTTCGGGTTTTGTCATCATTTGGGAATAAGTCGGTGCTTTGTAGGCTGAGAAAAGTATATGCAGTAGTTGTTTTAGGGACGGGTGAAGGAGAATTCAGAGTGATGGGCTGTAGGGGCATAGGGGGGACATAGAGGGAACGTAGGAGAGTTCGAGTATTCGATATGTTTTCGAGGTGTTTAAACATACGAAGGCTAAAGGTGTGTTCGGATCTGAGGATATTAAAAGCCCTTTATCAGAGCTTTTTGATGAGCGGGAAGCATGAATACTTTCCGCTAGCACATAAAACTAAACGGTTCGATGACTATTGCTATTGCCAACTGTGCTTTTGCTGGATTTGTGGTAGAGCTTAAGTGCCAATAACGAACCCCACAATAAAACCTGTCCCCATAGTAATGTCCATTGAGACGCCACTTCTTGCCAAGATGCACCCATCTGATTAAGTGCTAAGAAACCTTGGATAGCCGGTGTGCTTGGGAATAGCTGTGATAACAGAACTAACCATTCAGGCATCATTTCAACTGGCCAGATAAAACCTGAAGAGAAGATCAGTGGCATTGAACTGATTAACACTACAACCGTGACTAGCTCTCTTCGTGGCACTAACTCACCAATAAAAATCCCGATCAAACAACTGGCCAGTAAGAAGGGCAGAAGTAAGGTTAAGATCTGTGTTGTTGAGGCGAGCTGGTTTATCCCATACATCGAAAAGCTAGCGCCGAAATAGTACATCGACAACAGGTAATAAATGCCGACTAAGGTACAACAGCGGGCAAGCATCAATTTCGCTGGAGAGGTCTTACTCCAGTAGCCAAATGTCGATTGAGCATTTTGGGTTGCACCAACTAAACCTGAAGCCATGGCTAAGGTTTGTTGCAGGATCAACACAAAGACGGCTGGAACTACGTAATCGATGTATCCCATGCGACTATTAAACGTTGGTTTCAGGTTCAAGCTGAATGCACTGTAGCCTTTGGCTGCCGATTCTAAAGGCACACCTTCGACTAACAAATGGCTGACCTTAACTTGCGCAGCTAACGTACCACCGGCCTTGGCAAGCCCTTCAACAATGGTTCCGTAGACCAAAAAGTAAGAAGCATCACCAGCGTAAGAAAGTGTCGGGCTCTTACCGAGCAACAAGTCTTTATAGAAATCTTCTGGAATGACAAGGAATCCGCCAATCTCTTGGTTAAGCACGGCTTGTTTCGCATCGGCGATGGTGGAGTCTCGACGGACCAATTCGATCTGAGAGGTGGCATCCACCATACGCTCTAATTGATAGCTGCTTTGACTCTTATCCAAGTTCACAACCGAAGCTTTCAGTTGTTGAGGAACTTGGTTCGCGTAAGGCAATGGATACAAGAAGGAATAGAAGACCACACCACCAAATACCGTAAGAAGCACGACAGGGTTGCGCAATACCGCTAAGAGTTCTTGCTTGAGCAGTTGAGTAAAGCTCATCGTTTTACTCCTTGTTGTGCTGATGCTTCTGGCTGTGTTGACGGCGTTGTTTTTGCAGATATAGCTGCTTTTGTAGATGGATCTGCTTGTGCAGTTAGAGTTGATTGCGCCAAGTGTTTCTTAATTAGCAACATTACCACGAAAGCAGGAACTGCGTACCACAACATAGAAGAGAGGCTGATCAAAGACTGTGCTGCGCTCACACCATAACTAGACTGCGCCGTTTGTACTTCGATGTAATGACTCACGGGCAATAAGCTTCTCCAAATTTGAGCAGCTGTGTTCATGTCTGTTACTGGAAAGGTAATACCCATGAACGCAAAGCTTGGTGCCGTAAATGCGCCAGCGAAACTCATCGCCCTTGCTGGATCAAGTGTTAAGAAGAAAAACAAACAACCCATAATGATACAACTGATCACGGTTAGCAGTTGGGCAATAGTCAATGCCACAAAGCTGCCGTTAAATGGCCAGTCTAAGAGCACATAGAACCAAAAACTAAACGCGATACCAAACATCAAAAACAAGACAAGGTAGGGCGTTAATGTTGATGCGAGTGACTTCATAGGGGCGTTGGATAACCAAGCGTGAAGCCCACGAGCTCTAACGTTCGCCGTCAAAACCAATATCGTGCCCACCACAATCATGATCTGCCACAGTGCAGGAATAACCGCAGACACCAAGAACTGTGCATAACTGGTGTTCTTGTTGAACAGCGGCGTGATCTGGCTTTGTACCGTTACTGCTTGGCCTAATGCGGATTGCACCGTGGTATCACCGTGTGACAGCTGTTTCACGACTTCAAGTTGCGCGTTAAAAGTCCCTTGAGCCTGCAGCAAGGCAGAGTTCACCAGCTTACCGATTAAGATAAATTGGCTGTTATAGAATACAGACACTTGCGGATTCAAGCCGAGCAGAAGGTCTCGGTCGAAGTGCCTTGGTATCACAACATAACCATAGATATCACGTTCGATCATCGCTTTCGCCGCATCACTCGCAGAGCTGTATTTCTGAGTGACTTGCAGCGTTGGTGACGCATCAACAAGGCGTGTGAACTGTTGCGAGATTTGACTGTGCTCAAGGTCGACAACTGCGACCGGTAAGTCACGAGCGATCCCTTGTGAAAAAATCAGCCAGATACTGGCAGCAAGCAGCAAAGGAATCCAAGTTAGGCAAGACAACAACCATTTGTCTTTGCGGACAATCGCCCACTGCCGAAGCAAGGTATTCTTCGCTCTATGATGCTCAGTTGATTGCGAGCCTCTAGATTGCGATCCAGTATATTGAGAGTTAGCAGACATAAGTCACCTAAAGCTCAACCACTAGGCTCATGCCCATACGCAGTGTTTCGCTCGTATCGACAGGGTGCGCTTCTACTTCAAAAGTACGTAAATCGAAGCCTTGTGCTGCGTCTGTTGAGCGCCAAGTTGCGAAATCACCCATTACGGCGATGTGAGTTACTTGGAAAGTTAATGATTTATCCAGAGCCGGTAGGTACGCCTCAAACTGGCTGCCTTTCTCGAAATGCTTAAGCATGTCTTCACGAACATTGAGCACAGCCCAAGCATCCTTGGTGTCGATAACAGTCACAACAGGGAAGCCTTGTGGTGCAAGTTCTCCACTGCTCAATAGAACCTGAGAGACTTCGCCATTAAACCAGCTGTGGATCTGTGTGTCTTTTGCGTAAGCTTCAACTTCCGCTACCGCACCCGCTGCCATTAACGCTTTTTGAGTGGCGGCCACTTTGGTTTCGTCACGCGCACCTTCTTGCGCTAATTGATACATTTGGAATGCAGCGCTTTCGGTGTACTTCGCCGCTTGCCACTGTGTTTTGGCTTCATCACGCTTCTGCTCGGCAACCACACCATCGTTGTAAAGGTTGTTTACACGTTGGTAGGTTTTGTCCATCAGATCGGCAGCTGCTTTGGCTTTCAACCATTGGTCTTTAGCCGCTTGGATCTGTTGAGTACGCGCGCCATTCTCTGCTTCTTGTGCTAATGCACCAGCGGCTTTCTGACCAGCTTTTGCTTGCTCTAGCTTCGCATCAATCTCAGGGCTTAGTAGAGAGAAGATCAATTCGCCTTTTTCAACCGAATCGCCTTTGCGCACGAATATTTCATCAATTCTGCCAGGTACTTTCGATGAGATGCTGTATTGCTGCGCATCGATTTGACCTTGAAGCTTAACCGGCTGAGGTTGATAAGCTTGATAGAAACTGTATCCGACCCAGCCAATAACGCCGATACCAACTAAAGATAGAAGAAGGGGCTTAATAGGTTTCATGAATTATCCTTTTGACTGGCTAACGGTGTCTGTTTTTGAGTCGAAATCAGACGGAACAGAGGAGGTTAAGTAACTGGAGTAAGCATTCATTTCGCTGGTTAGCGCTAACAGCTTGTTGAGAGAGATTAGGTATTTGAAGCGAGCAGCAGATTGCTGGGTTTTAATGCTCGCAAGATAAAGCTCGGCATCAACCACTTCTAATGAGTTAGATAACCCTTGTGTGAAGGCTTTTTTACGAAGTAATAGGTTTTCCTGAGCTAAAGACAAGCTCGAGTTTAGGCCTTGAACCTCTTCAATGGCTTGGTTTGCTTCAAGGTAAGTCTTTTGTACCAACACGGTTAAGTCTTGCTTAGCTTGTGACTTAAGGAATTGAACCTGTGATACGGCACTGTGAGCCGCAGCGACTTTGTCGGAACGGCCAGAGGTATCAAGCAGTGGCACATTCACACCAATGCCAACCAACCAATCGGGTTTCATTTCACTGGCTAGAGAGTCATCTTCATACAGGCTGTAATCACCATAAAGGTAAACCTCTGGGTAGTATTTACCTTTCTCGGCTTTAATTAAGCTGCTTGCTTGTTTCTCTTTTGCATCAAGAATCTTAAGGCCGGGGTAGGTCATGAGTGTCTGGTCAATGAACACGTCCATATGAGGCAGGTTCTTATTGATAAACAGTTGTTCAGAGGGTTCTACACTTTCATTTTGACCAAGGATTTGGGTCAACGCCAATTGCGCAATTTTAAGATCGTTCTGAGCTTTCGTGCGCTCTACAATCGCTTTATCTAAAGAAGCATCGGCTTGTAGGCGTTCTACTCGGGCGATTTGTCCTTGCTGTTCAAGCTTGATGGCGAAATCACGATGCTGAGTTAAGCCTGCTTCAACGGCTTGACGCGTTCTCACCACGTCTTCCGCTAAGATCACCGAGAAGTAATACTTACTTAAGTCTTCGTAGCGAGCTTGTTTCTCCATCAACAGTTGGCTTTGCGCTTCTTCGCTTTTACCTTCAGCCGCATTTTGCGCAGCGGTTATTCGACCACCAGTGAAGATAGGCCACACAGCACGAATGGAAGAGCTAAAGATGTCTTGTTCGGTAATCGTTGAGGTAACGCCACCAACTAGAGGGCGCAAAATCGCGGATATAGCAGGGTTTACTCCACTCAAGCTATCTGAAAACTGTTCACCATTAATCGTCACATCACTATCAAGGTGCGTGTAGTTAGCCCCTAAGGTAATAGAAGGAAGATTGAGGCTACTTGTTGAGTTCTGAAGGTGTTGATAACGTTCAACGTTGGCTTGTTGAGCCGCAAGAGAGTTGTTGTTCTCTTGGAGAATTTGCCACGCTTCAGAAAAAGTGAGCGGAGCTGCATAGCCTGGCGAAGCCATAGTGCCGAGAAGCATACTGGCGATCGCAAGGTATCGGAATTTTGGTTTGGTCATCTGCATTAAATACCAATTAGAGTATTAACTCTAATGTTAACAGGGCGATAGTCATTTGTCTTGAATAGATTGTCTCATATGAATAGAAATTCTCATAACTCGTTAATCAAGTGTAAATAAGATTGAGTGACGTGAATATCAAAGATAAATGAAACTTAAAAAGCACGCATAAGCATGCTCTTTAAGTTCAGTATAGAAGTGTTTTTACAAAATGAAGTGGCTTATTTAAAGCTAGGACAATGGTGATCGGCGCGCCATACCAATTGTCTTGAACCTTGCATTGTTTGTAATAAATCTCTACCTGACATTTGCGGGAATGCTAACAATACCTTGAGATCGAGAGGGGAGGTGCCATCTTTCTCATAGGCTCTTACGTGAGTAAAAGTCGATTGTAAGTGTTTGAACAGCATAGTCTTAGTAAGACAAATTCCAAAGTTATCGCGTTTCATTGCCTTGTTTCCTTTTCAACAATGTTTATACGTTATGTTTGTTATCCTGTTTCTATTGGACGTTGCCACTGACTGATCGATACTTCCTGCTCATCAATGTTTTATTATTGGGTGATGCTTTTATCAGTCACCTCTTCGTTGTCTGGCTAGCCGAGTTTGAAATAGCGATGGATGAATAGGGGAGAATACTTAATCCGTTTGTTCATCATTCGTAACGGCGAGCGTGCAACTTTTAGTTATAGATACGTCCAGCGAGCGAAGGGTTGTTGCTATTTTGTTAATCGAAGTTTCGATTCAAAGCGCGGTCTGAAAATCATGACCTATGGCTTAGCAACAATAAACTTTTTCATATGCAACCATTATAATTGTATTTATTTTAAACAACCTAAAAAACACCTAAAAGCTTAGTGATCTAGCTCAATATTTATTCGTTTATTTTGGTTTTTAAGCTAATCAGTCCTAAAAATGAACGATTAATCGAGATGAACAACGTAAAGGATTATCAATTAACAATCTGCTCAATTATTTAGTTGAGTAGCAGTCACAAATTCACGCCCCTAGAAAGGTCATGCGATTAACTTGGTGTTAACATTGATCGTCTAACACTAGGGACGGTGGAATATGAAATGGAGCAGTATCAGTTTCCGTAAAAGGTTACTGATTATCATGACGGTCACTGGCCTCGTTGAACTTTTGATTCTTGCAGCGGCTGGTTTTTACTACATCAAACAATCTCAAGAACAAGAGATGGGTTTGAAAGCGTTAGGTGTTGCTGAATTTCTATCTGAATCGCCGCTTGTCACCAGCATTATTCAAGAAAATGGAACGTTGGACCCTAATGGCGTTCCCTACGTTTTGTCTGAAGAAACCCAAGTTAAATTTCGTAACCTTACTCAGCTCATTGGCGCGGCGTTTATCGTTGTTGGAGATGATAAAGGTATCCGCCTGATTCACCCTTATGATGACAGGCTCGGTAAACCCATGCGTGGTGGCGATAACCAAAAAGCATTGGTATTGGGCGAGTCTTATGTGTCGACAGCCAAAGGATCGCTGGGTTTTTCAGTTCGTGGTAAATCCGCGGTAAAAGACACCCAAGGTACCGTTATTGGTGTGGTGTCAGTTGGTTACTTATTGGATTCGTTGCAAGATCGAATCGAACCTTACTTAGCCTTTTTGATTGTGATGGCGTTGCTGGTGGTTGCGGTCAACGCTTTGATTTCGAGTTATGTATCTCGCCGTTTTCAACGCGCTATTTTGGGCTTTGAGCCTGAAGAGATAGGCCGGTTGTATGTTGAGCTAGATGTAACCATGAGTACCGTGAAAGAGGGCATTCTGAGCATCGATAAGCACGGCATTTTACGTTCAATTAATAAGAGTGCCTGCGATATTTTATCGATAGACAGGGATAAAGCACTCAATCAACAGCGCCTTTCTGATGTATTGCCAGGCAGTGATTTAGAACAACTGCTATCAACCGGCGACACCGACCACGATGTTGAGTTGTATTTAAACAATAAGCGAATCATTGCTAACCGAAGCCCGATTATAGTGGCAGGTGAGGTGGTCGGGGCGGTATCGAGTTTCCGATTACGAGATGAAATCAACGATTTAACAGACCAGCTCTCACAAACCAAAGAATATGCTGATCTACTGCGTTCACAAACCCACGAGCATCAAAACAAGCTTAACACTATTAGTGGCTTGATTCAGATGGGCGAGTTGGATTCTGTTCAACAATTGATTGGTCAAGAAACCGCTCATTACCAGAGCTTAATTGAGTTCTTAAGAGAGACGGTGAAAGACCCTCTTATTGCAGGCATGCTTTTAGGCAAAACAGAGCGAGCTCGAGAGATTGGGTTAGAGCTTAAAGTGGAAGAGGGATCAAGGCTTGAAGCTCTGCCTAGCTGGTTAAACGCGGATGACGTTGTCACAATTCTTGGCAACCTGATTGATAACGCCTTTGACGCCACCATGACGGCGATTAAGCAAGAGGGTCAAATTGCGCCAGCGCGTCGGGTTATTGAAGTTTCAATCAGTGATTTTGGTAATGAAATTATCGTAGAAGTAGAAGACAAAGGGTGCGGTTTGCCGAAAGAGTTGGCGACCAAAGCACTCACCGAAAAAGGCGTATCGAGCAAAGCGAAGCAAAATCGTGGTGTGGGTTTGTATCTGATAAAGCAGCTGGCAGACCGATATCAAGGGCAGCTTGAAATGGTCGACAACCAAGATTTTGGCACGCGAATGACGGTTTATTTGCCAAAAGAAGAACAATAATAATTAAGCACGAATCGATCTTGCGAAGATCATCGTGACGGAAAAAGCATGGTTAAAGGAAGAACATAAATGAACGCAATCACGAGAGTCATGGTCATTGAAGATGATATTGCGATTGCAGAGCTACACCATCGTTATTTAGAACAGATGGGTGGCTTTGACGTGGTCGGTATTGCCACCACACAGTCTGAAGCGCTGATGCAACTGGACATCTTAAAACCGGATTTGGTGTTATTGGATGTGTATCTACCGGACGGGTGTGGGCTCGATATTCTTAATCACGTAAGAGGGAGCAATCAAGGCTGCGACGTTATCTTGATTACTGCTGCTCGGGATGTGGATACGCTGCAGCAGGCAATGCGCGGGGGAGTGGTGGATTACCTATTAAAACCAGTCATGTTTCCTCGTTTGGAAGCAGCACTGAAGAAGTATCAGTCACAGTTACAAGAGTTCGAAAGCGTGTCTGATTTGAACCAAGGTTTGGTTGATAAGATGCTGCAAGCCAATGCCAAAGCGGACTCAGGAAAAGTATCAACCTTGCCCAAAGGAATTGATGGCGTAACGTTGGATAAGATCAGAGCCATTTTTCAGCAAGCTGATGCCGTTAATATTACCGCCGATGAAGCCGGAGAACGAATTGGTGCTAGCCGAACCACCGCCAGACGCTATTTAGAATTTTTGATTACCACTGGTGAGTTAGTCGCAGACTTAAATTACGGTACCGTAGGTCGCCCGGAGCGCTGCTACAACAAAGCGCAAAGATAAACACGACACCATCAAAATAAATATAAAGCCAGTTGAATAAGCTGGTTTTACCTTTTTCTCCCTTTCCTATTGCTCACTCCACCGACCAGATACCGTTCTTTCTTGACTACACTGTTTGAGAATGCCGATTTGCTTCTCCCTCGGGTCAAATGAACGGAACTATCGATTAGAATTTGTTCGAAATGAGTCAATATTTAATCGATTGCTTTCACAGTGGTTGATGTAAATCAAATAGTCATAGACAATACTGTCCCGAATAGAGGTGATAGCTTTCACCCTCGTTTACCAAACGCATTCTCAAATTTAATAGGCGCTTACTATTGATGTAATAGTTAAGACCTATTATCTATTTTCGTATGTCGCTGATACCTTTGGCGAATACTAAAAACCTTGTTTTTATAGGAAAGATGATGGTAATACCTGAAAACAGCAGCATCGTTATTTTTGGTGCGTCGGGAGATCTAACTTACCGCAAGTTAATTCCTGCTCTATACCACCTGTATGCTAGCAATCAACTACCAGAATCCTTTGCGATTCTTGGAGTGAGCCGTACTGAGTACAGCGATGAGTCTTACCGTGAGAAGCTGAAGAAGTCTCTTCAGGAAATGGAAAAAACTGAACCAGAGACGCTGAATGCATTTATTGAACATCTGCATTACCAAGCGATCAATACTTCAGATGTAGACGACTATGCTCGTTTAGCACAACGTCTAGACAAGCTTGAGCAAGACTACCAATTCGAAAACCATAACACATTGTTCTACTTGGCAACCCCGCCAAGCCTATACGGTGTGATTCCAGCAAACCTTGCTGCGCATGGCCTTAACGATGAATCGAACGGCTGGCGTCGTCTGATCATCGAAAAACCATTTGGTTACGACTTAGCATCAGCTCAAGCGTTGGATGAAGAGATCCATCATCACTTCCAAGAACACCAGATCTACCGTATCGACCATTACCTTGGTAAAGAGACGGTTCAAAACCTTCTAGTGCTTCGTTTCTCAAACGCGATGTTTGAACCACTGTGGAACCGTAACTTCATTGAATACGTTGAAATCACAGGTGCTGAGTTCCTTGGCGTTGAAGAGCGTGGCGGATACTACGACGGTTCTGGCGCAGTTCGCGACATGTTCCAAAACCACCTGCTGCAAGTGCTAGCGATGGTAGGTATGGAGCCGCCTGCACAAATTAACGCTGATTCTATTCGTGATGAAGTGGTTAAAGTGCTTCAGTGTCTGAAACCATTAGAAGAAGATGATCTGCGTAAAGACTTAGTATTAGGTCAGTACACAGCATCAGATGTTCGTGGTCAGCACCTACTAGGTTACCGTGAAGAGCATGGTGTAGCGGATGATTCTCGTACCGAGACTTACATCGGCTTGAAAGCTCACATCAATAACTGGCGTTGGAATGGTGTTCCTTTCTACGTACGTACAGGTAAACGCTTACCAACACGTGTGACTGAAATCGTGATTCACTTTAAGAACACGCCACACCCAGTATTTGGTCAAGATGCACCAGAGAACAAGCTGATTATCCGCATCCAACCGGATGAAGGTATTCAGATGAGCTTTGGTTTGAAAGAGCCAGGCGCAGGCTTCAAAGCAAAAGAAGTGAAAATGAACTTCTCTTACTCTGACTTGCCTGAAACTCAGATGCTGACGGCTTATGAGCGTCTTCTTCTTGATGCACTGAACGGTGATGCGACTCTGTTTGCACGTACCGATGCGGTAGAAGCATGTTGGAAGTACGTTCAACCAATCTTAGACTTCAAGCAAGATCCTCAAGCACTGTTTGGCTATGCTTGTGGTACTTGGGGCCCACAGGAAGCAGATGAACTTCTGCAACGTGATGGCCGCGCATGGCGTTTCCCATGCAAAAACTTAACAGACACGGATTACTGCGAACTATGATCAATCACAAGATCTTTGCAACGCCTGAACTGGTTGTTGAAAACCTAGCAAATGAAATGAAAGCATACAGCGAGCAGGGCAAACCTGTTCACATTTCACTGTCTGGTGGCAGCACGCCAAAAATGCTTTTCAAACTTTTAGCACAGGCGCCATACGCGGAAGGTATTCAATGGAATAACCTTCACTTCTGGTGGGGCGACGAACGTTGCGTTGTACCAGACGACGCTGAAAGCAATTTCGGTGAAGCAAACGCGCTCTTATTTTCAAAACTAAAAGAGTTTACTCAAGTAAACCTTCCTGCTGAAAACATCCACCGCATCCGTGGTGAAGATGAACCAAAAGCAGAAGCAGAGCGTTTCGCAAAAGAGATGGCAGACGTAATCCCAACAGAAAACGGCACGCCTGTATTCGATTGGATTCTGCTTGGTGTTGGCGCAGACGGCCACACAGCTTCACTATTCCCAGGTGCAACCAACTACCAAGATGAGAACCTATCTGTATTAGCTTCTCACCCTGAGTCTGGTCAAATCCGTGTTTCTAAAACAGCGAAAGTTTTAGAAGCAGCAAAACGAATCAGCTACCTAGTACTGGGTGCAGGTAAAGTTGAGATCGTTAAAGAAATTCATACAACTCCTGCTTCAGAACTGCCTTACCCGGCAGCGAAAATCCAGTCTAAAACTGGCGAAACAGAGTGGTTCCTAGATTCAAATGCAGCAAGTGCTATCGCATAAGTGCGAATAGCCGCAAGGAGATAAAATAATGAAAGGTGATATCGGTGTAATTGGCCTAGCAGTAATGGGTCAGAACCTTATCCTAAACATGAACGACCACGGCTTCAAAGTTGTGGCTCATAACCGTACTGCTGCTAAAGTAGACGAGTTCCTAGAAGGCCCAGCTAAAGGTACTAACATTGTTGGTGCTTACTCTCTAGAAGAGCTAGTTGAGAAGCTAGAAGCGCCACGTAAAGTGATGCTTATGGTTCGTGCTGGTGACGTTGTAGACACGTTCATCGAAAATCTAATCCCACTTCTAGACGAAGGCGACATCATCATTGATGGTGGTAACACTAACTACCCAGACACTAACCGTCGAGTAGCGCATTGTCGTGAGAAAGGCATCCACTTCATCGGTACTGGTGTATCTGGTGGTGAAGAAGGTGCTCGTTTCGGTCCCTCAATCATGCCAGGCGGCGCGGCTGAAGCTTGGGAAGCGGTTAAGCCAATCTTCCAAGGTATCTCTGCAAAAACTGACGCTGGTGAGCCTTGTTGTGACTGGGTTGGTAACGACGGTGCTGGTCACTTCGTTAAGATGGTACACAACGGCATCGAATACGGTGACATGCAGCTTATCACTGAAGCATACCAGTTCATGAAAGATGGCCTAGGTATGTCTGCTGACGAGATGCAAGCAGTATTCGCTGACTGGAACAAGACTGAGCTAGACAGCTACCTAGTTGAAATCACTGCTGACATCCTTGGCTACAAAGATGAAGACGGTGAAGCGCTAGTTGAGAAGATCCTAGACACTGCAGGCCAAAAAGGTACGGGTAAGTGGACGGGTATCAACGCACTAGACCTAGGTATCCCACTGACTCTAATCTCTGAGTCTGTATTCTCTCGTTGCCTGTCTGCTCTTAAAGACCAACGTGTTGAAGCTGAAGCTTTGTTTGAGAAGACAATCACTCCAGTTGAAGGCGACAAGCAAGAGTGGGTTGATGCACTACGTCAAGCTCTACTGGCTTCTAAGATCATCTCTTACGCTCAAGGTTTCATGCTAATGCGTGAAGCGTCGAACGAAAACGGCTGGGACCTAAACTACGGTAACGTAGCGCTAATGTGGCGTGGTGGTTGTATCATCCGTTCTGCATTCCTAGGCAACATACGTGATGCGTATGAAGCAAACCCAGACATCGCGTTCCTAGGTTCTGACGAGTACTTCAAAAACATCCTACAAGGCAGCCTAGTGGCATGGCGTAAAGTAGCAGCGAAATCTCTAGAGTCTGGTATCCCAATGCCATGTACGATTTCTGCGCTATCTTTCCTAGACGGTTACACAACTGCACGCCTACCAGCGAACCTGCTTCAAGCTCAACGTGACTACTTCGGTGCTCACACTTACGAGCGTACTGACCGTCCACGTGGTGAATTCTTCCACACAAACTGGACTGGTACAGGTGGCGACACTGCTTCTACAACTTACGACGTATAATCGTTAGTTAGAATCAGCTAAGAACTTTGTTGTTCTTATTAGCTGTAAACTAGAAAACAAAAGGATGCCAACTGGCATCCTTTTTTGTTGGTTTGCGTATTTTTAGATGGTCACTTCAAACACACAACTAATTATCGCTTAGGCGGTCATGATATGTGGTTGTACATCGTCGTTGTATTGATCACGAATGGCCATAAAGCTGTCTAGGTTTTGTTTAGGCGCTTCAACCCACTCTGGGTCAAACATTGAACCAGTGTTTGCTTCTATATAGGCCATCACCTCATTCAGTGACCAAGCGTGTTTATAGGCTCTTTTACTCATTAACGCATCGAATACGTCTGCCAGTTAATAGCGTATGCGCTATTGCTTAACTAAAGTGCTGTTAATGATGATCTGGACGTTAAATAACCATTTTAAAATTAAATGAAAAGATAAATAGGATAACGCACATGCTTTATGCCATCATAAAGACATAAACAAGGGCAATGGAAATAATGCCCAAATGATTGAGCTAGAAGCGGTCAGTGATGACGGTGTTCTAGAGTAAATTCAAGGCCTTTAGTTGCCTTGAAAAAGGTAATGTTATGACTGAAGAAGAAAGAATCGAACTGCAACAAAATAACCCGCTACACGGCTTAAAGCTTGAAACCATGATCACTGAATTAGTGGATCATTATGGTTGGGAAATTTTAGATGCGGCAATGCGTATGAACTGCTTTAACACTAAGCCTACAGTGGCAAGCGCAGTTAAATACCTGAAGAAAACCGAATGGGCTCGTGAGAAGGTTGAAAACTTCTACCTTTACCGTTTCAAGCGCATGCCTAAAGCATCGGACATCGAATACCAGATGCCTCCGCGTTCACGTACATTCCGCCATGGGCTAGAGCCTCGTGAGCCGATGGAACTAACGGTTGAGTCTATCCATGCCTCTCAAGCTAAAGCTGCGTCTGCATTTAAAGAGCGCCGTGGCGGTAACGGTCGTAATTTCCGTCGTTAACAAGAAGACATCGCTAGAAAGAACCGTCGCTAAATAAGGCGTCGGCGATTAGCACGGCTAATTAGATAAGCGAAAAACACAAAAGGAGCCTATGAGCTCCTTTTTTAATTCGTTCGATTTAAACCGTAAATGGCTAAGCTTCGCGGTTCTTTCTTTGATTCTTCCAAAGATCGGTGACATAAACGATTGCACTGATAAGTAAGAATAGCGCTGACACAGAAAACAGAGCGGGCATTTTTAGGATCCACGCGAATGTGGCAGCAAGAAAAGCGACAAAGCAAATGAGTCGACTTGATGACATGACATGACCGAGTTTAATGTTCATAACGCCTCCTAATGAAGTCTCACTTTCGACAGGAGAAGTATCCCACCCTTGGAAAAATAAAGGCTAAAAAACAGTCTAAATTGTTATCAAATTTACTAATTAAAGGACTCGTCTCACACATATCGACACGGTTATTTTATAAGTAATAAAATAGCGAGATAGGTAATGCGAGAGTCAGCTTTCCCGCTGTGTTCTCCAGTTAGAATTAGATTCAGTTTCGGGTTTAATTAGTGTCAAACCGACTTAGCATAAAACCTAGTTATTATAGAAAAAGTAAGCGGTGATTAAGAAACTCGCGATGATCACTGTATTACGAACATAGTGTTGAGGGATGCGGCGAGAGATTTTTGCTGAATAATAACCACCAACCAATGTACCCAATAATACAGCCATGCCAGACGGCCAATCAATCGAACCATTGACGATAAAAAATACGATCGCTGCGAGGGAAGCACACGCGGACACGAGCAGTTTGATGCCATTCATCACGTTGATGTTGGTGTAACCAGCCAGCGCCAAGTAGCTCAATGTCACAATGCCTAAGCCTGCATTAAAATAACCACCATAAACACACACGATCAAAAGCAATACAGCGGAAAAGAACGCCCCTGCGCTGGTGGCGTGCTTATGTTTAGCGGTTACTTTCTTTAGCCATTTGTTGAGAGTGCCACCAAAGGTAAAAAGCAGAGCGGCGAACAGTAATAACCAAGGTACGGATTGGGTAAATAGCGCTTCTGGCGTGTGTAGTAGTAAAAATGCACCAATGCCGCCGCCAATTACGCATAGCCCAACAACGAGCTTGAGTTGTTTGGTACCAGATTGAATTTCGTGGCGCAGTGCGTAAGCACCACTGATGTAACCAGCGCATGAAGCAAAGGTGTTGGTCGCGTTGGCTGCTATTGGTGGAACGCCAGCAAATAACAAAGCAGGGAAAGTGATGAAGCTGCCGCCACCCGCAATGGAGTTAAGCACACCGCCAACCACCCCTGATAAGAATAGAATCAACCAATCCATAGTTTTAGAATCCAATACGTTAACTAACTGGTTACCTTACTTGAATTTGTTATGAATATCAGCGCCATGTGTGTTGTAAAGATAGGTTTGTGAGTTTGCTACCATCTTTAACCGCTGGTTTTAATTGAGGCTTTAAATGAAAAAAGGAGCCAATGGCTCCTTTCGTTGAGGTTTAGTTGATTCGATAAAGCTTTACACTTCTACTGGCTTCGCTCTAAAACTCTTAAATAGTTTCACTAGAATCGGGCTAGACAGCACCAATACCGCCAGAATAGTGAAGGTCATCGTAATAGGGCGTTCCCATAAGAAGTTCAACTCACCATCGCTGATCATCAATGCTCGTCTTAAGTTCTCTTCCATCAAGCCGCCCAATATGAAGCCTAACAGTAATGGTGCCAATGGGAAGTTGGCTAGTCTTAATGCTATCGCAGCCATCGCTACCAGTAGCATCACAAATACGTCCATCGTGTTGAATGACACCAAGTACACGCCAGTGATTGAGAAGAAGATAATCATTGGCAGTAGAACCGTTCTAGGTACCGCTAGCAGTTTAGAGATATATGGGATCAACGGTAGGTTTAAGATAACCAGCACGATGTTGCCAAAGTACATCGAGATAATCACCGACCAAAATACGTCTGGGTGTTCAACGAACAAGCGAGGACC
This sequence comes from Vibrio sp. 10N.247.311.47, assembly GCF_041467535.1. Lineage (NCBI taxonomy): Bacteria > Pseudomonadati > Pseudomonadota > Gammaproteobacteria > Vibrionales > Vibrionaceae > Vibrio > Vibrio sp. 10N.247.311.47. Next base: position 30,645 of record NZ_JBFSUR010000016.1, read on the forward strand.
AGGCTGAATACCGTAGGCAATCAATGCACCAAGCATAATCGCAGTTGTACCAGAGCCCGGAATACCCAGCGTTAGTAGCGGAACGAATGAACCACTTGAAGCGGCGTTGTTTGCTGATTCAGGAGCAACAAGACCACGGATACTGCCTTTACCGAACTCTTTCTGCTTGTCTTTTGGCGCGAGGCTACGCTCCATACCGTAGCTTAGGAATGCCGCAATAGTGGCACCTGCGCCCGGTAGAACACCGGTAAAGAAACCGAGAATAGAAGATCGAATTGAAACTGGTGCCACTTCTTTGAACTCTTCTTTGGTGACCTTCATGCTACCAATATCCGACATCTTTTGGCTTTCTTCCGCGCTGGTGTCTTGCTCTGGTTTTAGAATACCCATCAAGGTTTCACCCAGTGCGAATGTTGCCATCGCTAATAATAGGAAGCTAAAGCCATCCATCAGATCCGTAAGGCCAAAAGTGAACCGTTCAACGCCAACACCTTTGTCGATACCGACAGTTGATAGCATCAAGCCCAAAATCGTCATCATCCACGCTTTGATAACCTGACCAGGGCCTGCAAACGCTGCTACAGCAGATAGACCCAATAGCATCAGTGCAAAGTAGTCTGAAGACTGGAAGCTCAGTGACACGCTTGCTAGCGCCGGAGCCGCGATCAATAACATGATTGCTGAAAGCGTACCACCAGTGAAAGAGGAGTAGGCAGCCAGTGCCAGAGCTTTACCTGCTTGGCCTTTTTGCGCCATTGGGTAGCCATCGAATGCGGTTACTACCGTTGAAGAACAACCCGGAGCATTGATTAAGATGGATGACGTCGAGCCACCAAATACAGCGCCGTAGTACACACCAGCCATCAAGATTAGGCCAGAAGAAGGATCTAGGCCGTATGTAATAGGGATCATCAACGCGATTGCTGAAATTGGACCTAACCCCGGTAGCATACCGATGAAGGTACCCACGAAACAGCCCACAATTACCATCATGATGTTCATTGGCATCACAGCGGTAGAAAGTCCTTGTAAAATTCCGTCTAACATAATGTTATCCCTACCAAAGAGTGAAGATTAAACCAGGCTCTAGGTAGATATCTAAGCCTTGAGTTAATAAAAGAAAGAACGCGATAACGAAAGGAAACGACGCGCCAAATAAAACAGTTTTGCGGCGCTCACCCAACAGGTAAAAGCCTGCAAGTAAGAAGAAGCTGGTTGCTAAAACAAAGCCAAGATAAGTCAGCCCAACACCGTACAGTGCCATTAACACCAAGAAGCCAATCAGCAGTTTCCAGTTTAGCGGTGTTGTGTCACATGTGACTTTCTTATCCGGTTGTCCTGTTATTAGCAGGATCAACGAAAGGCCAATGCCGATAAACGTCAACAGGGTAGGTAAGGTTCTTGCTGTGAAGGGTTCGTACTCGTCACCGGGGAACAGAGGAATCAGCGTGGTTTGATAGCCGTAGCACAAGCTCGCCAGCATAAAGATCATGGCTCCGATGCGATCCTTCGAAAGCAAAGATTCTTTACTCAGAAATTTGGTTGGTAAGTCCGACATATCCAACTCCATTTGGGGTGGTATAAAAAGTAAAAAAGCCGCACATGAGCGAGTTAATGAAGAATGTCTGGGATCACTAACCAAAGGTGAGCGAATTACATGACTTGGTTAAGCCACTTGCCTCTACAACGAATCAGCAAGCTTTAGCAATACACTACGAATAAACAAAGGAGTTTTAGTTAACTCATGTACGGCGAAACAGGAAAGAGTAAGAGGGCACAAAGACCCTCTCTGGTTGTTGGTTACTTCAAGAAACCAAGCTCACGCATTAGATCGCCCATCTGTTTTTCTTGGTCTTCTAGGAAGGCGTAAAAATCTTTGTCAGCTTTGTAGTTGTCGATCCAACCGTTACGGTCACGAACCACTTGCCACTCATCGGTTTTGTACATTTTGCCAAGAGCTTCGTTCCACTCGTCGATTTTTGCTTGGCTTGTACCCGGTGCCGCAAAGAAACCACGCCAGTTAGCAAATACTGTCTCGTTGCCGTATTCAGTCAGTGTTGGGATGTTAGGCGCAGCGTCAAGACGCTTTGGAGCCGTCACAGCAAGCACTTTTACTTGGCCAGACTTAGACATCTCTAGTACTTCACCAAGGCCCGTTGAAAGCAGCTGTGTTTCGCCAGAAAGCAGTGCCGCCATCGCTTTACCGCCAGCATCGTAGGCAATGTAACGTACTTTCTTCGCATCAAAACCTTCGCCTTTGAACGCTGCCGCTACTACAAGGTGGTCCATGCTGCCACGAGCTGAACCGCCAGCAATCTTCACTTTACGTGGGTTGGTTTCGAACTCTTTAACGACGTCTTCCCAAGTGTCGTACTTAGAATCCGCAGGAGCGACGATTGCGCCGTAATCGGCAATGGTTGCTGCTACCGGAGTTAGGTCACGGAAAGATTGAGGGAAGATACCTGTTAGTGAACGAACAACGATAGGCGTTGAGTTCACCATTAGCGTGTCTTCTTGGCGTTGTGCTGTTTCGATTAGGTGAGCAATCGCTTTACCGCCACCGCCACCAGACAGGTTTTGGAAAGAGACATTTTCTACGATGTCTGATTTCACCAATACATCACCCGTACCACGAGCTGTCATATCCCAACCACCACCAGCGCCGCCAGGGATTAGGAAGTGGATTTTTTCTACGTCAGCAGCAAAAGTGTTGAAAGAAAAGGTTGCTGTGATGATAGAAGCCGCAAGAGTAGGTTTCAGTGCCTTGAACATGGTTCACGTTCCTTATGTAGGGGATCTCTTCAATGGAGAGAAACTTATGTTTTATTTCCAGCTACTAAACAGATGAGTAGGATATTGCTTAGCAGATGAAGCTAAAGTTAACGGTGTGTTAATGAAATGTCTGTAATGCGGCGATATTGAGAATAAAGAACATTGGATTAATATTGTTCATAAAGTTCACGGTAACGTGTTTTTGTCCATTTACTGTTGAATGATATCTGGATTCTAAAATCGTAGTTATTGTCTCAGAATGATTGAATTCATTGACAAAGGTTGGATTTAACTAGCGTTTTCTACTCGAGTGCATTGGTTGTTGGTCTATATTGTTAGATGTGACTACGATAACTATTTCTGCAAAAGAGTCAGGTGTATAGAGGTGTTAGATTTTAGATGTGGAATAGAGTTACTATAGTTGATATGCAACTTAAGCGGTATTGATTGCGCTAGGCTGTTAACTTTGGAGTTGGCGATTATTCAAGGATGAAATAATGGCATTAAAAAAAATTTCGTTACGATTTACTGTTGGAGGAATGTTTTTACTCGCGACATTTCTTACCGCTGTTGTTGCGGTTTCACTGCAATATTACTTCAGTAAAAAAATGGCGACTGAGAATACCCTATCAAAGTTGACGATGGTGTCCCAAGAGCTGAGTAACTATATCGGCGCGGTTGATTCTGACGCAGCCAATACGGCGCGTTTACTTTCTTCAGTGAAACGTTCTATAAGTAACAAAATATCGAAAGAAGAGTCGCGTAGTATTCTTTCAGAAGCAATTAAAGATAACCCTCTCTTTTATAGTATTTACATTGGCTCATCTAATGAAAACTTCTTCCAAATTATTAATCTAGAATCTGCCCCTGTCGTTAGAGAAAAAATCGGTGCACAACAAAAAGACCGTTGGGTTGTGGTTGAGATTCATAATATAGGGGAGGAGCGCGTCCGTACGACGAAATATTTTGACCAAGAGTTTACGCTAAGAAACTCAACTACGGAGCAGAGCAACTACCTTCCAACAACCAGGCCTTGGTATGTTTCTGCCAATGTTCAGTCGGTCGAAAAAACTCAGCCATATCTTTTCCAGCATTTACAAATTACCGGGCAAACTTATTCTTTAGCGTTTGATTCGAAAATCGAATCTGAAGTTCAACATGTGATTGGTATTGATATTGTGTTGTCTTCTTTAGCTAGCAAACTATCAGGTACGGCGCTTGGCTTAGCAGAAGACAGTAAGGTTGAGTCTTTCTTATATTCGAAATCGGGTAATATTATTGCGTCTAACCTCAAGGTTAACAATCAGGAATCGGAGTTTGATGTATCAACATTGATGCTATCGTCTGAGCAGCAAGCCTTGATTAACGATACCCCTCCGCTGTTAGTGTCTAATCAAAATGATTGGGGGCCGATGGACTTTTCAGTGGCGGGAAAACCAAACGGCTATGCGATAGACCTTCTTAAAATGATTGGTGAGATGACAGGGATCAGGTTTGAATTTGTTAATGGTTTCTCTTGGGGCGAGCTTGTCAGTAAGTTTCAAGAAGGAAGTATTGATGGCCTGCAATCGGTTCAACATTATAAAAATAATGGCATAGATGGCCTATACACGACTCCAATTTATGAATTGCCATTTTCTATCGTGACAAGGGTCGGCGCGAAGGTTGTCACTAATTATGCCGAGCTTGAGGGTAAAAAAGTTGCCATTTTATCTGGGTGGTCAATTATTCCTAAGTTGAGAGAGGATTTTCCGAACATTGATTTAGTTGAATTTGAAAACCTAGAGTCTGCATTTAATTCAATTGAAAGCGAAGAGAACTTTGCTTTCTTAGAAGCAGAACCCGTACTCTCGTTTGCATTAGATAGGTTTTTCCAGCCAGGCCTTGTTGTCAATGGGACTCTAGAAGATCTAAAACAGAACTACTCAAACCAATTCCATTTGGTGCTGCAGAGCAAGCATAAACAATTGCTCCCAATCATTGATCAAGCTATCAGTAAGTTAAGTGGTGAACAACTTGATGCCTTAGCGAAAAAGTGGCTGCATGATACCGGCTTTAATACGAATACGACGGTTCCTTATACTGAACTTTATGATTTGACTAAGGAAGCAACGGTTGAAGGCAGTATGGTAAGGGTAGAGTTGAATGGCGAGATCAAGCATCTCTATTTAAAGAAAATAGACACGGGCGAACACTACTCTGAGTATTTTGCGGTATTGATTCCCGAATCTGAAGTCTTCAGTACAGTCAATAAACGTCTAGCAACCTCTGTTGGTGTAACGGTGTTACTGATGAGTTTGACGTTGCCTATTGCTTGGGTTTTTGGTGCGCCGATAGTGCATCCAATTCGCCAATTAGAGGAAGAGACTCATAAGGTTAAGCTGCGTGATTATGACAACGTGACAATTCTTGATACTCGAATCAAAGAAGTGTGGGAATTATCTGTTGCTGTAAAAGATATGGCTATGGAGATTAAACGACATGAACAGATGCAAGAGGCGTTTGTTGAGTCGTTTATCAAGCTCATCGCTCAAGCGATCGATGATAAGTCCGCTTATACGGCAGGGCATTGTAATCGTGTACCAGAACTCGGCTTGATGCTGGCTGACGCGGCGGAACAATCGCAGTCTGAGCACTTCAAAGACTTTGAGTTTAAAAATGATGACGAACGCCGTGAGTTTAGAATTGCGGCTTGGCTTCATGATTGTGGCAAGATCACGACACCGGAACACATCGTCGATAAAGGTACGAAGTTAGAAGCGAACTACAACCGAATCCACGAGGTGAGAACTCGATTTGAAGTACTTTGGCGTGATGCGGAAATCACCGCTTTGAGAAAACAACTTGATGGTACGCTATCAACGCAACTGATAGCCGATGAACTTACGGCAACGAAGCAGCAGCTACAAGATGACTTTGCCTTTATCGCTACGTCGAACGTTGGTGGTGAGTTCATGAGTGACGACAAAGTTGCTCGTATTCGTTCGATCGCTGAGACGACTTGGATGCGTAATTTTGATGACCAACTTGGTCTATCACCGATAGAAGCCTTGAATCGAGAATCGAGTTCAAGCTTGCCAGCGACAGAGCTGCTGTTAAGTGATAAGCCTGAACATATAGTGAAAAGAGATAGGCCGTTAGAGTTCGACCCGAAATATCAAATCAAAATGGATGTGCCGGAGCACCTATACAACTTAGGCGAAGTCTACAATCTGAGCATTGCACGTGGCACGTTAACTGCTGAAGACCGATTCAAGATAAATGAGCATATGCTTGGCACGATTAAGATGCTTGAGAACCTGCCATTCCCGAAAGAACTAAGCCGTGTTCCTCGCTATGCTTCGACGCATCATGAAACACTCAAAGGTACGGGATATCCAAGGAAGCTGACTGGTGATGACCTTTCAATCCCAGAACGTATTCTGGTGATCTCCGATATTTTTGAGGCGTTAACTGCTGCGGATAGGCCTTATAAGAAGGCGAAGCCAATCAGTGTTGCTGTCGACATCATGTACAAAATGGCGTTGGACGAGCATCTCGATATCGAACTGTTTAGATTGTTCTTAACCAGCGGTACTCACCTGCGTTATGCAGAAGAGTATCTCAAACCGGAACAAATTGATTTCGTTGATATCAACAAATACCTAGAAGTTACTCGTCAGATAGCTTGATTAAAGGTTGGCTTGTTAGAACGGGTTCGATGAATGAAAGGCGCACATGAGTGCGCCTTTTTTATATCTGTTTATCGGTGAGCTGGTGGATAGATACGAAGGGGGCTGCTTTTGACAAGTTTCGGCTATAAGTTGTCGACATATCGATTTCAAATGATTTTAGGGTAGATAGGGGGTTAGTGACTCTTACTCTGATTAAATCGATAAATAACAGATGGTTGAGTTGTTTGTAGTGTCCTTTTGGATTAGTTTTAATCGTCTATGAAAAATACTACCTTAGTCTAAATTGTCGACAATTGGCTTGATTGTCGACAATTCAATCGTGTATTTTATGTTCATGTTATGAAATTGTTGACAATTAAGGTTCAGCAATCAGAAGTGAGCAGCGTGAATATGAATACTGCGATAAAAGATCTCAGCTTAAATGCAAACACGAAGACACGTGTGAACGATAAAGAGAACACTAAATCAGAAAACCTCACTGAGTACCTCGTTGAGGCGATTGTTAACGGTGAATTAGCACCGGGCAGTAAGATCTCGGAGCCTGAACTGGCTAAACGCTTTGAGGTAAGCCGAGGCCCATTACGTGAAGCGATAATGCGTGTTGAAGGGCTTGGCTTGATTGAACGCATTCCTCATGTAGGGGCTCGAGTTATTACTTTTTCGGCAGACAAACTACTCGAGTTGTACGCGGTGCGAGAGGCATTGGAAGGCATGGCGGCTCGCTTAGCAGCAAGACATATCACACAAGAAGAGCTTGTCGGGCTTGAAGGATTATTGTCGACACACTCAAAATACATCGATGAAGTCGAAGGTTCTTCTTACTTTCATCAACATGGGGATTTCGATTTCCATTACCGCATTATTAAAGCGAGTCGTAACAGCAAACTGATTTCGCTGCTGTGTGATGAGCTTTATCACCTATTACGCATGTACCGCTATCAATCGCCTAGGGCTCAGTCTCGACCAAAAGAGGCGCTCGATGAACACAAATACATCCTACAAGCGATTCGTAATCGCGATGAAGAGCTAGCAGAAATGCTAATGCGACGACACATCTCGGGCAGTCGATTGCTGATAGAACAACAAATTCAATCCAAAGATCTTGATTAAGCGACCATTGGAATCTGTCAGCGGATCAGTGCTGGCGATAACCAAAAGCCGTAAGTCTTAAAGGTTAGCTAGAAATAAACAATTAACAGGGAGCGTCATTATGAAGTTATCAGCAGGAGCTAAGTTCCGACAAGCTGTGCAAGACAACGACCCATTGCAGATCGTCGGTACGGTGAATCCGTATTGCGCGATGATGGCAAAGAACTTGGGGCATCAGGCGATCTATTTGTCTGGCGGAGGCATCGCCAATGCGTCTTATGGGTTGCCTGATTTAGGCATCACCACATTGAACGATGTGTTGGTAGATGTTGAACGTATTACCAACGCGTGTGATCTGCCATTGCTGGTGGATATCGATACGGGATTTGGTGGCGCATTCAATATTGCACGTACGATTCGCGCTATGGAGAAGGCAGGCGCAGCAGCAATCCATATGGAAGACCAAGTGGCCCAGAAACGCTGTGGTCATCGACCAAATAAAGCGATTGTAAGTCAGCAAGAGATGGTCGATAGAGTCAAAGCGGCAACCGATGCTAGAACCGATGAAAGCTTTGTGATTATGGCACGTACGGATGCATTGGCGGTTGAAGGCATTGATAGCGCAATTGAGCGAGCGATAGCTTGTGTTGAAGCGGGCGCAGACATGATCTTCCCTGAGGCGATGAATCAACTCGATCAATACGTGAAGTTCTCGGCAGCGCTGAAATCAGCAACGGGCAAGCACGTGCCTATTCTTGCGAACATCACTGAATTTGGCCAAACACCACTCTACAGCTGTAACGAGTTAGCCCAATCAAGTGTCGACATGGTGCTTTATCCATTGAGTGCGTTCCGTGCGATGAACAAAGCGGCGGAGAATGTTTACAAACACTTGTTAGTTGAAGGTAATCAAGAAGCTTTGTTGGATTCAATGCAAACCCGTAAAGAGCTTTACGAACACCTAAATTACCACGACTACGAGAACAAGCTTGATCAGTTGTTTTCAAGCGAAGGGTAAACCGGTTTCAATTAATCAAAAATCAACTTAATCCAATAACGTGAAATGGTTAGTCGCCATATCCAGTACCGATGATAAAGATCATCGGATACATAAACAGGCAGCACCAAAGAGTGCAGGCGACTAACACAGAAAAGGAGTTCACCATGTCTGTATCTTTGAGTGATAAAGCAGCTGTCGAAAAGGCTTCAACAGAAAACCAACAACAAAGCGAAAAACCCGAAATCAAACCAGCTAGCGCACCTGCAATCGGTGGTGCTGGTCTACGTGGGCAGAGTGCGGGAACCACGGCGCTATGTACGGTAGGCCAGTCAGGAACGGGTTTGACCTACCGTGGCTATGACATAACCGACCTTGCTAATCATGCTCAGTTCGAAGAAGTGGCGCATCTGTTACTAAGAGGTCATTTGCCCAGTGAAAAAGAGTTAGACGATTACAAAACGTTGTTGATTGGTTTGCGCGGCTTGCCTCAACCTTTGAAAGCAGCACTAGAGCTTATCCCTGTAGACGCTCATCCAATGGATGTGATGAGAACGGGTTGTTCAATGCTAGGTAATCTAGAGCAAGAGTCAGATTTTTCTGAGCAACTGTCTGCGACTGAACGAATGCTCGCGCTTTTCCCTGCGATTATTTGTTACTGGTATCGCTTTAGCCATGATGGCGTGCGCATTGATACGGAAGATCAAAGCGAAGCATGTTTGGGTGGCTATTTCTTGAAGATGTTGACTGACAAAACGCCTAGTGAACTTCATAAGAAGGTGATGCACTGCTCGCTAACCCTTTACGCGGAACATGAGTTTAATGCCTCTACCTTTGCCGCTCGTGTTTGTGCGTCAACACTGTCGGATATTCATTCTTGTGTAACGGCTGCGATTGGCACACTAAGAGGCCCACTGCACGGTGGTGCGAATGAAGCGGCAATGGAAATGATCCAAGATTGGCAAACCGCCGATGAAGCCGAAACCAACATCATGCAGATGCTTGCTAACAAAGACAAAATAATGGGCTTCGGTCATGCTATTTATCGTGAAAGCGATCCTCGAAATGCCTTAATCAAGCGTTGGTCAAAAGAGCTTGCTCAAGAGGTGGGAGATGAACAGCTTTACGCCGTTTCAGAGCGTGTTGAAGCAGTCATGAAGCGTGAGAAAGGCTTGTTCTGTAATGCGGATTTCTTCCATGCCTCTGCCTATCACTTCATGGACATCCCAACCAAACTGTTCACGCCAATCTTTGTGATGAGTCGCCTTACAGGCTGGACAGCACACGTGTTCGAGCAAAGAGAAAATAATCGCATCATTCGCCCAAGTGCAGACTACACCGGGCCAGAGCATCAAGACTGGCTGCCAATCCATTTACGTTAGTTCTCTATATCGAGCCGACTTATATCTCGAGGTGACTTTTATCTTCATGTGATAAGACCTCGAGAACCAACGAATAGAATTTAACAGATAATGGTGGATGTATGTCTGATGTGAAATTTGAACCAAAGCAGTACCGTAAGCCTTTACCCGGTACCCATTTAGAATATTTCGACGCTCGTGAAGCGGTAGATGCGATATCTCCGAGCAGCTATAAAACCTTGCCTTATACGTCGAGAGTGCTGGCGGAACAATTGGTAAGACGTTGTGATCCAGCTGCACTTGAAGATAGCTTAAAACAGATCATCGAGCGTAAGAGCGACTTAGATTTTCCTTGGTATCCAGCACGTGTCGTGTGTCATGACATTTTGGGTCAAACCGCTTTAGTAGATTTAGCTGGCTTACGAGATGCGATTGCTGACCAAGGTGGAGACCCTGCCAAGGTTAATCCAGTGGTAGAAACTCAACTGATTGTTGATCACTCTTTAGCCGTGGAACATGCAGGTTTTGATAGCGAAGCCTTTGATAAAAACCGAGCGATTGAAGAGCGAAGAAACGAAGACCGTTTTCACTTTATCGAATGGTGTAAAACCGCGTTTAAAAACGTGAGTGTGATTCCCGCAGGTAACGGGATCATGCACCAGATTAACTTGGAAAAAATGTCTCCAGTCATTCAATCTAAAGAAGGCATCGCGTTTCCGGATACTTGTGTCGGCACAGACAGCCATACACCGCACGTAGATGCGCTGGGCGTTATTGCGATCGGTGTGGGCGGCTTGGAAGCTGAGACAGTGATGCTCGGTCGCCCGTCAATGATGCGTTTGCCTGATATTGTGGGCGTTAAACTGACTGGTCAACGACAAGAAGGGATAACCGCAACGGATATTGTGCTCGCAATAACGGAGTTCCTTCGCAATGAGAGAGTGGTTTCAAGCTATTTGGAATTCTTCGGTGAAGGCGCGCGTGCACTGACCATTGGTGACCGTGCGACTATATCTAACATGACGCCAGAATACGGCGCGACTGCGGGTATGTTCTATATCGATGAACAGACCATTCAATACCTAAAACTCACTGGCCGTGAGCCTGAGCAGGTTGAACTAGTCGAACGCTATGCCAAGCAAACCGGACTTTGGGCTGATGACTTAGATTCCGCTCAATACGAACGTGTGCTTGAGTTTGATTTGTCTAAAGTTGAGCGTAACCTTGCGGGGCCTTCAAATCCTCATCGCCGTTTGCCAACCAGAGAGCTGGCTGAACAAGGTATCAGTCAAGCATCTTGGAAAGAGCAGCATGCTAAGCAGTACAGCGATGATCAGATGCCCGATGGTGCCGTAATCATTGCGGCAATTACTTCTTGTACTAACACCAGTAACCCAAGAAACGTGGTCGCCGCGGCATTGGTTGCTAAGAAAGCCAATCAGCTTGGATTAGTTCGCAAGCCGTGGGTGAAAACATCATTTGCGCCGGGCTCTAAAGTTGCCAAGCTCTATCTTGAGTCGGCAGGTTTGCTACCTGAGCTGGAAAAGCTAGGCTTCGGTATCGTCGGCTATGCGTGTACTACCTGTAATGGTATGAGCGGAGCCCTAGATCCTGCTATCCAACAAGAGATCATCGACCGCGACCTGTATTCAACCGCTGTGTTGTCAGGGAATCGAAACTTTGATGGTCGAATCCATCCCTATGCCAAACAAGCGTATTTAGCCTCACCGCCATTGGTGGTTGCTTACGCGTTGGCTGGCACGATTCGCTTTGATATCGAGAAAGACAGCTTAGGCACCGACAACAATGGTAAGCCAATCTACTTAAGTGATTTATGGCCGAGTGATGCCGAGATCGATGCTGTTGTCGGTGAGCACGTTAAGCCTCAGCAATTCCAACAGATCTACGTAAAAATGTTCCAGCCAGACGAGGAGCAGGTGACGACTGAACCGCTTTATGACTGGCGACCTCAAAGTACTTATATCCGAAGACCACCTTATTGGGAAGGTGCTCTTGCGGGAGAACGAAGCCTATCTGGTATGAGACCTTTAGCGATTCTGGGTGACAATATCACTACAGATCACTTATCCCCTTCAAATGCGATTCTCGCTTCGAGCGCTGCGGGGGAATATCTCACCAAAATGGAAGTGCCGGAAGAGGACTTTAACTCTTACGCGACCCATCGAGGCGATCACTTAACCGCGCAACGAGCAACATTCGCCAACCCTAAGCTGTATAACGAAATGGTTAAGGACACTGGAGAAGTTGTGCAAGGTTCACTAGCAAGAGTTGAACCAGAAGGTCAAGTTACGCGAATGTGGGAAGCGATAGAAACCTACATGAACCGTAAACAGCCTTTGATTGTCGTGGCGGGTGCCGATTATGGACAAGGTTCATCACGTGACTGGGCAGCCAAAGGGGTGCGCTTGGCGGGTGTTGAAGTGATTGTTGCCGAAGGCTTTGAACGAATCCACAGAACCAACTTAGTTGGAATGGGTGTGTTGCCTTTGCAGTTTAAAGCGGGAACCAATCGCAATACCTTAGAACTGGACGGCACCGAGCTTTACGACGTGTACGGCGACATTGAAGCAGGGTCTGATTTGGCTCTAGTCATCACTCGTAAAAACGGTGACAAGCTGGATGTTCCTGTGACCTGCCGACTAGACACGGCAGACGAAGTGAATGTGTACAGCGCTGGTGGCGTATTGCAACGTTTCGCTAAAGACTTTCTTTCACAGTAGGAGCTAGTTATGAACATCAAACAGATAAAAGTACCTGCTACCTACATGCGGGGCGGAACAAGCAAAGGCGTTTTTTTCAACTTAAGTGACTTACCTGAAGCTGCGCAAGTTGCCGGAGAAGCTCGAGACGCATTACTTCTGCGCGTGATTGGTAGTCCAGATCCTTATGGCAAACAAACCGATGGTATGGGTGGTGCAACATCCAGTACCAGTAAAACCGTGATTGTTTCGAAAAGTAGTAAAGCCGATCACGATGTTGACTACCTATTCGGCCAAGTTGCCATTGATAAGCCGTTTGTGGACTGGAGTGGTAACTGCGGCAATCTGTCTGCTGCAGTGGGCCCATTTGCTATTCATAGTGGCCTAGTCGACTCGAATCGTATTCCAGAAAACGGTGTGGTCGAGGTGCGAGTATGGCAAGTGAACATAGAGAAAACCATTATTGTTCATGTACCTATCGCTGGTGGCGAAGTTCAAGAGTTAGGTGATTTTGAACTCGACGGTGTGACTTTCCCCGCCGCTGAGATCCAAGTTGATTTCCTAGACCCCGCCGATGCGAGTGGCTCTATGTTCCCAACAGGGAATGTTGTCGATTTTTTAGATGTTCCCGATCTGGGTTGCATCAAAGCGACATACATTAATGCTGGGATACCCACCATTTTTGTTGATGCTGAATCGGTTGGCTACCAAGGCACTGAACTTCAATCAGATATCAATAGTGATACCAAAGCCTTGGCTCTGTTTGAATCCATACGAGCACATGGTGCAGTAGCAATGGGTCTTATTGATTCTTTAGAACAAGCTGAATCACGTCAACATACACCTAAAGTCGCGTTTGTTGCTAAGCCTCAAGCGTACCAAGCTTCCAGTGGTAAATCGGTTGCTGTCGAAGATACTGACCTTCTGGTGCGTGCTTTGTCTATGGGGCAACTGCACCATGCCATGATGGGTACGGCTGCGGTTGCTATTGCTTCAGCGGCAAGTGTTCCTGGCACCTTAGTGAACTTGGCAGCCGGTGAGGGAAGTCGTGATTTCGTGACCTTTGGACACCCGTCAGGAACCTTAAAGGTAGGTGCGAAAGCGCTGCAGGCCGAAAGTGGGTGGAAAATAGAGAGGGCGGTTATGAGTCGTAGTGCCCGAGTGATCATGGAAGGTGCCATTCGTGTGTCTTTTCCCAAGTAAAGCGATTGTCGTGAACGGTTAAATGTTCACGAATACAACGCTGAGAAAAGAGTGCACCCAAGTGAAACTGTTAAAAGCTAGTCGCTTGGACTAATGGATAAATCATGGAGGAGGCACTATGTCTGCTACGAATCGAATGACTAGAAAAACAGATTACATCACCGAGTATCAATGGGCGAGGGAAGACCCAAATTCGTTTTGGGAAACACAATCACAAGCGATAGATTGGTTTGAACCACCAAAAACGATATTACAAACTGACGATAACGGAATTGAGCGTTGGTTTCCTGATGGGGTGATGAACACCTGCTGGCTCGCGCTGGATTATCATTGTGAAAATGGGCGAGGTGACAATACCGCACTGATTTACGACTCTCCAGTTACCGGATCTCAATCCTCGTACACTTACAATCAATTGCGTAACCAAGTGGCTAAAGTCGCTGGGATGTTAGCCACGCAAGGCGTTACCAAAGGTGATCGTGTGGTGATCTACATGCCAATGATTCCTGAAGCGGCAATGGCAATGTTGGCTTGTGCTCGACTGGGAGCGGTTCACTCGGTTGTGTTTGGCGGATTCGCTCCTCATGAGCTTGCCGTTCGAATTGAGGATGCCGAGCCGAAGGTGTTGATTACTGCATCTTGTGGTGTTGAGATTAACAAGGTGCTGCCATATAAACCGATGGTCGATCGCGCAATCATGGACAGCCGCTGGAAGCCTGAAAAAGTGGTGGTATTCCAAAGAGAGCAGTCACTAGCCGAATTGAACAACGAACGCGATGTACTCTGGCAACAAGCCGTTGAGGATGCCTTGCCACATGTGTGTGTACCTGTTCTTGCAACAGACCCACTATATATACTGTATACCTCTGGAACGACAGGCAAACCAAAAGGGGTTGTACGTGATAATGGTGGTCATGCGGTTGCGTTGAAATACTCGATGAGCACTATCTACGATATGCCGCAAGACGGTGTGTTTTGGGCTGCTTCTGATGTCGGTTGGGTCGTTGGGCATTCCTATATTGTGTATGCGCCATTGATTCATGGTTGTACGACCATTTTGTTTGAAGGTAAGCCAGTACGAACGCCAGATCCCGGTGCATTCTGGCGTGTGTGTGAAGAGTACAACGTCGATGTGTTATTTTCTGCGCCAACGGCATTTAGAGCTATCAAGAAAGAAGATCCTGAAGGCGAGTTACTCACCAAGTATGACTTATCATCGCTCAAGTCGATTTTTATGGCGGGAGAGCGTTTGGACCCGCCAACATTGGATTGGGTTGAGTCTCATACCAATAAACCGGTTATTGACCACTGGTGGCAAACCGAAACGGGTTGGGCTATTTCTGCCAATCCGACAGGGCTGGAATCTTTGCCAGTGAAAGCAGGTTCTTCAACTAAGCCTGTGCCCGGTTACCAAGTCGAGATTCTTAATGAATTGGGTGAAACGGCACAGCCTAATCAGCAAGGCTTTGTTGCACTCAAACGTCCACTACCACCCGGTTGTCTGCCAACGGTTTGGCGTAATCATGATCGATTTGAATCTGGCTATCTGAGCCAATTCCCAGGCTATTATGTTTCTGGGGACGGTGGCTATCTCGATGAAGATGGGTATCTATTTATTATGGGCCGTATCGACGATGTGATAAACGTAGCGGGACACCGTCTGTCGACTGGAGAAATGGAAGAGATCGTGGGTGGCCACCCTGCCATTGCTGAATGCGCGGTAGTCGGTATTCACGATGACTTAAAAGGACAACTTCCATTAGGTCTAGTTGTGTTAAAAGATGGCGTAAAAGTTGATGGCATTGAGTTACAAGCGGAGTTGGTTGGCAAGGTTCGCAATGAGATTGGCGCGGTCGCGTGTTTTAAGCAAGCCTTGGTTGTTGAGAGATTACCTAAGACGCGCTCCGGTAAGATTTTGCGCAGAACCATACGACAGATCGCAGAAGGTGAACAATATGTGGTGCCTTCGACGATTGACGACCCTACCAGCTTAACTGAAATTGCTGAAAAGCTCGGTAAATAGACGTCGCAGTTTAGGTAATCTCACCTTCGGCTTGTTGATTAATGCATAACCCAGCGTGATGGTTTACCTAAACGCTACTTTATTCATCCGCTTATCCATTGCGTTTACTATGACCTCATTATGAACCCCACATATTGAGGTCTTTTTTATGCGAGCTTACTTTTTGCTGATTGCTTTACTGGTCAGTGGTGCTGCTAGTGCCAGTATTTCAAAGGATGAAGCGAGTAGGGCGTTGTTAGAGCCATTGAGTCATCCCAAGATATTTAAATGTGTGTCCAAGACTGGCGTCGATCTCTATCAAGCGGTTTTTGATATGGGCGTGGGGTATGAAGCCGACCCGATTAACTCGAAGATGATCGTTAATTCAAGGAAAGGCCGCTACGAATATCAAATCTTAGGCGCGGTAAGATCTGAAAGAGCTGGTGAAATTGTCGTGTTAACTCGCCATGTGGGAGACGGTGTTAAAGTTGCGGCTATGATTGATGACGAAAATGGCAAGATACTGGGGATCGGCGATAAAAATCATTATCGAGATTGTGGTGTTAGGCCACCACCTAGCGTAGCAAACATGCAAAACTTTTGGTCTAAAGGCTAAGAGATATGTGAAAGGCAAGAATTATAGAGAAAGCGCGATTGAGGCGACCTTATTGGTCGCCTTTTTTGTTTGTCAGGCTAAGGCGAGCTCAAAGATATATCAATAAGCACTTATGCGATGGTTGAATGATACATAACTGAACATGATGTATCGTCTAAACGTGGCTTTATTTATTTCATTAACGGTTCTGCTTAAGATGGCTCTACTCCAAACGAAGAACTAAGCGAGACTCCTATGAAATTCACTAAACCTTTTCTTTTAGCGACACTGATTGTGACTCTTTCTGGTTGCGCATCACCAGCAATGGATAACGAAAATGAGAATGCCGCACGTAATCGTGGTGCGGTAGGTGGTGCTTTATTAGGAGCAACAGCCGGCGCTCTAACTGGAGATGCGAGTTTAGCCGTTAAGGGCGCTGCATTAGGTGGTGTGACTGGTGGTGTTGCGGGTTCAATGAAAGATACGGACGATGCAAGAAACGCACAACGAACCCAAGTTACTGCTGATGGTCTAGCGCAAGACAATCGCACTGATGCAGAAAAGCGAGTTGCGGAAGTAGAGGCGGAAATTAAGCTTATTGAACTGGAACAACAGCTTGCTGATCTCAAAGAAGAGAAAGAAGATAACGGTGCATAAAGCTGAAGCTACAGCAAAAGCCACAGCAAAAACCATAGCTTCGATATTCGTTTAATTCAAAATCATTCAAACAGAATGGCCACGTAATGTGGCCGTTTTTGTATCTAAAATACACACTTCAAACAATGAATTAATTCAATAACTTGTATAGATACTCACGCCAAGTAAACTAGACTCAGTTTAGATATTAATTTGGTTTGAGAAGCGCAATAGTCATGAATGTCACCTTAAGGGCCGCAAAGCACGCGGATTTAGAACAACTTAACGAGTTAATGTTCGATCTCCACCATCACCACCACCTTGCTAGCCCAGAGCACTTTAAAACGGCAGAAGAGATTGAGCAGGAAAAAAGCATTGCACGATACTTGGATGACCCTGAATGTTTGGTTTATGTGGCATTAAAAGGTGAGCTCATTGTTGGCTTTATCTCTGGGCATTTTTGTGAGCTTATCTCAACGGTCAGCAAACCAGTGCCGATGGGAAGTGTCGATGAACTGTTTGTCTTGCCTGATTATCGAAAAGAATCGATTGCTGAAAAGTTGTTTAACAAAGTTGAAAGTACTTTTGATGATTATGGGGTTGAACAAGTCTTTGTAGAAGTTTGGGACTTTAACTCGCCTGCCAAGGACTTCTATCAAAAAATGGGGTTCACACCTCACATTCAATGGATGAGGAAGGCTTTGCACAAAACGTAGACAGCGATTTTGTGTGGCTTTGATTACAATAGTTCAACTGCAAAAGCAGTCTTCAATATTCTTCTATTATTTTTTAGGTAAACTCGTTGGTTATTCGATATTTATTAGTTTTCATACTGTCTCTTTTGAGTACTACTTCCGCTTGGGCAAACGACACTTTGCCCGATCATATCGCGGGCGCCTTGTGTGTAGTACGTGCTGATAACCAAATCGTGTTGGTTGATGAGTTGATCACAGGTCAATTGTCTCTACCGGGAGGCACTGTTGTTTCAGGTGAGCCGCCAGCCGTCGCGGCGCAACGTGAAACGTGGGAAGAGGCTGGTTTGTCGGTAACGGTCGGTGATGTGCTAGGTTATACCGACAGTGCCGTCGTGTTTGATTGTATTTCTGACTCTGAAGTGATCAGTTACAAGGCTCGAAATGAGTTAGGTGGCTTTGAGCTGCCGATTTGGTTTGCTCCTCATTATGGCGTGGAAGTCAGCCGAGCGATGTTACTTCCTCCTACTGAATTGCAAGATCACCAATACCGCTACCCAGAACAGTGGTCTGAGATTAACGAGCTGTTTTTATCTGCGACAGATCAACCGGTGACGTATGTGACTGAGCTGGTGGGCGCGGCACCCAAAGTCCATCAAGTTGAATTAAATTGGATTGTGTCACTTCAAAACACGTTCGATAAGATGCCAAGCGTATTTGCGAATACTGTGCTTTTGACTGACTTGTTGGCCAAGCCATGGGTCTTCATTGTGATATTGCCGTTAATTGCTTGGTACTTTGGCCGTAACTTCGCGTTGAAGTTTGGCTTCACTTTGATCTCGGTGACACTACTTACTTTAATCGCGCACCAAGGTTTTGGTTTTCCACGTCCACACGCTTACTTGCCAACATTGAAACTGGTGATGAGCAGTGGGTATAGTTTTCCAAGTCTGTTGGCTGCCTTGTGGGTCAGTTTAACCTTGTTAGTCTTTTGGAAACTAAAGCGCCTCTTGGAGCAAAAAGCCATTCTGGTAGTGCTCGCTGGCCTGCTGTGGATCATGCTATTTAAGTCTTATTCAGGTAGTGCGTTTTTTAGTGATGTATTAATGGGTGGCGTATTAGGCGCTTTAACGACGTGGCATATCGTGAGATTAGACGCGAAACCGGATGTTGATATTAGCGCCTTATTGAGTTCTAAAGGTGTTTGGTGGGCATTGTGCTTACTGTCGATTGTTCTGACGGTGATATGGCCACTGCCAACATTCTCATTCTGGGTGGCGATTTTGATGACGATTGCATGCCTAGTGACGTTAACAGACTCGAAACCTTTGGTTGGTCAGTTCTCATTCAAGATCGTTCTTGGAGTGATGGCGATGTTGTTAGCGGGAAATCTGCTGATTAGCTGGGCTGGAAGCTTTGTCTCTTTCAGCGGTATTGCTTCATTTATTGTTGAAACGTTACGTTTCCCAATCTTGATTCTGTTTGGTGTGGTGGCATTTCGTCTGCCATGGAAAAGAGAGTAAGCGACTCGACTAACACAAAATCAAAAAGGCTGTGCAGTGCACAGCCTTTGTCATTTCTGAAACAAGCAAAAAGTAATTCTTATTAGAACCTGTTGAGCGTTTATGAGTTGAAGATAAACTTCTCAATCGCGACCGCTACACCATGGTCGTCGTTGCTAGCTGTGATGTGATCCGCCAGTTTCTTGGTTTCTTCCATTGCGTTTTCCATTGCAATGCCAAGGCCTGCGTATTCAAGCATATGGTGATCGTTTTCAGCATCACCCATGCAGATGACTTCTTCCGCTTTAATGCCTAAGTGTTTCGCTATCGCTTCAATACCGACACCCTTGTTTGATTTCGGGTTTAGGAACTCTAAGAAGAATGGTGCACTTTGTACGATAGTAAACTGAGTCTTAAGCTCTTGTGGCAACTTACCGATGATTTCAGTCAGCTTGCTTGGTTCAGCGACAATCATAGTTTTGATGATTTCGTGGTCATCTTCTAGTTGAGAAAAGTCGAACTCGGTTATATCTAAGCAATTAATACGCGCTTCAATACCAGTGTACTCATTGTTCTCAGGTGTGATTAAGCCGTGGATCTTGCTGAAAGCATGGACATAACCACCAAGCTGTTGAGCGAGGGCAGCAATCTCTTTTGCGGCTTTGCCGTTGCTGATCTCACTGTGAATGATCTCTTTTGTCGATACGTTCTGAACCATAGAGCCGTTGTAGAAGAGTACAAAGTCATCTTCGCCGTCAATCGAAAGCTCATCTAATTTGCTTTGCATGCCTTCTAAAGGGCGACCAGAAGCGAGAACTACTTTCACACCTGCAGCTCGTGCTTTGGCGATTGCGTCTTTGTTCTCTTGAGAAATCACTTTTTCACTGTTGAGTAGTGTGCCATCCATATCAAGAGCAATCAGTTTGTACATGTTGTTCCTTACTAAAAAATTAAAAGCTAACGAAATCTATGGGCGAAAGGATAAGGGAACTTGAAAGTTCAGGCTAGGGCTTTGATCAACTCATTTATCAGTACTCATTTGTTTGACCAAAAGGGGGAAGTGCTTTAAGGTCTGCGGTTGATTAATTTCATCAAATGATTGAGCTGAGGGAAAGTTGTACAAGATTAATGAAATGTTTGAAACCATTCAGGGTGAGGGCGTGTTTACTGGCGTTCCCGCTGTTTTTGTTCGTCTGCAAATTTGCCCAGTGGGCTGTTCTTGGTGTGATACCAAGCAGACCTGGGAAGCGTTGCCAGAAGAGGAAACCAGCCTTGGCGATATTATGGTTAAGACAGAAGATTCACCTACTTGGTCAGCAATCGATGCTCAAGGAATCGTGAATGAATATATCAAGCAAGGTTACACTGCTAAGCACATTGTGATTACTGGTGGTGAGCCATGCATTTATGATCTTGTTCCTCTTACTGAAGCGTTTGAGCAGCACGGTTGTCGCTGTCAGATTGAGACTAGCGGAACATCAGAAGTTAAAGCCACACCGGACACTTGGGTTACGGTGTCACCGAAAGTGGCGATGAAAGCGAAACTGGAAATCTTAGATAGCGCCTTGCAACGTGCTAACGAAATTAAGCATCCAGTAGGTACAAGCAAAGACATCGAACAACTTGACGGTTTATTGGAGCGAGCAGCAGTTCCTAACGACACTGTTATCGCTCTGCAACCAATCAGCCAAAAAGACCGCGCTACTCAGCTTTGTATTGATACCTGCATTGAGCGCAATTGGCGCTTATCAATACAAACTCACAAATATTTGAGCATCGCATAGGTTGTATTTTTACTGGGCAAGATAAGTCGCTAGTAGAAGGTTCTCGTAAGGATTTAAGATGAAAAAAGCAGTGGTAGTATTCAGTGGTGGTCAAGACTCAACAACGTGTCTTGTTCAAGCATTAAAAGAGTATGATGAAGTTCATGCGATTACGTTTGATTATGGTCAGCGCCATAGACTCGAGATTGAAGTTGCTGAGTCATTGTCGAAAGAGCTTGGTGTGAAAGCGCACAAAGTGATGGATGTGACTCTGTTGAATGAACTGGCTATCAGCTCTTTGACTCGTGACGATATTCCTGTGTCTCATGAGCTGCAAGAGAATGGGCTGCCGAATTCATTCGTTCCTGGTCGTAATATTCTATTTCTGACTCTAGCGGGTATTTACGCTTACCAAATCGGTGCTGAAACCGTGATTACAGGTGTGTGTGAAACAGACTTTTCTGGTTACCCTGATTGTCGTAATGACTTTGTGAAGGCGATGAACTCTGCACTTGTACAAGGTATGGACAAGCAGCTTGATATCAAAACACCGCTAATGTGGTTAAACAAGGCTGAGACATGGGCGCTAGCAGACCAGTACTCAGCACTTGAACTTGTTAGAAACAAAACACTGACTTGTTACAACGGCATTGTTGGTGATGGCTGTGGCGATTGTCCGGCATGTGAACTGCGTAAAGTTGGCCTTAACGATTACCTCGGTGATCGCGAAAGCATCATGGCTGAGTTGGTTCGCAAACAGGCTGAGAATAAATAATTTCAGGTAAATCAATCGGTTCGTTATATGCATCAATAATGCAGTTTCGGCCGTTGCTTTTGGCTTGATAGAGTGCTTGGTCGAGCACTGAATACAAGTCATCAAAGTCACTTAATGCGTTTGAGGTTGCTAGATAAGCAAAACTCGCGGTCACATTAAGTGACTTTTTGCTTTCTGATAAAAAGACAGTGCTTGAAATGGCGTAGTGCAACTCTTCAACGCGTTCTCGTACCTCTGCTGGTGGGGTATCGGTTAACATGATGACAAATTCTTCACCCCCTAAGCGACCAAACAATTCACCATTCACTAAGTGTTTTCTAATTTGATCACTAATATGGACCAGTGCCCGATCACCAGTAGGGTGCCCATGCTCATCATTAATCTTCTTAAACTTATCTAGATCGAGCAGCACGAGCACATGCTGTTTGTCCGTCCCTTTACAGCGTTTCACTCTTTTGATTCTTCGAATTATCTCAGTTCGGCTATATGCTTTCGTTAAGCCATCAATTGCTGCTTTTGCGCGAACCGTTTTGTTTATCAATACCGTGAAGCTTGCAGCGCAAAGCAACAGAATAACAACGATGTTGTACATCCATCTTTGATGTTCCATTTTTTCAATTTGAACGCGGTCAAGTTTCGTCTGATGTGTCAGGAAAGAGCTTTCTAGTTCTTGTTCATATTTGGCGTGCGTCAGGCCGAGCGCTTCGAGTGCGAGTCGATTGTCGATATCTCTAGCTTCCATTTGTATTGACGAGTATCGCTGGTAGAAATAGAAAGCTTGTTGGTAATCGCTGAGTGATTGATGAATATCAGAAAGCTGAAGAAGTGACTGCGCGATGTATTTATGCCTTGTGACTTGTTCAGCTAATTCTAGCGCTTGTTGAGCATAGTTGAGTGCTTCCGTTGGCAATTTCTGTTCTTCGAACATATCGCTGATTGCCAAGTAAGCATTGATGCGAATGACATCATTGCTCAGTTCGCTCGAAGCTGAAAGAGACTCAATTAGGTAGGTTCTCGCCACATCATAGTTTTTCGTTTGAGTGTACGCTTTTCCTAAGCCAAGACTTGTGAGTGCAATACCGTAGCTATGCGACGTTGAGCTCAGCAGTGTTCTTGCTGTCTGAAAGTGGTGAATTGCTAGTTCACTTTGCTCTTGGTTAAGGTAGAGATCCGCAAGGCTGTGATGCACTTGTGCTTTCATTAAATCTGAAGCGTTTACTCTGAGAATGAGAGCTTGCTCTAGATACTCCGCCGATTTTTCATATTGCTTTAATTCTTTGAGCAAGTTACCCACATCGTTGTAAACCCCTGAAATATCATGCCCTTGTGGAAACACGTTTATTAGTGATAGGTAGGTGTCTAGTGCAGCTTGATAGTCACTGCGGAAATGATGATTGTTCGCGATGACTCGATAAGTCCCGAATTTTGGTAATACAGGGTCAGCGATGTCATGTAAATCTGACTGAAGGGTAGAGCAGTAATAGTTCGCTTGATGGTATTTAGCTTGCTCGTTAAGCGATCGGCATAGCTGGTACTTTAGTAAGGCTTTACCAGTTAAATCACTGCGAGATTGCATTTTCGCCAAAAGTGTTAGAAAGCCTTGTTGTGCTTGTTCATATTGGCCTTTGCCGTCTTTCCTCAGAGCAGAAATAAACGCTGTTTCTATCGCTTGGTAGTCATTGTCGTTTGAAGCGATTCCGTAGAACGGCTGATCTCGGTGGCTCATGTATTGATACAGAAGAGACGCAAGGTAAAGCTTATCTCCATAAACCGTTGAGCCGATGTAGCGTGTTTGCAGCATGTTTAATGCGCGCTCAGGGGAGTGGTTTAAAGTAGAGAGATAAAGCGCGTTCCAATCAGCATTTGGAGTAGAGCTTAGATTGGAGGTATAGACTGGTGAATTGTGGTCACGATCTGATGTTGATACTTGGCTATAAGAACAAAAGCTAATGAATAGTAGAAAGGTAACAAAAACGAAGTGATTCACAAGAGACGATCAATCAGATAAAGAACGATATTCTATTATTAGTTTGATGTTGCTTCAAATTTTGAATGGTGCGACTACGTGGTTATGCGAGGTAGGTCTCTAATTTATTGATACTAATCAGAGGTATATCGGTCGCGCGAATCGTGCGACCGATATCGGAAATTAGATGTATAATTTCGCTAGGTCAGAAGGCTCAAGTTCTTTGCCTTCTAATGTTGCATTCCAGTTAGTACCAACAAGAACGCCGTCTTCAGCAAGAGTCAGTAACCAATCTTCTACAAAGATATCTAGTGGAATTTCTAATACTTCGAAGTCAGCCCACTCTTCAACGTTGTGAGTTTGAGCATCTTCTTTTGAAGACCAGAATGGCATCACTTCGCTGTTTTCGAATTCACTTGAGTCACATGCTAGCCAACCTTCTTCGTTGCGAAGGCCCCATACCAGTTTAGTTTCTTGTGTTTCAGAAACGAAAAGTTCTAGATTTGCTTGAGTATCAGCTGTTAGTTTGCTCATGGATTAATTCTCTATGTTGATAACGTGGCAAGATTAACATTATAGACGGCTTAGGTATATGCTATTCAAGGAATTATCACCATACTGAAACGTTAACTTAAGATAACGTTTCAGTATGGTAAAAGCTGGGTACGCCTACTTTTTAATTTTGGTGAAGATGTGCCATTCTTCTTTGATATTACCCTTAAATCCAACAACGGAAGCGACAACTTTTCGATTGAGCGCATGGTTGATTTTGGTTCCCTCTTCATTAGAAACGGTATCCCCGTAGCCAACGATTGTCACTCTAGATGGTTGTATACCATTACTTATTAGGGCTCGCCTTACATTTGATGCTCGTTCTTTCGATAAGTCTAAGTTGTGAGCCGCGTTTCCGACTTTACTCGCGTAGCCTTGTAGACGAATGGTTGTGCTTTCATACCGCTTTAAAAACGCGGCCATTTGACGAATTTGGCCAAGAAAAACAGGATTGATTTCTGTTGAATTGTTGGCAAATAAAATGTGAAGTTCTTTCTGTTCCGTTGACTCGAAATATGATCCACAACCGTCGTTATCGATCTCGGCACCAATTTGTGTATCGGGACATAAATCTCGCGCGTTTATTACACCGTCATTGTCATCATCTTGAAGATCGTAAATTTGAGTGACCGGCGGTAGAGCGCGATATTCGAATTCATCTTCGTTGTTTTCAGCTAAAGCATTGGCAGATACAACCATGAAGCAAAGCGATAATACTGTGTTGGTAAGCTTCATTAATATTCCACCTTTTCATTCCATTCTTCTGGGATCTCAACTCGTAAACCGATGAGTAGGTTACCAGTTGCGTTCATTACGCGATATTTTGCGTATTGCTCGTCATACTTAGCATCTAAATAGCCTTTACGAGCTTCGAATAATTCATTCTCAGTGTTAAGTAAGTCGAGAAGGGTACGTTTACCGATACGGTATTGTTTCTCATATGAGATTACCGTGTCTGATGCCGAGTCTACGTGGTCAGATAGGAACTCTTTTTGCTGAACCGTTAAATCAAGTGCGCTCCATGATAGACGTAGACTCTCTTCTACATTGCGGTAAGTACTTTCGCGAAGGTCCTTGGCTTTGTTGAGTTGGTAGGCTGCACTTTCTGTGCGGTCTTGATCCGAACCACCATTGTAAAGGTTGTATCTTAAACGAACCATGGCAGAAAACTCATCGCTGCTGCCTTCTGTACCACCGGCGTCATCACGCCAAGTTTGAGCGGCTTCAAAAGAAACAGTCGGGTAGTTGGTACTCTTAGATTGTTTGTATTGGAACTTCGCTGAGTCAACATCGGCTTGTGCAATCTTAATGACTGGATGCTGGTTAAACGCTTTTGCCAACGCACCATCAACGGTATAAGGAATTGCACCCGCATCTGCGCGAGGGAAAGTTAACCCTAAAGGAGATTGACCAACAAGTCTTTTAAACTGAGTATGCGTATCAAAAAGGTTGTTTTGAGCAGCAAGCAAATTCCCGTGCGCTTTCGCAATACGAGCTTCAACTTGTGACATATCTGCGGTTGAACCAATACCTGATTCCACGCGCTTACGAATATCGTTATATATCTCTTTGTGCGTCGCTAAGTTACTTTCCGAAAGAGAAAGCACTTCATAGGCTTTCACTGCATCAAGATAAACCTTTGTTACTTCTAAAGCGATGTCTTGCGCGTTAGATAGTAGTTGATAGCGCACGGACTCTGCATCAGCCGCAGTACGGTCAATATCATTGGATGTATTAGCGCCATCCCATATTAACTGAGTCAAAGTAATCGTCGCTTCTTTACGCGTCAGATCTGTTGAATTTGTATTGGTCACTAGATCGGTATGCTCATAACCAATCCCACCATCTAGATCTATACTTGGACGATAAGCACCGCCAGAAGCATCGTTAACGTAACGTTTACTTACGTACTCGTTATAAGCACTTTTAATTTCAGGATTGCTTTCCAACGTAAAAGCGACGGCTTGCTCAAGAGTTTGTGCCGCAGCTGGAAAGGTCATTGCTATAGCTAGCCCTAAGGTCGTCGTTTGAATCCTATTCAATTTGCATCTCTCCAAAATGAGTCACACCTGAGTCTTAATTTTGCACGATGATATACAAAATTCAGATGAACCGCCAAAAAAATTACGATCGCTACAACTGGCGATCGCAAATGGTTGTAAATTTGTTAACCGATCACTGTGCGTATTGTGATGTTTTAATGCACTTAGAAAACCTATTAATATGTCAATTATTTTTCGTTAGCACAATAACTTATATTAAATTTAAGAGCGCTTTAAGTATTGATGAGTGTGACCATTGTCATCATGGTGTATACGACCTTGTTAAAATGTGCATTCATAACTATGAATTATATGGTGTTAGGTGTTATATTTTACCTAATATTATAAATACAATGTCACTATTTTGACGTTTTGATTGAAAAATGAGTTTTAGGGGTTTATATGGACATGACAGTATTGAATGCGAGCGGTGCATTGGCACTTGGTCAACGCATTGTTGTTTCGGTAGATGGTACAATTAAAGTCCTAGAAGACGGCCAGCCATTACAAGCAGGGGATGTCATTCTTGAATCCCAGAGCGAAAACTCTGAATCTCCAATTTCAGTCAAGCGTTTTTCGCCTGAAGATGGCGGTGAAGTTGAACTAGACCAAGACATTGCAAATATCTTTGCGGCTTTAGAAGAAGGTCAGGATCCGACGGAGCTAGGCGAAGAATTTGCAACGGCAGCTGGTGAAAGTGGTTCAAGCCTAGTAAGTAGCGGGACTATTGAGCGCGACGGTGAAGAAACCATTCCAGGTACTGAATTTGTAACGACGGGCTTTGAAGCGCTGGGAATGTCTCGTACTCAAAGCTTGAGTCTTCTTGATGCTTTCCGTTCGGTTGACCAACCGGATAGCCTAGGCACAGACAGCGAGACCATAGTTGACACAACAGCTCCAGATGCGCCAACACTGACACTTGATACGGACTCTGGCTCAGCGGCGGATGACT
>NZ_JBFSUR010000016.1:58035-60231 GCF_041467535.1 Vibrio sp. 10N.247.311.47
CATCAGGCAGCAGCGAGCTGACGTTCACTCTAGACACAACAGCGCCAGATGCGCCAACACTGACACTTGATACGGACTCTGGCTCAGCGGCGGATGACTTCTTAACCAACGACGGCAGCTTCACAGTCGGCGGCACAGAAGAGGGTGCGACAGTCGAATATCTCGTTGACGGAAACTGGACGACAACCGCACCCGTACCAACGGAAGGTGACAACACGATCACCGTTCGTCAAACCGACGCAGCGGGTAATACATCAGGCAGCAGCGAGCTGACGTTCACTCTAGACACAACAGCGCCAGATGCGCCAACACTGACACTGGATACGGACTCTGGCTCAGCGGCGGATGACTTCTTAACCAACGACGGCAGCTTCACAGTCGGCGGTACAGAAGACGGTGCGACAGTCGAATACCTCGTTGACGGAACCTGGACGACAACCGCACCAGTACCAACGGAAGGTGACAACACGATCACCGTTCGTCAAACCGACGCAGCGGGAAATACATCAGGCAGCTCAACGCTGACGTTCACTCTTGATACACAGGCAGAATCAGGAAATGTGATCGTAGATAGCATTACATCAGATGATGTTGTTACTGAGACTGAAAAAGAGCAAACAATTTTTGTTACAGGTACTGCTACCGGTGGAGACATACAACCTAACGACGTCGTAACTGCTGTCATCAATGGAGCGACATATACTAGTGTTGTAAAAGAGAATGGTATTTGGGAACTAAGTGTTAATGGTGAGGACCTGGCAGAAGACACCGAGTTCACTGTTTCTGTTAGTTCAACCGATAGCGCAGGAAACAGTGTTTCAAGCTCAGGAACTTCTACTCATATTTATGACTCGACTCCGGTTAATGTAAACATAGATATTGATCCGATTACTGAAGACTCAGTCATTAACGCAACTGAAGCTCAAGGGACGGTTACGATTACAGGTTCTATTACTGGTGAGGATTACGTTTCTGGAACAGTAACACTGACCATCAATGGCGTTGTGTATACAGGCCAAGTAATCGACGGGAAATATAGCATTGACGTCAATGGGTCTGACCTAAACTCCGATAGCGATAACATCGTCGACGCGAAGGTAGATGTAGTAAATGAAGCTGGAAATGTTGGCTCGGCTACTTCGACAGAGTTCTATCTAGTTGATTTAGCTGCTAGAGGAACGATCTTTATTGAATCCATCACTGACGACAATGTTATCAATCAAAGTGAAAGCGAAAGTACCGTTTCAGTTAAAGGTACTGTTGGAAGAGATGCGGATACTGGTGACCAGGTATCAGTCGTAGTAAATGGTGTGACTTATCTGACTGTTGTCCAAAGTGATAAAACATGGAGTGTAGATGTTCAGGGCAGTGATCTTTTAGCTGATAATTCAGTGACAGCTACTGTTACCGGACAAGATTGGGCTGGGAATGAATTTAGTAGTTCGATTTCTAGAGCTTATGATTTAGACATCGATATCAGCAAACCGACCATCGATCTGGTGGCGTCGAGCGACAGCGGCGACAGCGACACAGACAACCTAACCAATGACAAGACGCCGACGTTCTCGCTGGGCAACATCGATGACGATGTGGTGGCAGCGGGCATCGTGGTGCTCAAAGACGGCGTTGCCCTAGAAGGCACGCTGACCGAAGAGCAAGGCGGCACTTGGAGCTTCACGCCGAGCGCCGACCTGGCGGATGGCACTTACGACTTGAGCGTAAAAGTGACGGACGATGCGGGCAATAGCGCGACGTCGACCGAGCTTGAAGTCATCATCGATACCGACGCGGCGGCGACCATCACAATCGATGATGATATCGCAGGCGACGACATCGTGAACGCAGCGGAAGCGGCTGGTGACGTGACCATTACGGGTACCGTGGGTGGTGACGCCAAACCTGGTGATACCGTGACGTTGACGGTGAACGGCAACTCAACCGATTACACAGGCACGGTGAAAGCGGATGGCACTTACAGCATCAATGTACCGGGCAGCGAGTTAGTTGCGGATGCGGACAGCACCATCGTGGCGAGCGTGAGTGGCACCGATGAAGCGGGCAACCCGTTCACGGCGACGACCGAAACCAGCGGAGACAACAAAGACGGTGGTTACGAGGTTGATACGGGTATCAGCAAACCGACCATCGATCTGGTTGCGTCGAGCGACAGCGGCGACAGCGACACAGACAACCTGA
>NZ_JBFSUR010000016.1:60328-118357 GCF_041467535.1 Vibrio sp. 10N.247.311.47
GATGCGGGCAATAGCGCGACGTCGACCGAGCTTGAAGTCATCATCGATACCGAAGCTGGAGCAGGTATAGATATCGATCAAGTTACTGGTGATGGGATTGTTAATGCTGAAGAAGCTTCATCTGATCAAGAGATAACAGGTAAAGTTTCTGGTGATGCAAGTGAAGGGGATACTGTACATATTTACTTGGGGGTTGGAGATAGCAAAGTTCTTATCGGTTCGACGGTAGTTCTAGCTGACAATACGTTCAAGTTAGTCACACATGGTTCGAATCTTATTATGGGTAACCCTGCAGATCTTACCGCTACTGTGACTGGAAGTGACGATGCTGGTAACGATTTTGTTGCTTCTAATACAGAGCGTTACTTTGTGTTCACAGATATTCCGGAATCTCCTGTAATTACAAATATCTCAGATGATTCTGCAGCTAGTGATTATTCTGAAGTTACATTGAGTGGTACTGGTGAGCCTGGCTTAACAATATTACTATTCGATGAAGACAGTAATCAGGTGAATGTAGCTCCGATTACAGTCGACAGTAATGGTAACTGGACCACTGATATATCGAACCTGGTTTCTACGTCAGTTAATGACAACGAATTCTTTACAGCCAAACAAGTTGATAATTACGGTAACACTAGTGAATCATCGAATACCGTACATTACTACCATGGTGATTTTGACCCAGCACAGCAAGAAACTACAGATGACTTCGTCTTACTTGGTGGGGGAGATGATCAATTTAATGCCACAGTAGACGACATAGATAACAGATTAGTTGTAGATGGTGGCTCTGGTACAGATACCGCTGTGTTTGATTTCTCTTTGGATTCAGCTTTAGTACAGTTAAACGCTGATGGTTCAGTGACTATCACTGAAAGCAATAGTGATGTGAACACTTTCATCGAGTTTGAAAACTTCAACTTCACTGATGGTGGTAAAACTGTTGAAGAACTCTTTGCCCCTTCAGTTACTATTGTAAGGGATGAAGACGAATTCATTAACAGTGATAGACCTGTGGTTTCATATAATGTGACACTGCCAGCTGGTGCTGCAGTCGGTGCCACGCTGTCGATAGAAGTTGAAGGTCAACTTACTGAAACTAAAGTTCTTACTCAATCTGATATAGATTCTGGCTCCTTATCCTTTGATGTTGATATGGATACGGTTGTAGACGGTGAGCTGAATATTGATGCAGAGTTAACATATCAAAATCAGCCTGCAGGCACGCAATTTATTGGGACTGATGCGTTATCTACCAATATCGACCCTAGTGCATCTAGTTTTAGTATTGACTTAGGTACAGAGCAGACAGCACAGTTCACGTTCGATTCTCACGTAAGTGACGCTGAAGACGATTTAAGCAGTACTGATAATAAAGATGTTCAACTTTCGATTATTGATCTTCCTGAGCTTGGTTCTTTATATGTGGTTGATGGTGATACTCGTACATTAGTTGATGAAAATACAGTTCTAACTGAAGACACCCAAATCGAATATGTACTTGATGAGACTATAAACTCAGACCTGTCTTTTGATGCATCAGAAGATTTTAACAATATAAATGGTTCAGAAACATCTTATACATTAGATAGTGGTGTAATCATTTCTGGTGGTCTTTTCGATGGAGATAGACCAGACTCATCTAGCAATTTAACAGCTGAAACATTGCATTATGATAGTGAGGAAAATGAGTCAGGATTAGGTGTAGGTGATAAAGAACTTGATGTTTCAACTAAAGATTTTATCTCGATAGACTTTACTAAGGTTGGTGATTCTAACGCCACTGAGGTAACAGTAACTGAGGTTAATATCGATTTTGGTAGTGTCTGGGCTCACTATGCCGATAACAATTCTGCTGATGCTGAGATACAAGTTATCTTATTTAAAGATGGTGTTCAGGTAGGCAATGACCCTTACATCTTTGATGATGATACTAATTCTGCCGTTTATGATGGAAGCGGTGAATTCACTGCAAATATCCAGCTTGATGGTGGGTTTGATGAGATTCGTGTATACACAGTTAATGGGGACCAATCAAATGGATCGAACTCTAATATCACATTGCAAGGTGTTGAAGTTGTAGATACGATTGTTTCTGAAAAAATCACCTATGAAGCTACAGATAGTGACAAAGGAACCGATACTGGTGTTATAACCATTTCAACTTCAAGTACACAGGATTCAACAAATAAAGCACCAGTCTTGAATGACTCTCAGCTTGATGCTTCTAATGAAGATCAGGTGGTTAGTTTGTCTCTGGATAAGCTCAATATTACTGATGCTGATGGAGACCAGACATTTATTACAGATGTCAAGGTTGACCCATCATATGGTTCGGTTCAGCTTGTAACAGATTCAGAAGGGAAAGTGACCTCTGCAGAGTTTACACCAGCTTCGGATAAACATTTCGATAGCGTACCGTTTACTGTGACTGTTTCTGATGGAGCTAAGTCGAGCGAAGGTACAGCAACACTTGTTGTGAATGCCGTGGCTGATAAGCCTAATGTTACTGCGGTATTTGGTGATACTTCAAATGTTGTGATTAGTGATGCATTGCATACTAAGCTTGTTAATGCTGATGCTAACACCAGTTTTACTGAAAGTGATTATGCTGAACTTGGTCATACTGTAATGAATCAGTATGGTCAAACAACGGGGACTGTAGGAAATGATTTAATCGTTGGTTCTGATGTAAGCTCTGGTGATAGTTTGATTGGAGATGCTAATACAAACCCAGGAGGTACAGGTTCTGATATTTTTGTTGGCCGTGATGGTGATGATCATCTTTCTGGTGGTACTGGTTCATTGGATGCTGAAAGTGCTATTGATACTGCAGTATATGAAGGTGATTTTTCTGAATACAATTTAACTTTTGTTGGTGACACGACGACACAACATGATTGGACTATCGTGGATAGTTTGAACCGTGATACTCCTGAATGGGGTAGTACTGGTGATAAACTGTATCAAATTGAACGTTTAATTTTTGCAGATGCTATTGTTGAACTTAATGAAGACGGAACATTCAATGTGCTTCAAGATGTTGGCTTTACAGTAACAGCTTCGGTAGCAGATACAGACGGAAGTGAGTACCTAGACGAAGTTAGAATTTCCGGGTTACCAGATTCTGCAGAAATTATTGATAAAGATACTGGTAATGTTCTTGGTGGTTTCGTAACCGTTGGTGATGAATCTGTCTGGGTCATTGATATTGAAGGTGACACTACACAGCATATTAGCTATGACAATCTTGCAGTAAGAGATAGTTCAGGTGAACAGTTAGATGTTGATGTTGAAGTCGTTGCTGTAGATGTGAATGAAAATGTTTCAACAGCGAGTACTAGTGTTAATGTTGCTGAAACTAACGATATCATGGCAGATCAAGGCGGGAGCGTACCAACAACAGTCATTACTCTGATTATTGATTCTTCTGGAAGTATGGCAAGTACTCCGAGTGGT
Organism: Vibrio sp. 10N.247.311.47; assembly: GCF_041467535.1. Lineage (NCBI taxonomy): Bacteria > Pseudomonadati > Pseudomonadota > Gammaproteobacteria > Vibrionales > Vibrionaceae > Vibrio > Vibrio sp. 10N.247.311.47. Next base: position 63,791 of record NZ_JBFSUR010000016.1, read on the forward strand.
CTAAGCGATATGAGAATTGAGTACGTATTGCAAGCGTCAATTAATCTCTTGCAAAACGTGGCTGATCAAGAAGGCAGTGAAGATGTTCTGGTACAGTTAATAGACTTTGATTCTGGAGCGACGAATACTGGTTGGAAGACAGTAGCTGAAGCTATAGCTATTCTTACCACCGCTCAAGAAAAAGTAGATGAGAGAAATTATAACGGTATCTTCGATGCGCAAGGCGGAACGGATTATGAAGATGGCGTAGAGGCAGCAATCGCTGGTTACAATACTAACCCAGTTTCAAATTTGTCATCTGACGATACCAATGACGTTGTTTACTTCTTAAGTGACGGTCGAGACAATGGCGATTGGGACAGTGATACCAACAGCGATTGGGACAGCTTTATTGCCGATAAAGATGTGACTGCCGTTGGAGTCGGTAGCTCAGATAATGTGCCTGAGAGTGGTCTTAAAGAAGTCGCTGGTAACAATGGTAAAGTTGTTTATATACCAGACTCTCTAATCACAACGGAATTACCAAAACTTCGTCCAACAATCGGTATTGCTGGTTCGTTGTTGCTATCTCTATCTGGCCTAGATGCAGTAGCAGTAATGATTGATGAGAGCAAAGCGTCAGTGATTCAGAAAGTCGATACTGATGGAAACACCATTAACCTGCCAACAGGTCTAACATTTACCAAAGACAGTGTTGGGAATGAACTGGTTGTTGATATTGGTTACGGAGAATTTCGAGTTGCACAAGATGGTTCATACTATTTCCAACCATCAAGTGACAGCACAGCAAGTGACACCGGTAAAGCGGTTGCATTTGAAATCCTTGTAACTGTAGAAGACAGTCAAGGCGCTCAGTCACAGCAACTTATTACATTAAATCTAAGCCCTAGCGGTGAGGTGAATGTTGCACCTACTTCTTCGTTTAACGCATCGACAGGTGATGATCAGTTCCAGGGTACTGAACAAGATGACATTATCTTAGGTCATGCTGGTAATGATGTACTACTAGGGGCTGCGGGCGATGATATCTTACTCGGTGGCGACGGTAGCGATATCTTAATCGGTGGCTTAGGTGATGACATTCTAACTGGTGGCGACGGTGATGATATCTTCAAGTGGGTTGATGAACCTTTGAACAACTATCGAGACGTTATTACTGACTTTGAAGTGGGCAGTGACCGTATTGATTTGTCTGAACTCCTTCATGATGAAAATACAATGGATGATGTTCTTGAACATTTGTCAGCTAAGATTAGCGATAACAACCAAGACCTAGAGTTAACCATTACTAATGATCAAGGTTCTCAAACTATAGTATTGCAGGGCCAAGCAAGTAATCTTAGTGGTTTTGACGTCGATTCTTCTGGTGTTTATTCCGGTGATGAATTGACGAATTTAGTAAATTCACTAATGACTAACCTACCAAACTCTTAATTCATGAATAACAAAAAGGGCCGAAAGGCCCTTTTTTAATATGTCTGTTTCGTCATATAAAATAATAGAGTCAAAAGCTCAAGGATTAAAGAACCTTACAAGCGAAACCTTTCAGGTAGAAACCTTCTGGGTAGGCAGTGTCTGTTAGGTGGTCGGCTGCTTGTTCGAAGCGTTCTACGAATTTAACAGTGCGGCCTGCATCTAATGCTGCATCAGCAATGATTTTTTGGAACAAATCAGTACCCATTAAGCCAGAGCAAGAGTAGGTGAGTAGAGTGCCACCTGGTTTCAGGATTTGCATCGCAAGCATGTTAACGTCTTTGTAGCCGTTAGCGCCTGAAGTTAGGTTATTCTTGCTTGAAACAAACTTTGGTGGGTCCATGATCACTACGTCAAACTTAGTGCCTTGATCACGGTACTCACGAAGCAGTTTGAAAACGTCAGCGTTTAGGAATACAGCGCGCTTTTTCGAGATATCAAACTCATTAAGTTCAGCGTTGAATTTAGCGGTATCAAGAGCAAGTTGAGATACGTCAGCGTTGATAACACGCTTCGCGTCGCCTTTAAGTGCGTAAAGGCCAAAGCCACCTGTATATGAGAAACAGTTAAGGACATCTTTGCCTTTAACGTACTTCATCGATTCTTTGCGGCTATCACGTTGGTCCATGTAGAAGCCTGTTTTGTGGCCTTCCATAATGTTCACGCTGATTTTAACGCCATTTTCTTCAATCACGATAGATTTTGGTGGCTCTTCACCATGAAGAACGCCGACAACTTGTTCTAGGCCTTCTTTCTTACGAACTGCCACGTCTGAACGCTCGTAGATGTTGCAGTCAGGGAAGCACTCGATTAACGCTTCAACCAATACGCTTTTGTTAAACTCAGCGCCAGCACTTAGCAGTTGGCAAACAAGAAAGTCTTGGTATTTGTCGATTGTGATACCTGGTAAGCCATCAGACTCTGCGGCCGTTAGGCGGTAGCCCGTTAGACCATCACGTTCGATAATGTCTTCTCGTAAAGACTGTGCGTCTTGAATTCGTTTTACGAAGAACGCCTTGTTGATCTCTTCTTTTTCAAATGTCCAAACACGAGCTCGAATTTGAGATTCTGGTGAGTAAGCCGCTTTTGCAAGCCACTGACCATTTTGAGCATATACGTCTACAGTTTCACCTTGTTTTGGTTCGCCTTCGACCTTATCGATACCGCGTGAAAATACCCAAGGGTGTTTGCGGCGTAGTGATTTATCTCGGCCTTTAGCTAGATGAATTGAAGGAGTCATAATTTACTCTGTTTGTTGAATTTGAAGGAGGGGTATTGTCGGGGAAGTGCAGGTGAAAAGCAAATAAGAAAGGGCTGCAGAAGCAGCCCTAGTAATGATTAATCAACACATTGTGGTGGATATCAGTATTAAGCTTTAAGACCTGTCAGCAAACCTTCCATCGTATCGCTTTGTTTACGAAGTTGGTCAACATTGGAATTACTCTTACTGATCATCTCGCAGATACTGTCTGACTGATGACGAATCTCTTCAACACTCTGTGCAATGTTGTCAGCGACTACGCCTTGTTCTTCAGCCGCGGTAGCAATTTGAGTGCTGCTATCTGAAATAGACTGGTTTTTTTCCGCTAATGAACCGATCTCGACGTTCACTTCTGACATCAGTGTTTGGCCTTCGTTAGCATTGTTCACCGTGACTTCCATCAGCTTGGTCAGTGATTGACTGTTACGTTGTAATGATTCAATCATGCTTTGGATTTCAACCGTTGCTTGCTGAGTACGACCGGCAAGGGCACGAACTTCATCGGCAACAACAGCAAATCCACGACCTTGCTCGCCAGCACGTGCGGCTTCGATAGCTGCGTTCAACGCTAACAGGTTAGTCTGTTCAGAAATACCGTTGATGGTTGTGACTACTTCATCGATCTGCGCCGCGTTGGCATCCAGTTCTTCTACTGCTTGTGAAGCGGACTGGATCTCTTGAGATAGGCTAGAGATAGACTCCAGTGTATTTGAAACCTTGACTTGACCGCTCTGAGCAACGCCGCGAGCGTCCATCGTTTGTGAGCTAGACGCATGAGCAAGGGTAGCGACTTCGCGAATGGTAGCCGCCATTTGTTCCGTTGCACTTGCTAAGCTATTCAGGTGTTCTTGTTGGTTACCTGAGATGTCTGAACTTTGTTGTGTTGACTGGTTCAAGTCCGAGCTGATCTGCTGCATGAGAGCGACAGACTCTTGGATTGATAGAACCATGTTTTGTTCACGCTCCGCAACTTTATCGATTGTAATCGCGATTTCACTGAACTCGTCACGAACTAAGAAGTAGTTCATGCGGCAAGTTAAGTCGCCATTAGCAAGCGTGTTCAGAGCTTTGTTCATAGAGAACATCGCGCCGCCAATAAAGGTCATGATGTAGTAAACACCTAGTGCGATAAGCGTTAGGGTTACAGCGATGATAGAAACCTGAGTCGTCGATAGAGCAGACCAAAGGTTTTGGTCATGGTTAGCAACTAGGCTGAACGCTCCATTCATCACTGAAACAGAACCAGCACCGTAGCCTAAAGAGATGGTTTCAGAGCTGCTGACAAGCTGAGCTACTTGATCTTTAGTGAGTTGACCCGCTTCGATAAGCCCTTTCATCAAGAGCATTTCTTCTTGATAAAGGTGAGCAAGTAAAGAGTCCGCGGCACTATCTAAAACGAGAGTTAATATAACCAGGGCGAGAAGAGGCAATAAGAAGAGTAGATAGAACTTTTCTTGGATTTTTAGGTGAATGAGATATTTGTCAATCCAACGAAATGGGATTTCTTTCATAATCGTTATACTCGAAGTAAGTCCACCAATAAGCGGTGAATGAATAGAAACTCGACTATATCATTCATATAATTTATGAGGCAACGTTATGGAAAGTTCACAATATATTTTTGTCGTGTCAGGCGTAGTTCAATGTGTTGGGTTCCGTTACCACACCAGTAGGCAGGCGCAAGCTATGGGTCTCTCAGGTTATGCAAAGAACTTAAATGATGGTCGAGTTGAAGTGTTAGTTGTCGGAGAGAGTCAGCAAATTGAGAAGTTACATGCTTGGCTCTATATTGGCCCTTCGAGCGCAACAGTAGACAACGTTGTGATGCATCAAGTTAAAGATAGTGAGCGCCAAGACGTACGCATAGGGGCGTTTAAAATACTGTAGTTGTAGCACTACAGTATTTTATATTGAACGTAACTTAATGACCTAAAGCGGGTTAGGTTTTACAAGCACTTTGCTGGTTTAGGTAAACCGGCGAGCTTGGTCGCTTGTTTTGCAGGGCCTTTTTTGAATAACTTGAAAAGGTACTTACTATTGCCTTTTTCTGGGCCGTGAGCTTTTTCCATTGCTTTAACGAGCATGCGAACCGCTGGTGAGGTGTTGAACTCTTCGTAAAAGCTCCTTACAAAATGTACGACTTCTAAGTGTGCATCTGTAAGTTCAATCGCCTCGTCTTGAGCAAGAATTTCAATCATGCCTTCTTCCCATTGCGTGTAATCCAATAGGTAGCCTTGAGCGTCGGTTTCGATTTGCTTGCCGTTATATTCAAACATGTTTAATCCAGAATCCAATTAACTATGCGGATAGGGTACATGACCAAGTTTGTCTTTCTCAACAGAAATTGTAGCTATCCAATGAAATATCGTACTTATAGATACAAAAAAGCCCAAGAGGTAGGCTCTTGGGCTAGATATTCTTCAATGATGGGAACGATTAGTCGTCGCTGCCCATGATGCCTAGGATGCTTAGTAGGCTGATGAAGATGTTGTAGATCGATACGTACAAGCTGATCGTTGCAGAGATGTAGTTTGTTTCACCGCCACGAATGATGTTTTGCGTTGTAAGCAAGATAACACCAGTCGAGAACAGGATGAACATACCGCTCATTGCCAATGATAGTAGAGGCATTTGTAGGAAGATGTTTGCAACCATACCTACAAGTAGTACTACGAAACCAGCTAATAGCATGCCATTAAGGAACGACAGGTCACGCTTAGTTGTTAGTGCGTAAGCTGATGCGCCCATAAACGCCAGTGCTGTACCGCCAAGTGCAGTTAGGATGACATCACCCATGCCTGCGCCAACGTACATGTTTAAGATTGGACCGATGGTGTAGCCTAAGAAACCTGTAAATAGGAATGTGAAGACTAGACCCATGCTGTTGTCACGGTTCTTTTCTGTTAGGAAAAGTAGGCCGTAGAAGCCAACTAGCATGATAATAAGACCCGGGCGAGGAAGGTTCATCGCCATGGATACGCCTGCTACAACAGCAGACCAAAGTAGTGTCATAGACAGTAATGCGTAGGTGTTACGCAACACTTTATTGGTTTGCAGAGCACTTTCTTGAGATGCTGTGCGTGAAAACATAGGGCTGTTCATAATCTTCCTCGTAAGGTGACTTCAATAGTTATTAGTACATTTATGGGGGTGAAAGTTCGAAAAATCAAGTCTCTCATTCCTCTTGTATACGTAAAATAATAATCAAAATAGTCGGTTAAGTGTTTCTGAAGGTGTAACAAAGTATTTCTTAAAGTGCAGTTAAGGTTCGTTGTTCAATTTTAATCGCACTGAATCGCTGTTTATAATCTTGAAAAACTAATTATAACACTGAAAACAAAGAGGCGACCTAAGCCGCCTCTGTAGTTTATGCATCATAACACATTAGTGGTGTAAGATTTGGCTTAAGAAGTTCTGCGTTCTGTCTGATTGTGGGTTTTCAAAGAAATCGACAGGGTTGTTCTCTTCTATGATTTCACCGGCATCCATGAAGATAACGCGATCCGCGACCTCTTTAGCAAAGCCCATCTCGTGCGTTACACAAAGCATCGTCATGCCTTCTTCTGCAAGCTCAACCATTACGTCTAACACCTCACGAACCATTTCTGGATCGAGCGCCGACGTTGGCTCATCAAACAGCATCACTTGAGGGTTCATACACAAAGAGCGAGCGATAGCTACACGCTGCTGTTGACCACCTGAAAGCTGACCTGGGAACTTGTCCGCTTGCTCAGGGATTTTTACGCGCTCTAGGTACTTCATTGCAATCGCTTCGGCTTCTTCTTTTGGCATCTTTTTTACCCAGATAGGGGCCAGAGTACAGTTCTCTAATACCGTCAGATGTGGAAACAGATTGAAGTGTTGGAAACACATGCCGACATCTCTACGCACGGCTTCGATGTTCTTTAGGTCTTCCGTTAATTCATTACCTGAAACGAAGATATGACCTTTTTGGTGCTCTTCTAATCGGTTGATGCAGCGGATCATCGTTGATTTACCAGAGCCTGAAGGGCCACAGATAACGATTTTCTCGCCTTTTTTAACTTCTAAATTGATGTTCTTAAGTACGTGGAATTCACCGTACCACTTGTTCATGTCTTTCAACTCGATCATAAGACCTTGAGAGTTGTTTTCTGTCTGCTGCGTCATAATACGTCCTTGATCTTGTTAATTATCGTTTGTGACCGGTGTGAAGTCTGTTTTCTAGCCATATCGAATATCTCGACATGCCAAAACAAAACACCCAGAACACTAACGCGACAAATACATAACTTTCTGTTGAATACCCAAGCCATTCAGGGTCGGTATTCGCGGCTTGGCCAATTCCTAGTACATCAAACATACCAATAATCAAAACAAGACTGGTATCTTTAAACAAACCAATGAAGGTGTTCACAATTGAAGGAATCGTGATTTTAAGAGCTTGAGGTAGAATGATAAGCCCAGTCTTTTTCCAGTAGCTTAACCCCAGAGCATCAGCTGCTTCGTATTGGCCTTTTGGTATTGCTTGTAGACCACCTCGAATTACTTCGGCCATGTAGGCTGCACTGAATAGAACTACCCCTACAAGTGCTCGAATGAGCTTATCGGTTTCTGTCCCTTCTGATAAAAAGAGTGGCAGCATTACTGAAGCCATGAATAGAACTGTAATGAGCGGTACGCCACGCCAAATTTCGATGTATACGGTACACATACTGCGAATGATCGGCATCTCTGAGCGGCGCCCAAGAGCAAGTGCAACACCAATAGGGAGTGACACTACAATACCAACAAGTGCGATGACCAGTGTAACCAGTAGGCCGCCCCATTTATGGGTATCAACAACTTCTAACCCAAAGACGCCACCGTATAGCAAGCCAGCAATGATAAATGGGTAGATGTTGACGAAGAACAACCAAATCCACGTACGTTTAGGTGTTTTTTCATAAGCCAGTAAGGCTACAAAAATGGCCAACGTTGCATAGAAGAGGCGAGGTCGCCACAGTTCAGCTTCTGGGTAGAAGCCATACATGAATTGGTCCCAACGAACGCTGATAAAAACCCAACAAGCGCCTTCGCTAGTACAGGCATCACGTGTGGTTCCTATCCAGTCGGCACTGATGAATGCCCAATCCGCTATTGCCCATAATAGGGTGAAAGCAAAGTAAGCAAGAATCACAGTGACGACGCTGTTAACAGGTCCATTAAATAGATTTTTTCTTAACCAACCGACTGGCCCAACGGTATTCGCTGGAGGCGGAAGATCAGGTTGAAATTGATGTGTACTCATCTTATCTCTCCACCAATGCTACTTTGCGGTTGTATATGTTCATTAGAGCGGACGTTAATAGGCTCAAGGTTAGGTAGACGCCCATTGTCATCGCGATTACTTCGATAGCTTGTCCAGTTTGGTTAAGTGTTGTTCCTGCAAATACAGAGACAAGATCAGGATAACCAATGGCCATCGCAAGTGATGAGTTTTTGGTCAGGTTTAGATACTGACTGGTTAGTGGTGGGATAATGATTCTTAATGCTTGTGGAATAATGACAAGCTTTAGAGTTCTAGAACGTGGGATGCCTAGAGACATCGCAGCCTCAGTTTGCCCATGGTTTACCGCGTTAATACCTGAACGAACAATCTCAGCAATGAACGCTGCTGTATAGATACTTAAAGCGAGCATCAATGCAGCAAGCTCAGGGATTATCGTAACACCACCCTTGAAGTTAAACCCTTTCAACACAGGGTAATCTGCAGAGATAGGCATGCCCATAACAAAGTAAGTTATCAACGGTAAGCCTAAAATCAACGCAGCGGCAATTCGCAACATCGGTGTTTGTTGGCCGGTCAGTTTCTGTCTGTTCTTAGCCCAGATGTTGATAATAAACGTAGCGATAATACCGACAATCAATGATGCGATGACAATGCTACTGCCTTGCTCAAAGACTGGAGCAGGGAAATACAACCCGCGTACGTTCAAGAAAATTGCTTCACCTAGACTCATACTTTGACGAGCAGAAGGCAAGGCTTGTAGAACGGCGAAATACCAGAAAAAGATTTGTAATAGCAGAGGGATATTTCGGAATATCTCAATGTAGACAGCTGCAAATCGGCTAACTAGCCAGTTTGAAGAGAGCCTAGCGATACCCATACTAAAGCCCAGCACTGTAGCTAGCATGATGCCGAGTACTGAAACCAAAGCGGTATTGAGAAGACCGATAAAGAATGTACGACCGTATGAGTAGGTCTCGTCGTATTCAATCAGTGTTAAGCCGATACCAAAACCAGCTTCTTGTGAGAGAAAATCAAAACCAGTGGTGATACCACGGGAATCTAAGTTTGTGAGTGCATTATTTACAATCGTGTAAAAGAAAGCACAAAGCGCCCCGACGGCGATAATTTGGAAAATGATGGAGCGAAAAGTGGGGTTGTAAAATAAGTTGGCACTTTTGGGTTGTGGCTTTGCCTGAGCTGGAGAAATAGTTTCATTAGGTTTCATACTACTATAACCTCAAATCCATTTAATAAATAGGGCGGAAAACTCCGCCCTAATTGATGCTTGAAAATTTATTAACGGATTGGTGGAGCGTACATAAAGCCGCCCGCATTCCATAATGCATTTACACCACGAGAGATTTGAAGTGGAGAACCTGTACCAACAGTACGCTCAAAACTCTCACCGTAGTTACCAACTTGCTTAATTACTTGGTAACCCCAGTCGTCGCGAATGCCAAGGCCTTTACCTTTAGGACCGTCTACTCCAAGAATACGTTTGATGTTTGGATCTTTTGACTTAAGCATTTCGTCTGCATTTTTAGAGGAGATGCCGTATTCTTCCGCGTTAATCATTGCTGAAAGTGTCCACTTAGCAACGTTAAACCATTGATCATCATCTTGACGAACAACAGGGCCTAGAGGCTCTTTAGAGATGATTTCAGGAAGTACTTCTGCAGATTTAGGATCAGCTAGGTTTAGGCGAAGTGCGTATAGACCAGATTGGTCAGTTGTTAGTACGTCACAACGACCTGCGTCGAAACCTTTCGATGTTTGTGCTGCCGTATCGAATACCACTGGCTTGTAAGACATGCCACTGTTACGGAAGTAATCGGCTAGGTTAAGTTCAGTTGTTGTACCTGATTGAACACATACAGAAGCGCCATCAAGCTCTTGAGCACTTGTTAGGCCAAGTTCTTTCTTAACCATGAAGCCTTGACCATCGTAGTAGTTAACGCCTACGAAGTTCAGACCTAGAGCAGTGTCACGATGTAATGTCCATGTTGTGTTACGAGATAGTACGTCGATTTCGCCAGATTGAAGCGCAGTAAAACGCTCTTTTGCTGTTAGAGGTACATACTTAACTTTAGTCTTGTCACCGAGTACAGCCGCTGCAAGAGCTTGACAATACTCAACATCAATTCCTTCCCATTCACCTTTTGAGTTAGGGTTAGAGAACCCTGGAAGACCGGTACTTACACCACAAGTTAGAAAACCTTGAGATGTGACTTTGTCCAGAGTGCTTTCTGCCGCTGATGCCGATGTTGCCATCATCGCAGTTGATGCAGCTACTACTGAAGCAAGAAGTGTTAGTTTATTTGTCATTTGTATCCTTCCTTGTTAACCAGGTGACACCTGATACTCGTGCTCGTTTGAGTTTCTCTTATGTGTTGCGTTTTCTATGACCTTGTTGTTCAAATTAAACGAGTTGCATTTTGCAAATGAAACTGTGTGCGATTTAAACAACTGTTTATAAGGTTAGGAAAGGATCCGTACTTTCACAAATGTATAATTTAAAAAGAATTTTGAATGAAATCACAAATCCGAACACAATTAGAATGACCAAATGTTAAGTGAATGTAAATAGTGCAACGGTTCACACTGTTGGTGCAACGAGATTTAGATTTTTATATTGATAATCGACTAGATGAATATTCTGAATAAACATCACAATGGTGAAATATTAAACTTAAGAAATGTTGAAATTTGGTCAATAAATATTTTTATTACACTTCGATAGTTATGAATATGCTCCAAATTTGGTAGCATGGCTGAATAGTTATTGAAGTAGTCTCAAGGAAGAACATGCGTTATTTCCCAATGTTTTTGGATGTAGAAAATAAGCCAATCTTAGTGGTTGGTGGGGGTGAGGTTGCTTGCCGTAAAGTCGATAGCTTACTACGAGCGGGAGCGGATGTGACTTTGGTGTCTCCCAAGGTAGCGCCTTACTTAAAGCAGCTTGTGGACGAGAACAAGCTTCACTGGGTTCAAAACTTTTACTCGTCACAGATCATATCGAAAAATTACTTGCAGGTTTGGGCCACAACAGACAACCCAAGCTTGAATCACCAAGTGTATAATGATGCGAAAAAACTGGGCATTTTAGTCAATGTGGTTGACGATCTTCCTTACTGCGACTTCATCACACCTTCGATGATAAATCGCGGCAGAATCCAAATTGCCATCTCTAGTGGCGGGGCATCACCTGTTTTAGTAAGAAATATCAGAGAAAAACTCGAAACGGTATTGCCACAAAACATAGGTTTGATAGCAGACTTCGGTGCATCAAAACGCAATTCAATCAAAGAGTCATTCCCAACCGTCGACGAGCGTCGTAAATTTTGGGAGCGTTTCTTGTCATCCAGCTTTATCGAGCAGGTGAATGACAGAGAGCAGTTAGAGTCTTACTACCAGCAAGCGCTAACCGAAGGCATTGATAGCGAAGGGCAGGTCACTTGGATTGAATTCGAGCAAGATGTCGAGCTGCTGTCTATGAAGGCTTTACGTTTGATGCAGGAGGCAGAGCTCGTACTTTCACCGAGCGATTGTCCATTTGAATTTATCGACCTGTGCCGCCGAGATGCAGAAAGAGAGAGCTACGCCAACAGCGGAGAGCTATCAACAAAGCTTGAGCAAGCAAGAGCAGAGAAATTACGAGTGTGTGTGTTTATTCCACCAGCAAGCGTAGAGTTTAATCTGTTGGTCGGCAAAGATCTAAAATTGTCAGCAGCCCAAGTACTCAGTTGAGGTAATTGCTTCTAGTTGAAATGAGAGCTTTCTGGTTGTTTGAAATCGGCTAGAGGCTCGGAATAAAACTAAAGCTGGACCAGATAAATAAAAAGCCACTTCAAAAGAAGTGGCTTTTTGCTATTTCAAACACGACATTGTGCTGATGAATGAGCAACCCAAATAGGCGGTCGCTCAAACTCAATAATTAGTCGCGGAAGTTGTCAAACTGGAAAGGTTGACCAAGTTCACCGCCGCGAACTAGAGCCATAACAGCTTGTAGGTCATCACGCTTCTTACCAGTAACACGAACTTTGTCGCCTTGGATAGAAGCTTGAACTTTAACTTTGTTGTCTTTGATTAGCTTAACGATCTTCTTAGCGACATCAGTTTCAATGCCTTGCTTAAAGATAACCGTTTGGTGCCAAGTGCGACCTGTTTGGTCTGCCGCTTTCGCTTCCATCGCGTTAGGATCAACATTACGCTTCGTTAGGTTGCTGCGAAGGATATCGCGCATTTGCTTCAGTTGAAAATCGTCTTGAGCAGTCAATTTTACTGATTCATCTTTGTAATCAAAGCTTGCGTCAACGCCGCGGAAATCGAAACGAGTCGATAGTTCACGGTTTGCGTTGTCTACTGCGTTACGCAGTTCTACTGCTTCTACTTCAGAGATAATGTCAAATGATGGCATTGTGTTGTTTCCTTAAGCTAAGTTTCTATCTTTAATTGCTGTTGCAAGCATGTCTAGCATTGTTGCAGTATCTTCCCAGCTTAGGCATGGGTCAGTAATCGACTTGCCATATTCTAGGTTGTTAATGTCTGTCATTGGCTGGTTGCCTTCAATAATGAAGCTCTCTGCCATAATGCCTGCAATTTGGTTCTTGTTAGATTTAATTTGCTCACAAATGTCTTGTGCAACTTCTAACTGCTTACGGTGTTGCTTCTGACAGTTAGCGTGGCTAAAGTCTACAACCAAACGTTGAGGTAGATCGAATTCAGCCAGTTGCTTACATGCAGTATCTACAGATTCAGCGTCGAAGTTAGGGCCTTTATCGCCACCACGTAGAATAACGTGACCGTATGGGTTGCCAGAAGTACGGTAAACCGTCATGCGGCCGTTCTTATCTGGAGAGTAGAAGTAGTGTGAAGCATGTGCTGCACGAATTGCATCGATAGCAATCTTGATGTTGCCGTTGGTCGCGTTCTTGAAGCCAACAGGGCAAGACAGTGCAGAAGCCATTTCACGGTGAATCTGAGATTCAGTTGTACGAGCGCCAATCGCACCCCAAGTGATAAGGTCTGCAATGTACTGACCTGTGATCATATCAAGGAATTCAGTCGCGGTAGCTAGGCCAAGCTTGTTGATATCTAGCAGAAGCTTACGAGCTTTGTTCAAGCCTGTTTCAAGTGCGTATGAACCATCAAGGTTAGGATCTGTAATCAAACCCTTCCAACCTACAACAGTACGAGGCTTCTCGAAGTAGGTTCTCATTACAACGAACAGTTCATCTTTGTACTGGTCTTGAATTTTGCTTAGGCGCTCAGCGTAATCAAGTGCCGCATCTGTATCGTGAACAGAGCAAGGGCCTACGATAACTAATAGGCGGTTATCACGACCAGTTAGGATATCTTCGATTTGGCGGCGAGAATTTTTAATGCGCTCAGCAACGTCGTCAGTAATAGGGTGTGCATTGCCTAGTTCGGCAGGAGTTGGCATAGGACCCAGAGCTTGGGTTCTCAACTCATCAGTTTTTAATGGCATGTGATAGCTTTTTTATTCTATTGCGAAGTGGTTAAGATAACGGAATTGAACAGAGGAATAAACTCTATTGAGTCAAAGTTATCTCAGTTATTGCTAATATTCTTATTTTTATCAGCAGGCCAGCGTCAAATAAGGGATTTTCACTTGTATTAACAGGCAGCTATCGGTATTTTCGTTTGAACACAACATAAAAATGCTGGAGCAGCAATGACTCAAGAAAATCAAAGCACTTTGCACCCAGAACTCGTCTTAGGTGATGTGCTGCCTTCTTACAACGATAATAATAATTCTAACCACTTATACGTTTCATTATCAGAATTAGTGATGGATCGTGTCTTCTACCACCCAAGTATCGAGAGTCACTTAGATACTTTGACTGATATTGAAAAAACGTCTTTAGAAGCGATCCTTGGCGATAAAACAGTCGATGAGCATTTTGTTTCGACCTTAGTGATTGCCATTCAAGCTGCCGTTCAGCCAAATCACACTTCTGTTCGTATCGCATTAAGCAGTGCAGACAGCTATGGATTCCGTTCGCTGCTTGGCGGGAACTGTGAAGCAGAAGAGATTAACCCTGCACTAGGTGTTCGTGGCGTTGCTCGTTACGCGACACCAGAATACAGCAAGGCTTTCGCTTTAGAGTGTCAGGTTATTAAGGCATTACGTGAGCAGGGCATCAACGTTGAAGTAGTTGTGCCTTACGTTCGTGCGTTAAGCGATGCCGCTAAGATTATTGACCTGCTTGCCGAGCAAGGGCTACCACGCGGCCTTAACGGTTTGAAAGTACTGTTCTCGTGCGATGTGCCGTCTGCAGTGCTACTGAGCGAACGTTTACTGCATTACTTCGATGGTGTAGTGGTAAACGTTGATAGCTTAGCGTCTTTCACTTTAGGCGTAGACAAACACAATGAAGCTCAGCAGCACGCTTTTGATCCACAAAACGAAGCGGTTATTACCTTGTTGGATATGATTGTTAAAGCAACCCTGAACGCGAAGAAGCCAGTGCTGCTAGTTACGCAAGGTTTAGTCGATTATCCACGTCTACAAGGTTACATTGCTGACCTTGAAGGTGTTGAAACGGTCGTGACTGCGTAAATCTATTAGCTTGCCTGATAAGCCGACTTAAGGCGCTAATGCTTTGAGAATGAAAGAGATATCATTGTGCGATGATATCTCTTTTTTGTAACATTTTTTTGACATTCTTATCGCTAGTCGATTAACTGGTCTGATGACTAACTTGGCTAGGTAATTCGAATGTTGACCCCTCTACAAAAAGCAAATTTCTACTTAAGCATGTTTGGCTTTTTCAAAGTCCCACTTATCTGGTTGTGCCGACCAAAACTACTCGCGTTGGACAACCAACATGTTGAAGTGAAAATCCCGCTTAGAAGGCGTACTAAGAATCACCTTAACAGTATGTACTTTGGCGTTTTGGCTGTAGGTGCGGATGTCGCGGGTGGGTTTCTTGCGATGAGCAAATCTCAGCAGCAAGGTGAAAAGATCTCGTTGGCTTTTAAAGAGGTGACGGGTAACTTTTTGAAGCGCCCTGAAGGTGATGTGCATTTCACTTGTAACGACGGTGAGCTGATCAACACTATGCTGGCAGAAACCATGTCGACCGGAGAACGGGTCAATCAACCCGTAACCATTATCGCGACTTGCCCATCTTTACATGGTGACGAGCCGATGGCGGAGTTCACGCTTACGCTTTCAATTAAGAAAGTCCCTTCAAGAAAATAGCGATTAAATAATAGATTTTGGTTTAGAAGTCATGGGTAACGTTGAAGAGATAAAACAACGGTATGTGAATGGTTTCCACATACCGTTATAGAGAACTTTATAACGGCTCTATGACTCTTGAGTGATCTGCTCAATATCAACTATTTTTGAACGGTTCATAACGATCTTCCAACGGTAGTAGGTTGGTTCGTTATCATGGTTGTTCTCTTTAATGATCAGGTTGAGAAGATGACGCTTTTCTACTGATTCGCGGCTCACTTGTCCTTCATTCAAGCGGTAGATCTTGTTTGAGCCTTTATCCATCAACCGTGTCAGCGCTCTTAGGCTGATCGATAACGTTTCACGAGTCTCCTCATAACCACTCATAAAGGTCGATGTCGACATCTCAGTATGAGAGCGGTAATGCAAGATTTGCTCTTCACGTTGTACCACACGCTTTTTACGGATCGACTGAATGCGATCTGCAAGCTTAGAAAAATTTGCGTAGTCCAACCATTCCAGTTTATGGCCTACTGACTTGTTGGTCGTTGGATCATAGTAACGACGCTTCCATTTTGGCTTGCCTTTACGCAGCCAGCGCCAAAGGATGTCTCTCAAGTCATCTTTAAAGATCTCACGCAGTGCGTAAATGAAAGACATTGCCACGATGAAAGAGGCGGTAATCTCACCAAGAAAGTCACGAGCCAAGATCACAGTAGTGGTCACGACAACCATCACCAAACCGGTCGCGATGCCTTTCACGGCACGCTTAACGTTCTTACCCATCGACGTTGTCTTTTCTTTAAGCACGATAGGGTGTTCAATCAAACGACGCAGCAAACGCATCTTGTTACTCAAGCGGGTAACGTCCTCTCGAACTCTTGCTGAGTTGTAGCGGTTCAGTTTACGGTGCGCGGTCTCTTTATCACAAAGCGTTAAGAGTCGTTCTTTAATCGTTGAATACTCACTACCTCGTGGCATGTGTGAAACTAGCGATAGGAACTTTTGCTCGGTATACCAAGATAGGTAGTTATCGATATTAGCGTAGTAGCGCTTGAGATTTTCTTCGTAAGGGATGCTTCGGCGTAGCTTCTTCAAGATATCTAAAGCCAATTCAATGACTTCATCTACTTCATCAGCCGTTACGTCGTCACTATCAGTTTTATTTAAGCTGCTGACTGCTTTATCTAACGCGATAACATATTGGTAGGCAAACAGACTCAAACTGACACGATACTGTGTTGTAGATAAGCGTCCACGTTTTGCCAAGCGACTGTGTACCAAAGGTAAAAGTGTTTTGTCACTATAGTAGGCACGTTTTTGAGTGATTGAGCTGTAGAAAAAGGCACTTTCAGAAAGCACTTCAGGAGTCAGTCCAAGTTCACCGGGAATGAATAGATAAACGTCCATGTCGAGCTTTTTGGTCTTAGCCATGGCATGGTTAATTTTAAGTGTTATCGCATCTTGTTTATCAACGGTGATCAACGATGTCTCCTAGAATGTAAAAATATGAATGAAACTAGCGAAAGCATATCAGAGATCACGTATAATCTCCGCCAAATTTAAAGTAGAGACAACCTTGATGATTAATATTGGTCAAATAAACAACTTAGAAGTAGTAAAACAAGCAGACTTCGGTGTATTCCTTGACGCGAGCGACTATGGAACCGTGTTGCTGCCGAAACGATTTACTCCTGAAGGTGTTGAAATTGGTCAAAAGCTAGATGTTTTCTTATACATAGATTCTGACAACCAGATCGCTGCAACGACTGAAAAACCAATAGCTCAAGTAGGCCAGTTTGGTTTGATGACGGTTGAAGGTGTTAACAGCACTGGTGCATTCATGAGCTGGGGCGTGAAAGGTAAAGACCTTCTTGTTCCTTTCAGCGAGCAGCGTGGCCGTTTAAACGAAGGTCAGTCAATCTTAGTATATGTGTATATCGATAAAGCATCGAGCCGTATCGTTGGTACAACGAAGTTCAACAAATGGTTAGACAACACGCCTGCGACTTATAAGCAAAATGAGCAAGTCGATCTCATTATCGCTGAGCGCAGCCAGTTAGGTTACAAAGCGATCGTGAACGGTGAACACTGGGGTATGATTTTCCCATCTGACATCATCGGTAAGCTGTTCATTGGTAAAACACTAAAAGGCTACATTAAAAACGTTCGTGAAGAAGACGGTAAGATTGATTTGTCTCTTCAGAAGGTTGGTGTGGCTAAGATGGATGACCTAAGCACTAAGGTTCTTGACCTGCTTGAGAAGAAAGGCGGTTACCTGCCTTTGAATGATAAGTCTTCTCCTGAAGTTATTTTCTCTGCATTCAGAACCAGCAAAGGTACGTTCAAGAAGACAATTGGTGGTCTATACAAATCTGGCAAGATCACTATCGACAAAGAAGGTATCAGCTTAGTTAAGTAAGCGGTCCTTTCGGTCAAAAAAAAGCCCAAACCTTCCTGTTTGGGCTTAGGGGAAAGGGCTCCGAAGAGCCTACGCTAATCGTTTTAATCTTTTGACTATTAGATTGAAGTCTAGTTTAGATTCCCTAAAGTGCGATTTTTCTTTTTGGAAATAGTGGCTTGAATTGATATTTATGTAATTAGTTGTTGATTTACAAGCGCTCGCACACTGAGTTACATGGCCGATAGAATAGAAAAAGCCCAAACAATTAACGTTGTTTGGGCTTTTGTTTATCTAGCTGTATACAGGGAGAAAGCTTTAGAATAGGTTCTTATCGCGCACTAACTCGCGTGGTAAACCGTTCTTCACTCGGTTGCCAACCCATTTACCAAGGCCGATGATTGCACCGTTGTACTTCACTAGTACTTCACCTTTGCCAGACAAGCCTTCAGGGCGAACATCGCGTCCCATGAACCATTCACGAGCATCTTCAATGCTTAGCTCGACAACATTAGCTTCATTACCTGTTGCAAGCGTTGTCGCCACTTGGTGCTGCCAGCGGTAACCTTTTTTATGGGTTTCGGCGATCTTGATTCCCATGCGAGAAAAACGGAACTCACCGATCATAGGCTCTAGCGCTTCTGGGAATAGCCAAACGTCTTTGTCGCGAATCCAAACCTGAGTATCGCTTGGCAATTCGATATCGAGAGTACTCATTAGTTGTTCAGCGACTTCTTGCTGAGTTTTCTTTGATGCTTTTTCAAATGGGAATTTACCCATACGTTTTTTAACTTCTGGTGGAGTAACAGACGCTAATTTACGGATACGTGCAACAAAGAAACCTTCTGAGTCATAAACTTGAGGGAAGATGTGTAGAAAGCCTTCCTCTGTCGTGGTTGCTTTTGCGTTGTCGAATAGTGATTCAAGAGATTCAAATTCAACCGCATCACCAAAGGTTTCTTTTAAGTGATGACACACTTGTTGGTTCTCTTCGGTGCTAAGCGTACACGTTGAGTAAACCAAAACACCATTAGGTTTAAGAGCATGGAATGCACTTTCAATCAGATCTTTTTGCGTGTCGGCAATATCGACCACAGATTGATACGTCCAGTTCTTCATCGCATCGGCGTCTTTACGAATGGTACCTTCGCCAGAGCAGGGTGCGTCTAGCAACACAGCATCAAACTGTTCTGGTAACCAACCACCAAAAACTCGACCGTCAAAGTTACTTAGAGCGGCATTACGAACGCCACAACGTTCGATGTTAGCGTGAAGGACTTTCACACGGCTTGCTGCATACTCATTGGCAACCAATACACCGCGATTATTCATTAGCGCAGCGATTTGCGTTGTTTTAGAGCCGGGTGCAGCCGCAGTGTCTAGCACCGCTTGGTAATCAGCTTCGCCTTGGAAAAGTGCCGAGGGTGGCATCATCGAGCTGGCTTCTTGGATGTAGAAAAGACCAGACATGTGTTCTGCCGTATTACCTAGTGGCGCTTCACTTTCGTCCGCTGTAATCCAAAAGCCCGTTTCACACCAAGGTACAGGTTCCAGTTCCCAGCCTTTCTCTTTTGCTCGTACTAGGAAGTCTTCAACACTGATTTTCAATGTGTTGATTCGAATACTTTTACGAAGTGGTTTTTGGCATGACGCAACAAAAGAAGCCATATCTAGATGACTAGGCATGATTGCTTCGATGTGCGTTAGGAATTCTTCAGGAATATATACGTTAGCGTGCAAAAGAGTATCTCGATTTATTGCATTAATGCGGGGAGTTTAAAGCAAAATGAGGCCGTCCTAAACCATATTTGCAGCAAACAACAAAAATGCAGCCTAATGGCTGCATTTTGATGAAGAATTAATCTTCCAGAAACGTCAGAGAGTTCACTCTATGGACGAGGAATTGCGGTTCTCCATGATTTCCACTCATCTTCGGCTTGAGGATAGAGGTAGAAAGACTGATCTTCGCTTGCTACTGGTTGAAGTTCATTTGTCGGTGGCGTTGAGAATGTAATACCACCTCTTAACAAGCTGTCTACCGTTCCGGCTTTGATGTTTGCGCCTGACAGGCCGATAGAGACATCGACGCCCGACACGTTCCAGAACACGGTGTTTGCGCGGATTAGATACGCGTAGTCAGGTTCTATTTGAATCGTAGATATGATGCGATCAGCAAACTCGCCCAGCTGAACATCTATAACACTGCCAATTTCTAGTTCACGGAATAGGATAGGTGTACCTTCAGATACTGAGCCGCGCGTTTCGCTTTGCAGTTGGAATATCTTGCCTTCAGGCTGCACAGGTCCCTTACTAAGCTCAAATTTCGTGTTTCTTTCACCTTTGCCCGGATCTACGTTGATGTGTTTAGAGAGCAGCGCAGAGACGTTTTTGATGCCATTAAGGCCAATCTCAGGTTCTGCCAACCAGAAGTGACTGTTCGTCACGGCAATCTTGTCGACGTACTCAGGTAAAATACGCGCAGTAATTTCAATGCCGCCCTTGTTGAAGTTCGGAATCACCAAAGTAACCTCACCAACAGTGACACCTTGATATTTGATCGCCATGCCCTTGCTGACTTCTTGATCGCCTGCAGAGGTGATAGTTATCGCGCGGCCAAATTTTCGAGCGGATTTCGAGTCTTTATATAGCTTCCACACATCGCCGAGTTTGTTGTCGATTCCCGGCAGAGAGTCAAAAGCAATACCGCCTTGGATAAGGGTTTTAACTGGTGCCGCTTTAATGCTGATACCCGATAGCGACGCATCAACCTCAACGCCTGATCGGTTCCAGAAAACAGTGTGCTTGTTGAGTAAGTGCGTGTAACGATTTTCGATTGTGACTTTGATTCTTACGCCACCGTCGGCAAGCTGAAAATCAGAAATACTACCCACTTGTAGGTTGCGGTAGAGGAGTGGACTGCCTTTAGAAATTGAAGGTAACTCACTGGCAAACAAAGAAAGCGTCTTTGAGCCGGACTGATTAAACTTAGCGATTTCTGCTAACGATTTACTTTGGAAAAGTTGGTAGTCCGTTCGAGCTTCAGATTTACCTTCACTTACAAAGCTAATCGAGCCAGTCAGAAGCTGTTTTGCTGGTGGAACAGTAACACTCAAACCTGATTCGGTAAGCTCCGCGGTCGCACTGCCTGTCACGAAGAAACGGTTGTGACTTTTGATAAGGTGCGCGTACTCGTTGTCGATAAGCGCATCCATGAACACTTCGTGCTTATCAGAGCCAGTGCCAACACCATCGACTAAGCCCACTTGGATGATAGAGCCAACAGCAATACCTTTGTAGAGCAGTTGTGTACCGACATCCAGTCCGAACGAATTGTTTGAGGTTAAGCGAATCGCAACGGATTTCTCTTGTTCCTGACTGAATTCGTTCTTACGGATCGCAGTAAATCGACGGGCTTTTTCACCTTTGCCCGGTACCAAGGTTAAAAAGTTACCTGTCACTAAATTGGCAATGTTTTTCATGCCAGTAAGCGACAATTCAGCCTCTTCTAGAACGAATTTACTGCCGTTGTTTAAAAAGTCACTGAATGCCGGTTGGATAGCGGCAGATGCAACGACGTTTTCACGCCCTTCACTTAGCGATAAATCAGTGATTTGACCGATTTCAATGCCGCGATACATGATCGGAGCACCCGTTGCACTGATTTTATTATCATCGGGAACGGCAATCTTGATAGAGATACCTCGACCCGCTGTTTTCAGATCTGGGTAGAGTTTGAACTTAGTATTCATCTCAACCGGTTGGCCTTCTCCTGGAGAGTCGACCGCAATTGAACCGCCAAGCAATGCACTTAGGCTCTCTAAGCGAACATCAACACCAGAAAAGCCAATACTGGCACCTAAGCCACTGACATTCCAAAAACGGCTTTGGTCGGTAATGATATGGCTGTATTCATCTTTAATCGACGCTTGAATCGTAACGGATTTCGCGTTGTCGTTTAACTGGTAGTTGTAAACCTCACCAATTGGTATTTTACGGTAAACGATTTGAGAACCAACAGATACGCCACCCAGATCTTTGGTCGTCAGTGAAATATTCAAACCTTCAGAAGCCAGTAAATCAGAAGGGGAGGATTCTAACGCTTGGAAAATGGTTTCTGGGTCTTGTTTGGTTTCGCTCGGGTGGATAGCAATATAGTTACCTGAAACAAGTGCGTCTAATCCTGAGATACCCGACAAACTTGCTGTCGGTTTTACAAGCCAGAAACGAGTGCCTTTTGAGAGTAGCTTCTTCGCTTCAGGGTAGATGTCAGCATCGACATAGATGCTCGATAGATCTTTGGATAAGGTGATGTCGCGCACCATACCCACCTCTAAGCCTTGGTAACGAATCGTTGTTCGACCTGCGACTAAACCTGCGGCATCTGAAAAGTATATCTGAACACGTTGGCCTGCATCGTGGATCGATTTCATGACCAACCAACCGGCTAATGCGACGGTTAATATCGGCAGAATCCACAAAGGTGAGATGCCTTTGTTTTTCCTTACTTCTGGTGAATATGACGTTTGTGATTGGTTATCGTTGTTCATTCACTGACTCATCTTTAGAGGTGTAGTTATCCCAAATTAGCCTAGGATCTAAGCTTTCCGCTGCTAGCATCGTGAGAACAACCACGACGCCAAAAGCGACTGCACCATAACCTGGTGTAAAGTTTAAAATTTGTCCGCGGTCGACCAAGGTCATCATGATCGAAATAACGAATAGATCCATAACCGACCATTTTCCCACCCATTTCACGATGAAATAGATGGTCATACGTTGTCTGTGGTAAATCGTACGCTTCATCTTGATACAGATTAAGATGTACGCGAGGCCCAGTATTTTCGCGACGGGAACGACGATACTGGCAATGAAAATGATCGCTGCAATGCCATACATATCGCTATTTATTAGCGACGCGACACCGGAAATTATTGTGTCTTCTAGCCTTTGTCCGTTGGTGATAAGGATAGAAATCGGAATGACGTTGGCTGGCACAATAGCCACTGATGCGGCAAACAACAGTGCCCATGTCTTCTGTATAGAGTAGGGCTTGCGGTGGTATAAGTCATGGTGACAACGCACGCAAGTATGCCCATCCGGTTGAGATAGGTGGCAGTTGTGACAGTGTACGTTCTTACTTTCAGTAAATGAGTAGTCAGATTCTTTTGTCCAAGCTTCCCAGTAGCGACGCACGCTGATGCGGCTTACCAACAATACACTGAAAAGCTGCAGAAGAATGAGGCCAACCAATCCAGGGCCGACAAAAATATCTGAGTAATCTTGCAGTTTGAAACATGAGACCGCCAAACTTACCAGAAACACATCCAACATCATCCAATGTTTTAATGTCTGGATGATGGCTAACGCATACCTAAATGGTGTAAAAAATTTGAATCGCAATGATAAATGGGTAATGAGTACCGATGTACACACGAGCAACGGAGCGATCGAACTGCAGAACAGGATCAGTAAGCCAAGCAGAGGGAAGCCTTCGCCCATTAAGGTAAAAACACCCGATGGTAACGTCGCGGGTATCATGACGCCAATCAGGCGAATACTGATGAATTCAAAAAAGTGCGATGGGATAAACAGCAATAAGCAGGTAATTGCGATTGCTAGGTTTCCAGAGAGGCTAGGGGTACCGCCTCTATAAAGCTGAGTTCCGCATCTTGGGCAGTAAGCTGATTTCCCTAAAGGGATGTCCATTTTATCTACGGGAAGTTCGCAGCCCTGGCAAAGACGCACTGAGCTGCTGTCGCATTGGTGTTTTGTTGATAAAGGGTTGGTTACGGATGGGGAGGTCACGCGACCTCCCAAGTTGAAACGTAAGTTAGGTTAGCAACCCGACTTAAAGACTCAGAGCCACAAACATCAGGCGTGCGATTGCACACTGCCGTAGAGTGTTTGATAGAGTCCTTGTTGTTCAACCAATTCACCATGTGTTCCCGTCTGTGTGACTTGTCCATCTTCTAAAACATAGATTAGATCGGCTTGTTTCACCGCTGATAATCGATGAGCCACTATCAAAGTTGTGCGATCTTTCAAAAACTCGCTCAACGCTTTATGCAGTGCTGACTCTGTTGCTGTATCGAGTGCAGATGTCGCTTCATCAAGAATAACAAACTTAGGATTGCTCAGCACCATACGAGCTATTGCTAAGCGTTGTCGTTGACCACCAGACAGTCGAACGCCATTCCTACCAATTTGTGTATCTAAGCCATTGCTCAGTTGCTTGATGACATCTTGCATTTGAGCGACTTCAAGCGCACGCCACAACGACATTTCGTCGTATTCAGCACCAAGGGTCAGATTATGCCTTAATGTATCGTTAAAGAGTATAGGTTGTTGTAAAACAACGGCAATTTGATTGCGTATTACATCAAAGCTGATGTCATCGGTTGTTTCACCGTTATAGCGAATGCAACCTGAGTCTGCTTGGTAAACCCCAATCAGCAACTGGATTAACGTAGATTTACCCCCTCCACTCGCACCGACCAAAGCGACTTTTTTACCTGCAGGGATGTGCAGCGATAGCCTATTTAAAACAGTGTTTTCTAATGTGTAAGAGAATGTAACGTCTTCGATGTCGACTGTCACTTCTTGATCTTCAGTAAATGGGTTCACTTTACTGATAGGGCGCTTCTCTTCTTCTAACTGAAGAAGATCGTTGATGCGTTGCAGTGCCGCTTTCGCGCTATACCAAGAGAATTGAATCCCTAGTAGCTCTTGAACTGGGCCTAACATGAACCACAAGTAGCCAAATACCGCGAAAATCTGACCAATGGTTAAGTCACTGAATAACACCATTAGCATCGCGACGGCACGGAAAAGCTCGAAACCTAATAAGAAGAGTAGAAACGAAACACGGCCAGCAGCTTCAGATTGCCAAGCGTATTTGTCGGCATCGATTCTTACTTGGTTTGCTTGAACCTTAAGCTCATCGAGAAAGATACGCTCTTTATTCGCCGCGCGCAGTTGGTAAATGCCATCTAAGGTTTCCACCAAACGGTTTTGAAAGCGCTCGAAAGATTGGTTTTCGTATTTCTTAAGGTG
Source organism: Vibrio sp. 10N.247.311.47 (assembly GCF_041467535.1). Lineage (NCBI taxonomy): Bacteria > Pseudomonadati > Pseudomonadota > Gammaproteobacteria > Vibrionales > Vibrionaceae > Vibrio > Vibrio sp. 10N.247.311.47. The sequence continues at coordinate 88,437 of NZ_JBFSUR010000016.1, forward strand.
TTTGACCCTGCTGCCTAGTTTACGGGAGAAATAAATCACAACAGGATTGACCAGTAAAATGAACAACCCTAAACGCCACTCTAGCCACAACAGCACGATCGCTGTACCGAACACGGTCAGGAAGCTGATGATAAATTTAGAAAGAGTCGAGCCAATGAACTTATCTATTGTCTCTATGTCTGTTATTAGGTGGGCGTTGATACCGCCGCTGCCTTTGGTTTCGTATTGTCTAATACTGATGCGACCAAGCTTATCTATCATCTTGCTGCGCATTTGATAGGTAATTGTTTTGGACACAAGCGTAAACTGACGCCCTTGCAGAATGTTCAACGCTTGGCTAACGGAGCGCATGATAATCACTAACAACAAAGTTAGTGCTATATAGCCAGTCGGTGTTTGTAATGAAGATGGAAGTAGGTGGTTCATCATCTCTAAGCCAGAAGCAGGCTTATCAAGTAATACTTCATCAACCATTAATGGCATGAGCAACGGGATAGGGACACTGATGAGAGTTGCAAGTATGGCAATAATGTTAGCAAACAGTAATTTGGACTTGTGTTTTTTTACTTGAGTTATTAACCAAGAACGGCTAATAGTGTCTTCTGAATTGTTCATTGTAATGAGAATAAGTCCTATTTAGTTTGATGACCGCATTCTACTGCGTTCTCTTGATAATGGAAGTCTCAATTTAATTGGAAGTTAATATGAAAATAGAACATTACCAACGCTTAACCAAACAAGCCGTTGCATTAATTGAATCAGAAACCGATCTAACTGCTAATCTTGCTAATATCAGTTCTTTATTATTCATGGAATTGGATGAATTGAATTGGGCGGGTTTCTATTTAATGAAGCAGGATCAAGCTAAGGAAAAAGACGAACTTGTACTGGGTCCTTTCCAAGGTCAACCTGCTTGTGTGCGAATTCCGGTAGGGCGTGGAGTGTGTGGAACTGCGGTTGCGACGAATACAGTTCAGCGCATTCATGATGTTCATGAGTTCGAAGGTCACATCGCTTGTGACGCTGCAAGTAACTCAGAAATCGTTATTCCGTTCTCGATTGGCGGAAAAATCGCGGGCGTTCTTGATATTGATAGCCCAAATGTTGGTCGTTTTTCTCAAATTGACGAGGACGGATTGACATTTTTCATGGCAGAAGTGGAAAAGCTGCTTAATTCGCACGCGAACAAGGCATAAATTATTCTCTTACTGTGGTTTTTCCCAAGCATCTCTCTATAATACGTAAAAATATTTTCTTAATGCTCGCGGAAAACCGCAAAAACCAGGAACCCACATGGAAAACACTGAAAAGTTAAAAAACAGCAAAGAAGTTATCGCATATATTGCTGAATGTTTCCCTAAATGCTTTACTCTAGAAGGTGAAGCGAAGCCACTTAAAATTGGTATTTTTCAAGATCTTGCTGAACGTCTAAATGAAGACGAAAAAGTAAGTAAGACTCAGCTTCGTGCAGCGTTAAGACAGTACACATCATCATGGCGTTACCTGCACGGCGTAAAAGCTGGCGCAGAACGTGTTGACCTAGACGGCAACGCGTGTGGCACACTAGAAGAAGAGCACGTTGAACACGCTAAAGCTACACTTGCTGAAAGCAAAGCGAAAGTTCAGGCTCGTCGTAAAGAACAAGCACAAAAAGCTCGTGAAGAAGGCAAAGCGAAACCTAAGGCGAAGAAAGCTCAACAGCCTCGTCGTCAAGCGCCTAAAGCACCAAAAGTAGAAAAGCCTGTAGAAACACGCGCTTTGAACGCTGACGAATTCATCGCTGGCAAAGAAGTAAATGTGAACATGGGTAAAGGAAACATGGCTGCGACCATTGTTGAAATCAATAAGGAAGATGTGCGTGTTCAGTTAGCAAACGGCCTACAAATGGTTGTTAAAGCGGAGCACTTGCGCGCTTAAAGGAGATACTCCTACGCATGAAATGCCGTTCAAAATTGACACTGATTGCTGCTAGCTTTTGGCTAGCAGCTTCAGCTCAGGCTCTTGAAGCCAAATTAGATCAGGACGATTTACCTCTACTCGCTCCTGAGGTCCAACACGAAACTGCTAGTAAACGTGTTACTTCTCGATTTACTCGTTCTCACTATAAACACTTCAATCTCAACGATGATTTCTCTCAAGCTATCTTTAATCGTTACTTAGAGATGCTGGATTATAATCGTAATATCTTCACTCAAGCTGATATTGACTCTTTCTCTGCGTCATCTAAACAAATTGATGATCAGCTGAAATCGGGCAATAACCAGATTGCATTCGATGTTTATAATCTGTCTATGCAGAAGCGTTTTGAACGTTTTCAATATGCATTGTCTTTGCTAGATACAGAGATTAAGTTTGATACCGATGAAAGTATTGAGCTCAATCGTAGTGAAGCTGAGTGGCCAAAAGATATCGCTGAAGTGAATGAGCTTTGGAGAAAACGCGTTAAATATGATGCGTTGAATCTAAAACTTACTGGTAAAGAGTGGCCAGAGATTCAAGAAGTTTTGGAAAAGCGTTACAACAATGCGATGAAGCGTATTACGCAATCGCATAATGAAGATGCTTTCCAGATCTACATGAACGCATTTGCGCGTGAAGTTGATCCTCACACAAGTTACCTTTCTCCAAGAAATGCAGAACAATTCCAATCTGAGATGAACCTATCTCTAGAAGGTATTGGTGCTGTGCTTCAGATGACAGACGACTACACCGTTATTCGCTCTTTAGTTGCTGGTGGCCCTGCGTCAAACAGCAAACAATTGAGTGATGGAGACCGCATTGTTGGTGTTGGTCAAGATGGCGAAGAAATTGTTGATGTTATCGGCTGGCGTTTAGACGATGTAGTACAACTTATTAAAGGCCCTAAAGGGACCAAAGTTAAGCTACAGATCTTGCCAGATGGTAAAGATGCAAAAAGTCACGTTGTCACAATTGTTCGCGATAAGATTCGTTTAGAAGACCGCGCTGTTAAATCAGAAGTGATCGAGAAAGACGGCAAGAAAATTGGTGTATTAGAAGTACCAAGTTTCTACGTTGGCCTTTCTAAAGATACCGATAAACTGATCACCGAGCTTAAAGAGCAAGGTGTTGAAGGTATTATTGTTGACCTCCGAAACAACGGTGGTGGTGCACTGACTGAAGCAACTGAACTCTCTGGTTTGTTTATCAAAGAAGGACCTGTTGTTCAGGTTCGTGATAGCTACGGTCGTGTCAAAGTGAACAGCGATACTGATGGTCAAATCAGTTACCAAGGCCCGTTAACGGTATTGGTGAATCGCTACAGTGCTTCAGCGTCTGAAATCTTTGCAGCAGCGATGCAAGATTATGGCCGTGCAATCATCCTAGGTGAAAACTCTTTCGGTAAAGGTACGGTGCAACAGCATCGCTCTTTGAATCATATTTATGATTTGTTCGATAAAGAGTTAGGCTACGTTCAATACACAATCCAAAAATTCTACCGAATCAATGGTGGTAGTACGCAAAACAAGGGTGTAGTACCTGATATTGCTTACCCAACGCCAATTGATCCTGCAGATACTGGTGAAAGTGTTGAAGACAACGCTCTTCCTTGGGACAGCATCGACAAAGCGAAGTACTCAGTGTTACAGCGTAACGATGAGCAGATCGCAGCGTTGACGGCTAAACACGAAGCTCGTATCGCAACAGACATGGAATTTGGCTTTATCGCGCAAGATATTGAAAAATATAAGGCAGATAAAGACGACAATGACCTTTCTCTGAATGAAAAGGTTCGTCAACAAGAGAGTGATGATGCGGATGCGCTTCGTCTAGAGCGTATTAACCAACGTCAAAAAGCCGCTAAGTTAGAGGCATTTAAAACGTTGGATGATATTCCAAAAGACTACGAAGCCCCGGATGCTTATCTTGATGAATCAGTTGCTATCATGCTGGATATGATCAAGAAATAAACAAAATACCTGTTATAAGGTGATTGTTTAAAGACGTACTATTTGAAAAGCGAGCTTAGGCTCGCTTTTTTTGTACCTGTGTTCTTGCCTCGAATAATGTCATGTTAACGGCATGCTTCCTCGCTTTTTAACTTGCTGCAGAACCACTGTTATTTGATTTTCGGCTGTGAAGTACACTGTAAAAATAACTAAACTTAAGTATTATTTTTCGAGTGATAATGACATTTAAGTTACTTCGCACTTAAAATTTAGTGACTTAGATCATATTTTTTCGCTTTCTATTCATTACGTGCCTAAGCTTAAAGAAAACGAGGGGACGCTTATGAAATGGATTCTACTATTTTTATCTTGTTTAAGTTTTGTGGCTTTTGGGAGCGAGGTCGCTTCGAGTAGCCAACAATCAAAAAGTGATAGTAATCTATCTCATTTTGACCTTCCTTTGCTGCTTGGTGATTGGTATTTGATGAATCCTGATCCTGAGCAAGGCACTGAAAACTTTAGAGCGATCAAGCTCACTCTTGATTCAAACTACTCATTCACTATCGATATCCAAAAGAAAGACTACAGTGTCGATCATTGGGAAGGTTTGTATAACGCCAATGAAGACACGATTATTTTGGGTTTGAATACCTCAGAACCTCAGGTTTACGCGTACAGCAGTAATCACAACATGCTGAATCTTAACGGTGTTATGTTCACCAAGGCCTTGCCAAATGCATTGGCGGGAATCTGGTCCAGTGCCCAACTGTCTGGAACCGATCTACGTGCGAGTAACATTCAAAAAATGGATTTAGTCCTTCAGCCGGACTTTATATTCATGTTCCGAGTATCAGATGAAGAAGGTGGTGAAGTCATTCGTCGCGGGGTGTATTACACAGAAGGCGATCAACTAGTGTTACTTTATGAGAACGGTGAACACGGCACTCGATATACACTGAACAGCGATGTGTTAACGCTGCAAGGTGAAGAGGGAGATATGTTTGCGGTACTCAATCGCATTCGATAATCGTGAGTTTTAGCAGTAACGGCGTACTCGTTGATAATATTGTGCACAGTTCATTTCTTAGGCGTTCCTGTCTGGTTTGATTGATAAAATAGCAAAACATGGAGGCATTTTCTTACAATGCCTCCTTTTTTTAATATTCCCCTTGTTTTATTGGCGCTCAACCTTTAGATATATACAGTTAAAAAATAATTACGTATAACGATCAAAAGGAACCCGTCATGGCACATACACCTCAAGCCAAGTATCGTAAAGATTATCAATCACCATCTCACACGATTTCTGAAATCGATCTTACTTTCGATTTGTACGACTCAGCATCCATTGTTACGGCTGTTTCTAGTGTTAAGCAGGAGAAAGACAGCACGACATTAGTACTTGATGGTGAAGGCTTGAAGTTGGTTTCTGTTTTGGTAGAAGGTAAAGAGTGGACTCAATATGAACAGTCTGAAACTCAACTTACGCTGAATGACCTTCCAAAAGAATTTACTCTAACCATCGTTACCGAAGTTAACCCTGAAGGGAACAGTGCACTTGAAGGCTTGTACAAGTCGGGTGGCGCGTTCTGTACTCAATGTGAAGCTGAAGGTTTCCGCCGTATCACTTACTACATGGATCGCCCAGATGTGTTGGCGAAATTCACTACAACGGTAATTGCAGACAAAGCAGAGAACCCATTCTTATTAAGTAATGGTAACCGTGTAGATGAAGGTGAAGCTGAAAACGGTCGTCATTGGGTGAAGTGGCAAGACCCACATCCAAAACCAGCGTACTTGTTTGCTTTAGTAGCGGGTGACTTTGATGTACTTCGTGACGCATACACTACACAATCGGGTCGTAAAGTTGACCTAGAAATCTTTGTTGATAAAGGCAATCTAGACCGTGCGAGCCACGCGATGGTTTCTTTGATTAACTCAATGAAGTGGGACGAAGAACGTTTCAATCTTGAATACGACTTAGACATCTACATGATCGTAGCCGTTGATTTCTTCAACATGGGTGCGATGGAAAACAAAGGCTTGAACGTATTCAATTCGAAGTTCGTTCTAGCAAACGACCAAACTGCAACGGATACAGATTACCTAGGTATTGAAGCAGTAATCGGCCATGAATATTTCCACAACTGGACAGGTAACCGAGTGACGTGTCGCGATTGGTTCCAGTTAAGTCTGAAAGAAGGCTTAACGGTATTCCGTGACCAAGAATTCTCATCTGATCTTGGTTCTCGCGCAGTAAACCGTATTAACAATGTACGTATCATTCGCGGTCCACAATTTGCAGAAGATGCTAGCCCAATGTCTCATCCAATTCGTCCAGAAAAAGTGATAGAAATGAATAACTTCTATACTTTGACCGTGTACGAAAAGGGCAGTGAAGTGATCCGTATGATCCACACATTGTTGGGCGAAGATGGTTTCCAAAAAGGCATGAAGCTGTACTTCGAACGTCACGATGGTACGGCTGCAACATGTGAAGACTTCGTCGCGGCAATGGAAGATGCGTCGGGCGTTGACTTATCTCAGTTCCGCTTATGGTACAGCCAGTCTGGTACGCCGACGCTGTCTGTTGAAAGTAAGTACGACGCAGAGAAGAAACAGTACACGTTAACAACTCGCCAAGTAACAGCGCCAACTCATGAGCAAACGGAAAAGCAGGCTCTGCATATTCCTCTTGATATCGAGCTGTACACAGCTGCGGGTGAAGTTGTTGAGTTACAATGTAACGGTAAGCCAGTTCATAATGTATTAGATGTGAAAGAAGCAGAGCAAACGTTCGTGTTTGAAAACGTTTCTGAGCAACCGATCCCATCATTACTTCGTGAATTTTCTGCGCCAGTGAAATTGGAATATGACTACTCAGATGAAGAACTGATCTTCTTGATGGTGAATGCTCGCAATGAATTCTCTCGTTGGGATGCGGGTCAAATGCTATTAGCGAAGTACATCCGCAGTAACGTGGAGAAAGTTCAGCAGGGTCAAGCGTTTGAGCTTCCTGATTCTGTTGTTGATGCATTCCGTGGCGTACTGCTGAGTGATTCACTAGAGCCTGCGTTTATTGCAGAAATGCTTTCTCTACCAAGCCACAATGAAGTATCGGGTTGGTACGAGCGCGTTGATATTGATGCGGTCGCATCGGTTCTTAACTCGATGAAAGTTACATTAGCTGCAGAACTTGAAGACGAGTTAGCGGCGGTTTATCACAGCCACGCACTAACAGAATACACGATCGATCACGATTCGATTGGTAAGCGTACTCTACGTAAAGTTTGCTTAAGTTACTTAGCTCATACTGGGCAGGGTAATGACTTGGTTGTTGCGATGTATCAACAAGCGAATAACATGACAGATACGATGGCAGCAATGGGCGCGGCAAACAGTGCACAACTACCATGTCGTGAAACCTTGATGGTGGATTACAGTGACAAGTGGAAACACGATGGTCTTGTTATGGATAAGTGGTTTGCATTGCAAGGTACAAACCCAAGTTCAAACGCACTTGAAGTGATCAAAGCGTCGATGTCGCACCAGGCGTTCAGTTTGAAGAACCCGAACCGTACCCGTAACTTGGTCGGTTCATTCTTAAACATGAACCCGGTTCAATTCCACGACAAGTCTGGTCAAGGCTATGCATTTGCAGGCGAGATCTTACGTGAACTGAACAGCAGCAACCCGCAAGTGGCTTCACGTCTGATTGACCCGCTACTTAAGTTCCGTAAGTACGATGATGAACGCCAAGCTCTGATCAAAAAAGAACTAGAGACGTTAAAGAACATGGACAACCTAGCAAAAGACTTGTTTGAGAAAGTGACGAAAGCACTAGAGGCTTAAGTCAGCGCGCATTCAGGTAACTGTTTGCTAATAAGCGGTTTACTAATAAACTGTTTGCTATAATGAAAGGTCATCAGTGGTAGAGAATATCTGCCACTGATTTTTTGTTTCTGGTTCATCGAATTTTCGATAAGCTAGAGCAGCTTCAAGTTCAGTTTCACCGTCAGACATCTAAAAGTGCCAAAAAACACTAGCACTGTATATTTATACAGGTATCGTATGAATCGCTATATTTTCCAACTTAACATCTCATATCAGCAGTTTTTGGCCAGCTATTCTGGCGCCGCAAGTAAAGTTCAAGTGATAACAACAACAGGTTTACGCTTACAGTTACCTGCAACTCGGTTCAGACCATTTCTTACACAAATAGGGGTTAGAGGGCAGTTTAGGCTGACAACTGACCAAAAAAATAAGTTTATTAAGTTAGAAGCTCTGTAAACCTTGGCGTGCCTAGTGAGTTAAAAGGAATCTTAATCACATAATCAAACATTTCAGCTCTTACCACCTCCAAAACAATTAACTATTTTTCAATAATGCTTTTACAATAAATGAATGCATTACCTTTGCTTAACTCGTTAGTAGAAAAGCGCTCAACGGCACGTTTCAAACACCAGATTAAGTGATCCCCCTAATAATAAAATATAATTCTAATTGTGGAGTGTGACTATGACCGCACGTGAAACTGTGGTTCCAGTTTTACTTGAAAAAGTTTACAAGCTGATTCAAGACAAACTTGACCTTGCTCATCGACCTCTCGTAACTCAACTTGCTCAACACTTGTTTAGTAACGTTTCTCACGACGATCTAACTCAGAGAAACGAATCCGATTTATATGGTGCTGTAGTTAGCTTATGGCATCACATCAATGAAAAGAAAGCCGACGAAATCTCTGTACGCGTATTCAACCCGACGGTAAGTCGTCAAGGTTGGCAGTCTACTCATACTATCGTTGAGATAGTCGTTCCAGACAGTCCATTCCTTGTTGATTCCGTAAAAATGGCATTGACTCGCCTAGACCTTTCTTCTCACCTTATGCTTCATAACCCAACACAAATCTCTCGCTCAGATAAGGGCAGTGTTGTCGGTGTAAGCAATAACGAAGGTGCATTCCAATCGCTTTTCCATATCGAAGTTGACCGTCTGAGTAGTAAAGCTGAAATGACAGCACTTAAAACGGAGTTGCTGGATATCTTTACCGACACTAGCTTAGTCGTGAACGATTGGTTGAAGATGGTTGAAAGACTTGAAGAAGTGACCAATCAAGTTGAACAGCAAAAAGAGAGCATTCCAGTAGACGGCCAGCGCTTTGATGAAACGTTGGCGTTTCTTCGTTGGTTAGGCCAACACAACTTTACATTCATGGGTTATAAGGAATATGACCTAGTTTCAGTTAACGGCGACACTGAACTGCAACCGACCAAGGAGCAAGGTCTTGGTTTGTTTGCGAACTCAGATCGTGTACGTAACGTTAAGCTATCTGAGTTTTCTGATTCGGCACGTCTTGAAGCGAAAAAGCCTTATGTGCTTATCGTAACCAAGGGCAACACGGCTTCACGCATTCACCGCCCAGCTTACAACGATTACATTGGTATTAAGAAGTTCGATAAGAACGGTAAGGTCATTGGTGAGCACCGCTTTACTGGTCTTTACACATCTGCCGTTTATAACCAAACCGTTGAAACGATTCCTCTTGTTCGCGAGAAAGTAGAACGTATTTTGGATGCGAGTGGTTACCGTGAAGGTTCATACTCTTACAAAGCGCTGCACAACATTCTTGAAAACTACCCACGTGATGAACTGCTGCAAGCTCGAGAAGAAGAGCTACTAGAAGTCGGTACGGGCGTAGTACAAATGCAAGATCGCGATCTCCTGCGTTTGTTTGTTCGCAAAGACCCGTTTGGTCGTTTCTTTAGCTGCATGGTTTACGTAACAAAAGATCGTTACAACACTGAGCTTCGTCGCCAAACACAGCGCATCTTGAAACAGTACTTTGGTTGTGAAGAAGAGGTTGAATTTACAACGTACTTCTCTGAAAGCCCGCTAGCAAGAACGCACTATATTGTTCGTGTTGATAACAACAACATGGATGTGGACGTGAAAACAATTGAGCAAAATTTAATGGAAGTATCGTCTACGTGGGATGACCGTCTGTCTGAATCTATCATTGCAAACTTCGGTGAAAGCAAAGGTCTTCCATTGTCGAAAGAGTACATGCGTGCATTCCCACGTTCGTACAAAGAAGACATGATGCCAGGTTCTGCTGTTGCCGACATTGAACGTTTAGAAGCGCTAAGTGAAGACAACAAACTGGGTATGCTTTTCTACCGTCCTCAAGAAGAAGCGGCAGATTCAAAAGCCGTTCGTTTGAAGTTGTTCTACCACAGCGATGAGCCAATTCACCTTTCTGATGTTATGCCAATGCTTGAAAACTTTGGCCTACGCGTTATCGGTGAATCTCCATATGAAGTGCGTAAAACCAACGGTGTGACCTATTGGATCCTTGATTTCTCTATGCTGCACAAGAGCGATAAGACCATTGATCTTCGTGAAGCTCGCGATCTTTTCCAACAAGCCTTTGCGGCAATCTGGGCGGGTGAGTTAGACAGCGATGGTTTCAACCGCTTAGTACTTGGCGCTGGTCTTTCTGGCCGTGAAATCTCAATCTTACGTGCTTATGCTCGTTACATGCGTCAAGTTGGTTTCCCATTCAGCCAACAATACATTGAAGACACATTGTCTCATTACCCAGAATTAGCGAAAGGGCTAGTGAGCCTATTCGGCAAGCGTTTTGACCCGAAACTGAAGGGCAGCGTAAAAGGCCAACAAGATCTTATTAAGAAGATCACTGAACAGTTGGATCATGTAGAAAGCTTGGATGATGATCGTATCATTCGTCGCTACATGGAAATGATCACTGCAACGCTTCGTACTAACTACTACCAAGTAGACGAGAATAAGCAGTCTAAACCTTGGTTGGCTCTGAAAATGAGACCAAGCGAGATTCCAGATATCCCTGCGCCGGTTCCTGCGTTTGAGATCTTCGTTTACGCACCAGACATTGAAGGTGTGCATTTACGTGGCGGTAAAGTAGCACGCGGTGGTTTACGTTGGTCAGACCGTCAAGAGGACTTCCGTACTGAGATTCTAGGCCTAGTTAAAGCGCAACAAGTTAAGAACACGGTTATCGTACCGGTTGGTGCTAAAGGTGGTTTCGTTTGTAAGCGTCAACACATGATGTCTGGCCGAGACGAGATCTTTGCTGAAGGTCAACGTTGTTACAAGCGCTTCATCCGTGCATTGCTAGACGTTTCAGACAACATCATTGAAGGTGAGGTTATCCCACCTAAGAGCGTTGTTCGTCACGATGAAGATGACCCTTACTTGGTTGTTGCAGCCGATAAAGGCACCGCGACATTCTCAGATCTAGCGAACTCAGTAGCTGAAGAGTACAACTTCTGGCTAGGTGATGCGTTTGCATCGGGTGGCTCTAACGGTTACGACCACAAAGCCATGGGTATCACGGCGAAAGGTGGCTGGGAATCGGTTAAACGTCACTTCCGCGAAATGGGTATTAACTGTCAAAGCACAGACTTCACTGCCATTGGTGTGGGTGATATGGCGGGTGACGTATTTGGTAACGGTATGCTGCTATCTAAGCACATTCGCTTGCAAGCTGCGTTTAACCACATGCACATCTTCATTGACCCGAATCCAGAATCAGCATCAAGCTGGGTAGAGCGTGACCGTCTGTTTAATCTGCCTCGTTCAAGTTGGGAAGATTACAATAAAGACCTGATTTCTCAAGGTGGTGGCATCTTCTCTCGCCGAGCGAAGTCTATCTCTTTGACACCTGAAATTCAGAAAATGCTGGGTACCAAGAAAGCATCAATGGCACCAAACGACTTGATCAAAGCGATCTTGTCTATGAAAGTTGATCTACTTTGGAACGGCGGTATTGGTACTTACGTTAAGTCTTCTAGTGAGACTCATACCGATGTGGGTGACCGTGCAAATGACGTGCTACGTATCGATGGCCGTGACCTGAAAGCTAAGGTTGTTGGTGAAGGCGGTAACTTGGGTATGACTCAATTGGGTCGTATTGAATACGCTCTAACGGGCGGTCGAGTTAATACTGACTTTGTCGATAACGTTGGTGGTGTAGATTGCTCGGATAACGAAGTTAACATTAAGATCTTCTTGAATGGCTTGGTGTCTAATGGTGATCTTACCGTTAAGCAACGTAACCAAGTTCTTGAATCTATGGAAGATGAAGTAGGTGAAATCGTACTAGACGACGCTTACTGCCAAGCTGAGTCTATCTCTGTTACTGAGCATCAAGGTGTAGGCTTAGTGAAAGAGCAAATCCGCTTTATCCACACAATGGAAAAAGCCGGGTACTTAGACCGTGGTTTGGAATACATCCCAGATGACGAAACGCTGCTAGAACGTGAGAAGCAGGGCCAAGCACTAACAAGACCAGAGCTATCAGTATTGATCGCTTACGGTAAAATGGTTCTAAAAGAAGATCTTGTCAGTGATGACATTGCGAATGATGAGTTCCATGCTCAACAACTGATGCAATACTTCCCAACAGAGTTACGCCGTAACTACTCTCAGCACATGGATAACCATCCACTTCGTGCAGAGATCATTGCGACTGCGCTTGCTAACCAAATGGTTAACGAGATGGGCTGTAACTTCGTGACTCGCTTGCAAGAAGAGACGGGCGCGAACATTGTTGATATTGCGAATGCTTACGCGGCATCACGTGAAATCTACGGCCTGGGTAAGGTATTGAAGAGCATCCGTGAACTGGACAACATCTCAAGTTCTGAAGCTCAATACGAATTGCTTTACCATGTACGTCGTACGCTTCGTCGTCTAGCACGCTGGTTGCTAAGAAACCGTACCGGTAAACAGTCAGTGAATGCATTGATTGAGCTTTACCAAGGTGATGTCGTCGCAATTACTGAGAAGCTGGATGAAAACCTAGTGGCTTCAGAAGTAGAAGAGCATCAAGCAATGGCTCAAGTATGGATTGACCAAGGTGTAAACGCTGAGCTGGCTAATTCAGTGGCTCGTTTGTCTAGCCTGTACTCAGCACTGGATATATCTACAGTGGCTCGTGAAACAGGTAAAACAGTACAGCAAGCGTCTAAGCTTTACTTCAACCTAGGCGACCGTTTGTCACTGCACTGGTTCTTGAAGCAAATCAATGGCCAAGCTATAGACAACAACTGGCAAGCACTGGCGCGTGCAGCATTCAGAGAAGATCTGGATTGGCAGCAACGCCAGTTAACTGGTCAAGTACTTAACTGTGGTTGTGCTTCAGATATCGATGTGATTAAAGCGCTTGATGACTGGATGGAAAGTAACTCTGTTTCTCTACATCGTTGGGAAAGCATCCTAAACGAATTCAAAGTAGGTTCTGTTCATGAGTTTGCTAAGTTCTCAGTAGCACTGCGTGAATTGATGCTGTTGAATCTAAACTGCATGTCAAAAGACTAGTTACTAGATAAGACGAAAAAGTATAAGGGCAGGCCAAAAGGTCTGCCTTTTTCGTTTCGGTAAAGTGGAAACAATAGGCCTAACGACTTTTGAAGAACAAACTTCGACGCAAACGTTGTTTGTTGTTAAGTGACCTGATGGCTGTACTAAGGTTGAGATTAGAAATGGCTTAATAACTTGAAGAAACGATAACGTTTGCTTAATAATGAACCTCATTCGTTAGCAAACTTGATTATCTTACCCTTACAGACAGTAATAGATTGAATAGTTGGGTAAATAAGTAAATAATAGCGCCCCGTTTACACGGGGCTTTTTTCTATCGGAGGCACAATGCTTTACCGTCTAGCCAGAACTGGCTTTTTCCAACTTGATGCCGAAAAGGCACATGATCTTGCAATTCAAAATTTCAAGCGCTTCACAGGCACACCTATTGATCTTTTGTATCGCCAACAATTACCTCACCGACCTGTAGAGTGCATGGGTCTTACTTTTAAAAACCCAGTTGGCCTTGCTGCTGGCCTAGATAAAAACGGCGAATGTATTGATGCATTTGGCGCAATGGGTTTTGGTTTCGTAGAAGTAGGAACAGTGACTCCACGTCCGCAAGCGGGTAACGACAAACCTCGTTTATTCCGTCTTGTTGAAGCTGAAGGTATCATCAACCGCATGGGTTTTAACAACCTAGGCGTCGACAACCTTGTTGAGAATGTTAAGAAGTCGAACTACGATGGCATCTTAGGCATTAACATTGGTAAGAATAAAGACACACCAATTGAAAAGGGCGCTGAAGATTACTTGATCTGTATGGAGAAGGTATATCAATACGCTGGTTACATTGCTGTGAACATCTCTTCACCAAACACTCCAGGACTTCGTTCTCTACAATACGGCGAAGCACTAGACGATCTATTGTCTGAACTGAAAACGAAACAAACTGAACTGGAAGAGAAGCATGGTAAATATGTTCCTCTTGCTCTTAAGATTGCTCCGGATCTAAGTGACGATGAAATCAGCCAAATTTGTGAATCATTGATCAAAAATAAGATCGATGGTGTGATCGCAACAAACACGACATTGGATCGTTCAATCGTTGAAGGCATGAAGCATTGCGACGAAGCGGGTGGTCTAAGTGGACGTCCAGTTCAATCTCGCAGTACTGAAGTTGTTCGTAAACTTTATCAAGAGCTTGGTGACCAACTGCCGATCATCGGGGTAGGTGGTGTTGATTCGTATGTTGCTGCAAAAGAGAAAATGATGGCAGGCGCTAAGCTTGTACAAGTTTACTCTGGTTTCATTTACAAAGGTCCAGGCCTTGTAGGTGACATCGTTAAAAATCTTTAAACGGCAAGACGCTTTTATTTCTGAAAAGCGACAATCTGGCATCGTCTTAATAAAAGAGACACTGTAACTCACTGAGTTGTAGAGAAAAGCGACAAGAAAGAGGAATTCATTTCCTCTTTTTTTTTGCCTATTGCTCAGTAAAATTACTGTAATTGAAGGTAATTTTGCGTTTTACCTAATGGAATGGTTCAACAGTGTGAGACGAAATGATGCTTAAACCTAGCGATACATGGAGTTGGTATTACGATGAGCAGCAATGTTCATTAATGCTAAACCTCGGAGAGGATATGATTTTCAAAACGAATCTGGTCCGCAATAAGCTGGTGGACTGCGCGTTTCGAGATAATGAATTCACCGTTGATGACGCATCTTCATACCAAACCTTCAAAGAACAAATTTCTGGCTTAGAACTGTCTGAGCCTCGTCAAGCTGAATTAGCACTCTATTGTGTGGCAGCAAAGCGTTTCCATAAGCCTGTACAGCCTAAGAGTTGGTTCTTCGACTCACAAGGTACTGGCCATGAATATCCTCAAGAAGGGGATATTGTACAAATGAATAACGAGCATAGCTTAGGGTATTTCATTGTATTAGAAGTGGGAGAGTGTGCGAGCCTATGTGCATTTGTTGACCTAGAAGAGTTCCTGTTAACGCCTTCAAAAGGACTGCGATTTGGAGACTCAATCAAGGTGATGCACGATAGAATGGTAGACGCGAACGCTATCCTTCATCAGACACACATAGCGATGGTAGGTTAACCTCTAATCTAGCACATCATTTCAACCACGCATCGCAGCACACAAACGTATAAACCTTCCTCAGAATCGGCTCATTAGCCGATTTTTTTGTGCCTAAAAAACCTCATCCTGATAAATACATCACGGCTTAACCATTTAAATAGTGAACTTACGACTATTTTTTCACCTTAATTTCTGCCCGTTTTCATCGCCAGAAGAGTAAATCTACCGCCTTTATTCCCTGTTTTTGGTCTTTTGTAGCTAAATTTCATCCATAAATCTCCTTTGGTATATACCAGTTTTGAGGTGAATATAAATTCACATTGCTACTTTGGTTAATAAGTGGTCAGAAATGAAGTTGGTTTGATAGGTCTTATGTTCTAAGGGGATGTGGGTAAGCGATCGCTTCAACACTGTGTGTTTGCTAGCCAGTTAGAAGAAAGATTCAATGAAAAGACGAGTTTAGTGTGATGCTCTAGTAACAAATTCAGGTATAATCGAGCTCATTTTTATCAATAAAAGAACACTATGAATCAATATCTAGCGGTTACCTCAAATGGCCTTGAGAATTTATTAGTTGAAGAACTAACCCAACTAGGGATTACAAACGCAAAACCTGTTCAAGCAGGTGTTAAATTCAAAGCCACCAATGAGCAAATTTATCGTTGTTGTTTGTGGAGCCGTTTGGCTTCTCGATTTGTACGTGTCCTTTCTGAATTCACTTGTATGGACGACATGGATTTGTACCTATCAACCACTGCGGTTAACTGGGTAAATCAATTCCATAGCTCTAAGCGTTTTGTTGTTGACTTCAATGGTACGAACAACGAAATCCGTAATAGCCAATACGGTGCGATGAAAGTAAAAGATGCGGTTGTCGATTGCTTCGAGAAGAAGTCTTTGCCTCGTCCTTCTATCAGCAAAGAGAACCCAGATGTTCGTATTCACGTTCGTCTACACCGTGATAAAGCGATTCTTGGTGTTGATATGGTGGGTAGCGGTCTTCACCAACGTGGCTACCGTCCAGAATCAGGTCGTGCTCCGCTGCGTGAAACACTAGCTGCTGCAATCCTTCTTCGTAGTGGTTGGGATGCAACGAAACCTTTCTTAGATCCTATGTGTGGTTCAGGTACGTTAGTGATTGAAGCGGCGATGATGGCTGCAAACATGGCTCCAGGTGTTAAACGTCAGAAGTGGTGTTTTGAATCACTAGAAGATTTCGAACCAGAGCTATGGGCTGAAGTGAAAGCTGAAGCGAACGTTCAAGGTCGTCGTGGTGTTAAGAAAGTGGAATGTAAGTTCTATGGCTACGACAATGATGAACGTATGATCAAAACTGCGCGTGACAATGCTCGTCGTGCCGGTGTTGAAGAGTTGATTGAATTCGAAGTAGGCGATGCTGCAAAGCTTAAGCGTCCTACAGAGTTTACTGATGGTGTGATTGTTTCTAACCCGCCTTACGGTGAACGTCTTGGTACCGAGCCGGGTCTTATTGCACTTTACACAGCATTCGGTGCACAGCTTAAAGCTGAATTTGGTGGCTGTAACGCATCTATCTTCTCTAGCTCAGACGAGCTACTAAGCTGCTTACGCATGCGTGCAGATAAACAGTTCAAGTTGAACAACGGTGCGTTACCGTGTCACCAAAAGAACTACTCAATTTCAGATCGTCCGATGTCAGAGCGTCCATCAGGCGAGCAAGAACAATTGATTGCACCTGATTTCGCGAACCGTCTTAAAAAGAACATCGGTAAAATTGGCAAGTGGGCTAAGAAAGAGCAATTAGATTGCTACCGTATCTACGACGCTGACCTACCAGAATACAATGTAGCGATTGATGTATACCCAGGTCACCTTGTGATTCAAGAATACGCAGCGCCTAAAGATGTACCGGAAGAGAAGGCAAAACGTCGCTTAACCGATATCATCCGTGCTTCTATTCAAGTAACAGGCGTAGAAGCAAACAACGTTGTGCTTAAAGTTCGTCAGAAACAGAAAGGCCGTTCTCAATACCAGAAATTGGCTCAAGACTCATCGAACTTAGAAGTGAACGAGTATGGCGTTAAGCTGATTGTTAATCTTCATGATTACCTAGATACCGGGTTGTTCCTAGATCATAAGATCACTCGTCGTCGTATCGGTGAGATGGCCGCAGGTAAGGATTTCCTAAACTTGTTTGCTTATACAGGAAGTGCATCTGTTCATGCTGCTGTGGGTGGTGCTCGTTCTACAACTACTGTTGATATGTCTAATACCTACCTAGAGTGGGCGAAAGAGAACATGGAGCTTAACGGTCGTGTTGGTCGTCAACATCAGTTTGTTCAAGCTGACTGTCTACAATGGCTAGCTAAAGAGCAGGGTTCTTATGATCTGATCTTTATCGATCCACCTACGTTCTCTAACTCAAAGCGTATGGATCAATCTTTCGATGTTCAACGTGATCACATTCAGCTGATGGAAAACCTTAAACGTCTTCTTCGTGAAGAAGGCACGATTGTGTTCTCTAACAACAAGCGTCACTTCAAAATGGACTTGGACGCTCTAGATGAGTTAGGTCTTAAGGCTCAGAATATCTCAGCGAAGACACTTCCATTGGACTTCTCTCGCAATAAGCACATTCATAACTGCTGGTTGATTACACATAAGTAGTTAAGAGATCGTATAAGGATATATAGTGCTGACTCTCTACAGTACAGAAGGGTGCCATCTATGTGATATGGCATTCCAACTCACGGAACAGTTAAACATTAGCCATCACGTCAACGTTGTTGACATTGCATTTGATGATGAGCTTTTTTCCCGTTACGGGGTCACTATTCCGGTGCTCAAATTTGAAAGCTCTGACCTTTCTCAAAGCTCAGAGCTTAACTGGCCATTTGGCTTGTTAGAACTTAATGATTGGTTAAAGAAGAATGGCATTACTTACAATTCATAATGGGCAATTAGCGTTTGGTGATCACCCATTATTAGATCGTGCGGACTTCGTGCTGCAAGAAAACGAACGTGTGTGTTTAGTAGGGCGCAATGGCGCTGGTAAGTCTACATTGATGAAAATCCTGTCTGGGAACATCATCATGGACGACGGCAAGATGCAAATCACACAAGATGTGGTTGTATCTCGCCTTGAGCAAGATCCACCGCGTAATGAAGAAGGCACCGTTTATGATTACGTTGCTGGTGGCCTAGCGGAAATCGGCGAACAATTGAAGATCTACCATGATCTTCTGGATCTCATCGGCACTGACCCAAGTGAAAAGAACCTAAACCGTCTTACTCGCGTTCAAGAGCAGTTGGATCATGCGAACGCATGGCGCTTTGAAGATCGCGTAAGTAACGTAATGGCTGCGCTTAAACTCACAGCTGAAACAAAACTGACTGATTTGTCTGGTGGTTGGCAGCGTAAAGCAGCGCTTGCTCGTGCGCTTGTATGTGACCCAGATGTGCTTCTACTCGACGAACCGACTAACCACTTGGATGTTGCGACAATCGAATGGTTAGAAGGCTTCCTGAAAGACTTCCGTGGTTCAATTATCTTTATCTCGCATGACCGTGCTTTCATCAAATCGATGGCAACACGCATTGTCGATCTTGATCGCGGTAAGTTGAGCTCTTTCCCTGGTGATTACGAAAACTACCTAGTTGAAAAAGAAGAAGCGCTTCGTGTTGAAGAGATGCAAAACGCTGAATTCGATAAGAAGCTTGCTCAAGAGGAAGTTTGGATTCGTCAGGGCATCAAAGCTCGTCGTACTCGTAACGAAGGCCGTGTTCGTGCGCTTAAGAAGCTACGTGAAGAACGTTTGAACCGTCGTGAAGTGCAGGGCAAAGCGATTATCCAAATCGACGATGGCCAGCGTTCAGGCAAGATTGTATTTGAAGCTGAGAATCTTAACTTTGGCTTTGAAGGCAAAGAAATTGTTAAGGACTTCAGCTTCAACATCATGCGTGGCGATCGTATCGCTCTGATTGGTCCTAACGGTTGTGGTAAGAGTACGGTACTTAAGCTGCTTCTTGACCAGCTTAAGCCTGATTCAGGTCGTTTGCATTGTGGTACTAAGCTTGAAGTCGCTTACTTTGACCAATACCGCGAAATTCTAGACCCTGATAAGTCGGTTATCGATAACCTCGCGGATGGTAAGCAAGAAGTGACCGTAGGTGGCCGTGAGCGTCATGCTCTAAGCTACTTACAAGATTTCTTATTCTCTCCAAAACGTGCTCGCACTCCTGTTAAAGCACTATCTGGTGGTGAGAAAAACCGTCTGTTATTGGCGCGTATTTTCCTTAAGTCGAACAACTTGTTGATTCTCGATGAGCCAACCAACGATCTAGATATCGAAACTTTGGAACTTTTAGAAGATTTGCTTGCCAACTATCAGGGTACGCTTCTTTTAGTGAGCCACGATCGTCAGTTTGTTGATAACACAGTTATGACAAGTTGGATCTTCGAAGGTAACGGTGTGATTGAAGAATTTGTTGGCGGCTATCACGATGCTCAGCAGCAAAGAAAGCAAGCATTAGAGTACCGACAGGTTGAAAAGCCATCAAAGCCTGAGAAAGTAGTTGAGGAAACTCCCAAAACTGCGCCAGCTAAGGCTAAACCTAAGAAGTTATCGTATAAGCTACAACGAGAACTAGAAGCGCTACCAATGCGTTTGGAAGAATTGGAAACTCAAATTGAAACTCTTCAGGAAGAAGTCAACGATCCAAGCTTCTTTTCAAAATCTGTAGAGCAGACACAACCAGTTTTAGATAAGCTATCTGCAGCAGAGCAGGAGCTTGAAGTTGCTTTTGAGCGCTGGGAAGAGCTCGAGGCGCTACAACAGGAAAGTTAAGAAGTAATAATGACTTGTACTAAATTTAAATTAACAACAGTTGCAGCATTAGTTTTTGCTGCAACTAACGCGAACGCTGCGCTTTACAAGGTAGTTGAGGTAACACCTTCGATTACTGGTGCATCTGAAATCTTTGGTGTAGCTATTCAGCCTGCGACGGTAACCGGAACAGAAAGTTGTTTTACGACTGGTACCGTTGGCGGAGTTGCATGTGATAGTTTTAAATTGGCTGGTGAAACTCGCAATACGGTCGAGGCTGTAAGTTATCGTGAAGAAGTACCATTCGCGATGGACGCTCCGTTCCAATACATCCAAGAGTTCGATGATTTCGAAAACTATTGTTATAGAGAGCTAAGATACTCTACATGTGAGAGTTGGGCGCAAAACCGTTGGAATGATACTTGGAGTAAGGAAAGGTTCGACCTAACTTACGTCAATGCAAAAGCATTTGTTGAAGGCGGCGCGACATTTGACACTCGTAATACGGTCATTAACTCTCTAGATAATAATGCTCAACCACTAGGTGTTAAATCTGAAGGTGGTATCCGTAATAATGCGATGTTTACGACGACGGCTGGGCCTACTGGCACCTCTGAAACTCGTGCATGGAAAGCGATTACGGCAAGCAACAGTACTGTTTATAATGTAGGTAGTGTATCTACGGCAGGTCCAAAAACAGACACTTCGGATACAACATTTAGCTCAAAAGCTGCTATCTGGGATGGTACTACAACAAAAGAGATTGATTGGATCAGAAGTGGAAATGCTCAACAAGATGAATACTTTGCCCAAGGCAGTATGCGTTCAATTGTTGAATCAAACTCTGTTTTCTATGGTGTTGGCTATAATACAGCAGATGGCAATGGCGACCTACAAGACATGAATGCCAGTGTTTTTGTGAGCGATTCACTTGACCTTACCAGCGCAACATGGACAACTACACAAATTAGCGGTGCAGAGGTTAAGTCTGGTTCATCGAATGACGATGCTAGATACAGTAACTCCGTTGCGACTGATATTAACCAGAATTTGTTTGCTGTTGGTTATTCTAAGCGTAATGGTTATGTGCCAGAAAGTGGTAGTGCGGGTAACAAGATTTTTGTTGTAACTGATGCTAAAAACCCGACAGCAACGTATTTGTCTGGTGGTATATTCTTCGGCGGTTCGAGCGGTGAAGCTAAAGCAGTTAACAACTTTAATGAGTTTGTTGGCCAAATAGATGCAGAAACCACTCGTGAGGTTGATGGTAGTGAAAGAAGACACAGAGGCTTTATATATCCTTATAACGTGTCTTCATCAACTGAAGCTCGTCGTGTAGACATCTTTAACGGTCAGGCTTGGTGGTTAGATGATCTAACAAATGATGGTATTGTTTCCGGAGAGAACAACAAGTTCCGAATCATTGATGCTACTGACATTAACGATGCTGGTGTGATCTCTGCTACTGCTATCAAATGTACAGTTGGAGGAACGACTCAACCGTATGACACAACTTCTCACAACTCTTACTGTGGTGGCGCTGCGTCTAACGCAGTAGAAGAGGTGGTAGCCGTTAAACTGGTTCCAATTGCTGGTGCAACTAAAGATGATATTCAAACTCGTAGCGCAGATACCGAGAAAGTAGATCGCCAAGGTGGTAGCCTAGGTTGGTTAACTTTGACTGTGCTTGGTCTATTAGGGTTCCGCAGAAAATTTAAATAATTTTATCTCCTGAGCCCGAGTTCACAATTCTGAACTCGGGCTTTTTTTCGCCTTGAGAAAAGTGAAAATTTGACCGATTCTTAAAGTTGGAGTCACAAAAACTCCGTAAAGTTGTAATCATTGTATGTTAGTAAATGGAACACCCGTATGAGGACTGCACTATGAAGAGACAAAAGCGTGATCGACTAGAACGAGCACAATCTCAAGGCTACAAGGCTGGTTTAAATGGACGGTCGCAAGAAGCTTGCCCATATAGCCAAATGGATTCTCGGTCTTATTGGTTAGGTGGATGGCGTGACGCCAAAGATGATAGAAATGCAGGTCTCTATAAATAGATAGGGCGCAACGAATTCAAGGTCAGGGCTCCATTGTCTGTTGATTACAACGGCTGGAGCCTTGTTAGTTTCAGAACAACACAAAGACTCCCAGAGCTATGTAGCATTCTAGTTTCGCTATCATAAGCGTATCGCTGGTGGATTTATCCTGTTTCAAGCTTAATACGGGATACTTTAATGCACTATAACTAAATTTATTGGAACGAAAATAAAGCAGCCATGGGCTGCTTTACTAAAAATCTAACTATTAGATTAGAATGCTGACGTATCTTGGAAAAGGCCAACTTTCAAATCTTTAGCAACGTAGATCTCTTTACCATCAACAAGTACGCGACCATCCGCAAGGCCCATAACTAGACGACGGTTAACAACACGCTTCATGTGGATCTCGTAAGTTACTTTTTTCGCAGTAGGTAGAATTTGACCAGTGAATTTCACTTCGCCAACACCTAGAGCACGGCCTTTACCTTCGCCGCCAACCCAACCAAGGTAGAAGCCAACAAGCTGCCACATTGCGTCAAGACCTAGACAACCAGGCATTACTGGGTCACCCGGGAAGTGACAATCGAAGAACCATAGGTCAGGAGTAATATCCAGCTCAGCAAGAACTAAACCTTTACCGTAATCACCTTCAGTTTCAGACATCTTAGTGATGCGATCCATCATTAGCATGTTCGGTGCTGGTAGTTGAGGGCCTTGTGGCCATAGTTCGCCTTGGCTTGATGCTAGAAGCTCTTCGCGAGTGTAAGAATCACGTTTGTTTTGCATTATCAATTACTCCGATTTTTGATAGGTGCATATTAGTGAACAGGTGTACGCTAAACAAGTCCGATCAGTACTAGACAAACCAGTTTTTAATGCGTCCAACGATTCCAATAGGGTGCTCATGTCTTTCAAAGTTTTCAATACGTTCCGCGATTTTACTCAGAACGCTTTCTTGTTCATCGTCTCTAAATGGCTTGTTCATAATGAGAGGAATTGCTTCGTCTACATTAGACACAGACCAAATATGGAATTCTTCATTCTTAATGCTTTCAATAAGGTCAGGCTTTAGTGCAAGATGCCTTAAGTTCGATCTTGGAAGGATCACACCTTGTTCGCCTGTTAAGCCGTTGTGCTTACACACATGGTAGAAGCCTTCGATTTTCTCGTTTAGCCCGCCAACAGCTTGCACACGTCCAAATTGGTCAACTGCACCTGTAACCGCAATTTGTTGATTGATAGGGTATTCAGACAAAGCACTCACCAGAGAACAAAGCTCAGCAAGAGAAGCACTATCGCCGTCTACTTCGCAATACGATTGCTCAAACACAACAGAAGCAGCGTATGGCAACGGATCTTCAAGGTTTAGTGCGCTGCTCACAAATGCTTGCATGATCATCATACCTTTAGCATGAAGATTACCACCCAACTCGGCTTTGCGCTCAACGTCGGCAATATCCCCATCACCAAAGTGAATAACGCAGGAAATTCGTGCAGGTTCACCATAAGAGATCGGGTGTCCTGGAACATCGATAACCGTCAGACCATTAACTTGACCAACTTGTTCGCCCTCGGTTTCGATAATGACTTGGCCATCTCGAATATCATCAAGGGCGCGTTCTGGTAGGTAAGATTCGCGGTTATATTTGTGCTGTTGAGCTTGTTGGATATGGTGAATATCAATCTCACCATTGTCGGCTTCAATCAGAGCTTCGTTCAATAACGCATTGTGCCAAATAGGGCATAATGGAATATAACTTTGATCTTCAGTCTCTCTTGCTCCGGCCGTGAGAATGCCCGTCAACGCTTGTTGCGTGATGGTTGGCAATTCATAGCGTTGTTGAAGCCACTTAAGGTAACCAAGATATTGAGTCAAAGTCTCTTCAGAGAGCTTGATATCTTGTTCAATATCGCTAAATAGGCAAAAACCGGTTTGAATATCGCTGTCCAGGTAATCAAGGTCACCTAGTTGAGCTCTGTCTCCAACAACAATCAACTTAATGTTGTAAGTCAAAGGCAAAGTCGGGGATTGGTTCAAGTGCTCTGGATTGCTGCTGATTGGTTCTACGGCTTCACCAAGCAGTGCTGATTTAAGTAGTAACCAGCTTCCAGGGTTTGCCAAGATCAAGTTTGCTGAAACGATCAGATAGCCGTTGTTTGCTCTAGCCAGTAGGCCGGGCTTTGTCGCTACAACCTTACCGTCTTTTGACTGAACTTGGTCAAACAGAGAGATAGCATTTAAAGACTCAGTTTTTATAACCGGTAGAGTGTGATCATCTAAAGCAGTGACTAGAGATTCAACAATCATTTGACGATAGATCGAATTGTCTGGAGCGTTTACAAGTAAAACACGCGAAAGGTTAGACAAACGGACAAAGCGGGTTAACGCATCTTTGAATCTATGTTGAATATCTGAAAACGGGAAAGGCGAGATGTCAGGGAATTGCTCTAATTGAGCGCTATATTCGTCGTACTGAGGCGTAACATGTCGCCAATCTACTTGAGTCATTTAAGTTTCTGATTATGATAATGAGGTAGGGAGTATATAGAAAAACCGATCTCGCTTGTAGCTCTATGTTGTAGTTACTAATCACTAAGCTAATATAAGTATGATCTTGGTCTATTCTTTCAAGATCATAATTGTTAAATAGCCTATTTTGGGTTACGCTGTCACTAGGATTAACTCTCGAGATTAGACATGAAATATCAGCAACTTGAAAACTTGGAATGTGGTTGGAAATGGAACTATCTGGTCAAAAAATGGAAAGAAGGCGAGTCGATCACCTGCCACATAGATTCAAGTGAAGCTGACGTTGCTGTTAAAGCCTTATTGAAGCTTGAACACCAGCCTACGGGTGTTCTTGAGTGGATCTCTAACAACATGTCTCCTGAGCTCGATAACAAGCTTAAACAAGCGATCAGAGCTAAGCGAAAACGCCACTTCAATGCTGAACAAGTTCATACAAAGAAGAAATCAATCGACCTTGATTACCGTGTATGGGAAAAGCTATCTCAACGTGCGAACGAGCTAGGTTGTACGCTCTCAGATGCCATCGAGTATTTGGTTAGCGAAGCGTCTCGTAGTGAGCAGGCCAGCAAGACGGTGACTAGCCTCAAAGAAGACTTAAGCAAGCTCCTTTCTGACGATAAATAACCATCAACAGTAGTGGTGACATTATGATGTACGTAATCTTAATCGGTGCGGTATTAGTTTTTTGGTTAGTAGCAGTCGACCGACCGGTATTGAAAATTAAATTTAGCGACGGGGCGATCGAACAAGTTAAAGGGCATCTTCCACCGAGCTTTAAGCACAACCTTCAAGAGATTGGTCATAACAATACCTTTAAAGGCGAGCTAAAAGTGTATGCAAAACGTTCTGGTTACAATCTCAAGTTCACTAAAGATGTTCCTAAAAACGTACAGCAACGTATTCGTAACGTGTTCCCGCATAATGGTTTTAAGTCTAAAGGCTCAAAGAAAGCGTAATCGTTGAGAGTTACGCGTTAGCTGGTCAATCCTCATACTAAGTTAATCCTTCATTTCTCTTAAATCTCCGCATACTGTTCTCACCCTCAACAAAGAGAGAGCAGTATGAGATATCTAGTATTACTATTATGTTTTTTATCCCCAGTCGCTTTTCCCGACGATGCATTGGTTAATCCTGTAGCTAAAAAGATAAAAGTCACCGTCATGAAAGGGCTCAACAAGAGTAATGTTGATTTCGAGGGTTATTGCGATCTGATGATTGAGATGAAGCACTCTAAAGGTTATGCAAGAATCAAAAAGGTGAGAACGTCTGGAGATAGTAAAGTTTGCAAGCAGGCGAAAAAACACCTACCGACGAAGAAAAGGTTCAAATACAGCTTTCCAGAAAAGTATATCCGGCTACATATCACACACTAGCCACTCTCAACGCACTATAACTAAATATCCTTAATTTTATTGAAACAATTTCGTGAACCAATCTCTAATTTCTATTAATATTAGTTTTGTTATAAAGGCAGGATATGCCGATACAAGAGCATTTACGGCAAAGGAAAGTCACGGTTGTTGTTAGCAAATAAAAGTTATACCCCTGAAGTAGTTGAGATCTCAAGGAAGGTCTCAATCAATGTTGAAGCTCGCTTTAATCGATGGTTAATCTCACCTGAATATAAGCTCGCACAATCTACAGTAGACACGTTACTAAGTTTGGAAAATAGGTATTGTGATAGTGTCATATTTGATGAATCTGACCGCATATCTCACAATCAACGTATTTTATTGCGCTGCGAGCAGGATAGAGTCAATGCTCATCGTGAAAAAGTCGACGCGAAGCAACAAACCTTACGATACGTTATCGATGATGTCAGCAATGCCGCTTCTGCGCTAATGCTTGAGAAGCTTCAAGGTACCTTAATAAGTTCGTTGTTTTCAGACTTACCCGATTACAATCAGTTCGCTAGTGTTGCGTATTCGCCATCTTTAAACTTTTCCAAACTCCATGAAATATCCGCGAAAAGTAGGCCATTGAGCTCAAGTTTAATCGAGTTTGTTTCCAATCAAGAGTTTGCAGATAAATATGGAAAGAAATCTAAGGTAATTCTCGATCCAAAAGTTGCAGCACGACAAATAGGAATAGAAAATTGTCGTTTATTGTTCC
This sequence comes from Vibrio sp. 10N.247.311.47, assembly GCF_041467535.1. Classification (NCBI taxonomy): domain Bacteria; kingdom Pseudomonadati; phylum Pseudomonadota; class Gammaproteobacteria; order Vibrionales; family Vibrionaceae; genus Vibrio; species Vibrio sp. 10N.247.311.47. The sequence goes on from NZ_JBFSUR010000016.1 coordinate 115,269, forward strand.
CATTGTTAATGAGTCAACAGCTGATTAAGTGGAATGATGGCAACATTAAACACATCACACCTAAGGTTTGGCAACACTTGGTCGTGACGTCAAATGCGACTCGAATTCGACTTCAAGAAACGTCGGTTAAAGATCCTAACGTAGGCATTTTACTTGGTGTGTTGAGAGTTCTGCCTTTGTTTTTAATTTGTAACCACTTTTCTTCAACGTTTGAAGACGCATTGGTAAAAACGATGCTTGGTTATCGTGAAGCAAGTGACAAGCATGACGAATATTATGCTTGTACTGAGGTGATGCCAAACACACAGTTTCTTGAATCAATGGTCGAGCAGCTAGAGCTTAAGCTACTAAAAAACCTCGTTGAATTTATAGATTGGAGCCCTGGAAATCAGTTCATCAAGAGGGCACTTCTAGAGGAAGTGAATGACATTCCAGTACTTGAGCGAACGGTTTATGGTGCAGCTTTGGCTCAAGGTAGAAAATATTCCGTTTTCGAGGCGTTAGATAATAGTGAACTATTTAACGTTAAGCACCGACCTTATTGGTTTTCAACTGTTCAAATGTCTATCGCGACGATTGAGCAGATGCAAGATAAAGTACTGGGAAAGCTTACGGTGAACATGTAATAAAAAGAGAGAGTCTCATTAATGTCGCTCTCTTTTTTGTTGCGCTGTAACTTTATGTGAATGTCTTGTTTTGGCGCTAAACAGTAGGATTACACTCTACTTAACTGACCACTTCGAAGGTAAACGACTCTTGCTTTGCTATTGCGTGTTTAACAGGGATACCAAGGCGCTGGCAAGTCATCAGAACTTTCAATTTCCTGTCGGCAGGAGCGTGCTCTGACAGAATCACCGAGCTTAGGCACTCTCTATTAAGGTAGAGTTTATTTCCGATCATTTCGTCATCAGGTAATACCCAGCGGTATTCCTTTTCATAACGCCAATTAGAATGCTTAGTTTTGAATATCTCAGCTCCCAGTCTTGATGTTTGTAAACCTCTTAGCGATGCCGGGCGGAACATATTCGGTTCGTCTTCATACTGGACTTCAAAACAGTTGAGATTGGCCTCACCGTTATAGCAGTTGAGATCATACTCGATACACATGCCTTTAAAGTTGTCACCATACTGCGACCATAGTATTGGGTGGTCGTTCGACTGAGAGAAACACATGATCTTAAAGTTTTGTTGAAGCTCTTTGTTGAATGCGTGGTTAGATTCAAAAGGGTTATTAAAAGTTTTAGCGTAATCAAACCACAACGAACACTCGGAAATAGATTGTATGTTTCTGTCGTGGAGTGATCTGAACTTATAAAGTTTAGGCAACATATCAAACACCTAGTTTACAAAATTGCCTGATGTTAACACTTTAATTTACTTTTAAGGATTGAATGCATAGCATTTGATTGCTTAATCACCAAATTTATTCGTATAACTGTTTGATAGATAAAAATTTAAACACGAAATAATAGCCTGTTAAAGTGGTTTATTTTGCGTTAGGGCAAAGCTTTCAAGTTGTAACTTTTTACAGAAGATACAACGTAACTTTATTTATGGTTGAATTGTCTTGTCAAAGTAGAGGTCGAGTAGGGAAATAGGTGATCAAAATTAAAGCCGAGCTTTAAAAGGACGGCTTTAGTAGTATTGAGCCTACGAGTGAATCAAGTTTAGAAGTGGTACCTTGCACCTAGGTAAGCGGTTTGAGGTGACACATCGATGGATTCAATTTCAACGTTTGCATAGCGGTAACCAATATGGATATCGATGTTGTCTGTTACCATCGCACCAAGCTCAGCACCAACTTGGTAGGCTGCTTCAGACTTAGAGTCTGATACTCCAAAAGCTTTCGCTTCCATATCCATAGAGCCAACACCGGCTAATAAAGATACATACAGATCTAATACGTCACCTTCAACAATAAACTTTGGTTTAATGTTTACGAAGAAAGCATGGCCTTCAATATCCATTAAGTCGTTATAGCTAACTTTTCCGATTTTTCGGTACTCGGCTTCTAGCCCCAGTTTGACGACATCATGTGTATTGAATTCGTAGCCTCCAACCAAGTTATAGCTAAAGTCTGATAGATCAGATGAATCTTCAATGGCGCTGCCACGATATTCTAATTCAGTTTCATTATAAAAGCCGATATCAACACCAGCATAAAAATGACCATGCTCTCTAGGTGAGTTTTCGTTTTCACTAGCAAGCGCCTGCGAGCTGATGCCAAAAAAAGCGGTGAATAGCGATAGGGCGATTGTACTGATTTTCATGTAAAGCCTTCTAAGATAATAAGTTATTCTGTTCCAGAATATGTTAACAAACAAAAGATACTCTAACTAATTGAGAACTAGCCTAAAGATCTGATTTTAAAGACTTGTTGGTAATAGAAGTGTCATTATCGCAGTTATGAGACAAGTTAATATAGTCCAGACAGAGGTTAATAGAATTTATGTTGCACTGTAACTTACGATTAGCCAAGTCGTTTATAGAAGTTCGTTTTGGATGGCAACGCAGTTTGGTAACAATGACCGTTGGGCATCAGAAAATTCAAAGTTAGTGGTTTGAAAAACGAGTACGGATGTTACTGATGACGTTGATAGTTGATTCAATTTGGTGAAGAACAAGCCAACATAGGTAAACAAGACTAGATGATTCGGGAGTTCGCTTGGTCTTTTGGGACCGTTAAATCTAGCGAACAAGAGTAACCAAGTCTTTTCAGTTTATTGGTAGTACGGACAATAGACCGAGAGTTAGTGGAAGCGTTAATCATCTAGGTTCTTTTGGTAAGCAAAATCAGGGTAATAGCTTTTAACACTCAACCAGCAGAGACTCTGGACTAACTTTGGAGAGGCATCCGTAATTAGAAGTCTTAATTAAGTTTGAGCAGACATGTGATAAAGCCATCACGATTTAATCCAATTAACGCGGAGTCAAAGCCAGCCAGTAATTAAATAGATAGATTCATGCGGCGCTGTACGTAAAATTACGCGAGTAACAGGCCCTGAAACCTCTCAGATTTCAATCTCCTTTTTGGTGCGTATTATGGTTATGAATTATGTTGAGAGGTTTGCTGAAAGCCTGAATGAAAT
>NZ_JBFSUR010000017.1:0-104193 GCF_041467535.1 Vibrio sp. 10N.247.311.47
CCGTGTCAGCGAGGTGGCATTATAGAGATTTCGATCACACTGGCAAGCCCTTTTTTAAGTTTTTTTCGTTTTTTTACTCGTTCGATTAAAAAGAACTCAAAACGCCTCAAAAGTAGGCTTTTATCTTACATATTCTTCAGTTTTTCAGTGAACAAAGAGACTTTTTCCCAGTTTGTGTACTCAACTTCCTTCGTTGTATCCGTTTCACCACCTGTCATATTCATAATAAAGCGGATCATGGTTCTATCGAACCAGTTATAACGTGGGTAATAGAGGGCACCTGCAAATACACCGATTAAAGTCGGCTGCCATGGAGACTTGGTAAGGAACTTCTTAATATACGCACTGCCTTCTGGTGTATCTTTGCCTTGGTCTTCTTTACGCGCCGTTAAGTTAACACAGAAGAACGCAACCTTGTTTGATTGCAACTGAGTAAGGTTGGCATCAATAAATTGATATAGCTTCTTATTAAGGTGGCCATAACGAATCGATGCGCCAATCAACACTCTGTCGTACTGAGCAAAGTCCACCTTGCCAATAGTGTGCAGATCTTGAAGCTCACATTCGAACTCACTCATTTCTTCTTTTATATAGTTCAAGATTTTCTTGGTCTGCCCTTCACGGCTTGAATACAAAAATAGAACTTTTGCCACAATGTTGTCCTTAGCTACGCCAAAACGTAGGGGTCAATAAGATTAATAAGGTGAAGATTTCTAATCGGCCAAACAGCATAGATACGATAAGTACCCATTTTGCTTTGTCGTTCACATCGCCAAAGTGCACCGCGACTTCACCAAGGCCCGGGCCAAGGTTATTTAATGTCGCCGCTACCGCAGAGAAAGCACTCAACTCGTCCATACCAGTTGCAATAAGAGCCAGCATACAAACCACAAACACTAATGCGTATGCAGAGAAGAAGCCCCAGACCGCATCTACAACACGTTGTGGTAGTGCAGAACCGCCAACCTTGATGGTATAGACAGCCCGTGGGTGAACAAGACGCTTCATTTCACGAGCACCTTGCAGAGTAAGTAGTAAGATTCGAATCACTTTCATACCACCACCCGTAGAACCTGCACATCCCCCTATAAAAGAAGAGAACAAAAGCAGTACGGGTAAGAACAATGGCCACTCTGAGAAACCCGTCGTTGTAAAACCCGCGGTCGTAGAGATAGACACGGTTTGGAACAAGGCTTGGTCGAAAGCATCGTAGTACGAATCATAAGAGTGATGATTGAGCAGTAATAAGAAACAAACCAAGAACAGTACTGCCTGAATAAAGATAAAGGCGCGGAACTCAGGATCTTTCCAATAATACTTAGGATGCACACCACCTGAAGCAAATGCAGCAAAGTGAAGCGAATAGTTACATGCGGATATAAGAAGGAACACAACTGTAATCATGTTGATCGCAGGGCTATTGAAATACCCCATGCTCGCATCGTGAGTCGAGAAGCCACCAATCGCAATAGTAGAGAAGCTATGACTGATGGCATCAAAGAAGCTCATCCCAGCAAGCCAAAACGCCACTGCACAAGCAATGGTTAAGCTCAGGTAGATGTACCAAAGCGCTTTTGCCGTTTCAGCAATACGCGGAGTCATCTTGCTATCTTTTACTGGACCCGGGATTTCAGCACGATATAACTGCATACCACCGATACCCAGAACAGGGAGGATAGCTACCGCTAATACGATGATACCCATACCACCAAACCATTGTAGGAACTGACGATAAAAAAGAATCGCCTTAGGCAGATCATCGAGGCCGACAATTACGGTCGCACCTGTCGTAGTTAATGCAGAGAAGGATTCGAAGAAAGCATCGGTTACCGACACATTGGGGTTATCGGCGATCAAAAACGGCAGCGCACCCGCACTACCGATTACCGTCCAAAACAGAACAACAATCAAAAAGCCATCACGCGCTTTCAATTCATGCTTATAACGTCGGTTTGGAAACCAGCAAGTTGCTCCACAGAATAAGAGAACGAAGAAGGTCGTCACAAATGGCACACCCGCACCATCTCGATAGATCAGTGCGACGAGCGCAGGAGCAAGCATTGATACACTAAAAAGTGCTAATAATAATCCGACGATTCGAATAATTGAGCGAAATTGCATGAGCTATTGAACGAAGCGAAATGCTTCACACTTCCTAGTTGTCTTTGACTTTCGTTACCAGTGCCTTAGCACCGCTTTTATTGATCATGGTTTGGGTAAACGAATCTACCTGAAGGAGCTCTATTTCAATAATAAGCTCAACTTGAACACCATAATCCGCTTGGACCTCAACAGCCTGATGCTGAGCCATGATGGATTGTGCGATCGGCACAAAGCCATAGTCTAACTCTAGCCGTAATTTTGTGGTTATTTTTTTCTCGATAGTTTGAAGCAGCTTGAGAGCTTGTTGTACGCCACCGCCGTAAGCCTTAACCAAACCGCCGGTTCCAAGCTTAATTCCGCCAGAGTAGCGCGTCACAACAGCCGTTAATTCACCGACACCAGAGCCCGATAGTTGCGCCAAGATAGGCTTACCCGCTGTACCCGAGGGTTCACCATCATCACTGAAACCCCAAAGCATTGAGTCTTCAGGTCGACCAGCAACAAAACCCCAACAGTTATGTCGTGCTGAAGAATGCTCTTTTTTCACCTGTTCTACGAACTGTTTTGCAGCTTCAACACTTGGAGTATGAGCAAGATGCGTAATAAAGACGCTCTTTTTTATCTCTTCTTCAAACAGAGCCGACGCAGAAGGTATTAAATAAGGCTGTTCATTCATATCGTTAACTTAGTTAATAAGAGCGACGAAGTGTATCACGCGTGAATAATAAGGGTTAGAGGATCTGTGCCATCGCACAATGTTAAACAATTGTTTAAAAAATGTATTGAAATTAATCAAGCAGAGGTACAGACTAAGACAACTGGTCTTACCAGGTATTCTACAATAATAGAAAGATAACAAGATTCTCTCAAACAATCGTGGATTGTATGTCATGGAGATAGACAATGATTTACCAAGCTAACACCCTACAGGTAAAGGAATTACAAGATGGTATTGCGGAATTAAGCTTCTGTGCACCAGCCTCTGTAAACAAACTCGACCTTGCTACTTTAGAATCACTAGATAAAGCGTTAGATGCTCTTAATGCTCACGCAGGATTACGTGGTTTAATCTTAACTTCAAACAAAGACGCGTTCATTGTAGGCGCAGACATCACTGAATTTCTTGGCCTATTTGCTAAGCCAGAAGCAGAACTTGATGAATGGTTAAGATTCGCTAATTCAATCTTCAGCAAGCTCGAAGACCTTCCTGTCCCAACTCTTTCAATGATGCGTGGCCATGCCCTTGGCGGCGGCTGTGAATGTGTACTCGCTACCGATTTCCGTATCGGTGACAAGACCACCAGCATTGGCCTACCTGAAACCAAACTTGGCATCATGCCTGGTTTTGGTGGTTGTGTACGCCTACCTCGTGTTATCGGTGCTGACAGCGCAATGGAAATTATCACGCAAGGCAAAGCATGCCGTGCAGATGAAGCGCTTAAAGTTGGCTTGTTAGATGCGATTGTTGAAACAGACCAGTTACTAGAATCGGCAATCAATACCGTTTCTCTGGCTGCTAATGAAAAATTAGACTGGCAGCTACGCCGTAAACAAAAGACATCAGCGCTTTCACTAAGCAAACTCGAAGCGATGATGAGCTTTACCATGGCGAAGGGCTTAGTTGCTCAAAAAGCAGGGCCTCACTACCCAGCTCCGATTACTTCTGTGATTGCGATTGAAGAAGCAGCACGCAGCAATCGCGATGCAGCACTCGACATCGAACGTAAGCACTTCGTTAAGCTAGCGAAATCGGAAGAAGCAAAAGCATTAGTTGGCTTATTCCTGAATGACCAGTACATCAAAGGCTTAGCGAAACAAGCGGGTAAGTCAGCAAACAAAGCAACTGAGCGTGCAGCCGTACTTGGTGCAGGTATCATGGGCGGCGGTATTGCTTACCAATCAGCTCTAAAAGGCGTGCCAGTGATGATGAAAGACATCGCACAAGCATCGCTTGATCTAGGTATGAACGAAGCATCTAAGCTGTTGAATAAACGCTTATCACGCGGTCGCTTAGATGGATTCAAGATGGCAGGTATTCTGTCTTCTATTACTCCAAGCCTGCATTACGCGGGTGTAGAACAGTCGGATGTGATTGTTGAAGCAGTAGTAGAAAACCCGAAAGTAAAAGCAGCAGTACTGAGCGAAGTGGAAGGTTTGGTTGGTGAAGACACGGTTCTAACATCAAACACCTCTACAATTCCGATCAACCTGCTAGCGAAATCACTGAAGCGCCCAGAAAACTTCTGTGGCATGCACTTCTTTAACCCTGTGCATCGCATGCCTTTGGTTGAGATCATCCGTGGTGAACAAACCTCAGAAGAGACCATCAATCGCGTGGTTGCTTACGCAGCGAAGATGGGTAAATCCCCAATCGTTGTTAACGACTGCCCAGGCTTCTTCGTTAACCGTGTACTTTTCCCTTACTTTGGCGGTTTCAGCATGTTGCTACGCGACGGTGCTGATTTCACTAAGATCGATAAAGTGATGGAGCGTAAGTTCGGTTGGCCAATGGGCCCGGCTTACTTACTAGACGTTGTAGGCCTAGACACTGCACACCACGCACAAGCTGTGATGGCGCAAGGTTTCCCAGAGCGTATGGGCAAAGAAGGTCGTGATGCGATTGATGCACTTTACGTTGCTGAAAAATACGGTCAGAAAAACGGTAGCGGTTTCTACACATACAGCGTAGACAAGCGTGGTCGTCCGAAGAAGACCTTCTCTGAAGACATTCTTCCTATCTTGGCTGACGTATGTCAAGCACCACAAGATTTTGATGACCAAACAATTATCCAGCGCGTGATGATTCCAATGATCAACGAAGTGGTGCTTTGTCTAGAAGAAGGCATTATCGCGACACCGCAAGAAGCGGATATGGCACTGGTTTACGGTTTAGGCTTCCCTCCATTTAGAGGCGGCGTATTCCGCTACTTAGACAGTGTGGGCATTGGTAACTTCGTTGAAATGGCGAAAGGCTACCAAGACTTAGGTGCAATGTACCAAGTTCCTCAGCTATTGCTTGATATGGCAGCGAAGGGCGAAAGCTTTTACGACAGCCAACAAGCCAGTTCTCTGTAACCCACATTTGGAAAAGGAATAGCAAAATGAAAAATGTAGTTGTTGTTGATTGCCTTCGCACCCCAATGGGACGTTCCAAAGGTGGAGCTTTCCGTCACACTCGTGCTGAAGATCTGTCTGCACATTTGATGAAAGGCATTTTAGAGCGCAACCCAGAAGTAAACCCTGTCGAAATTGAAGATATTTACTGGGGTTGTGTACAACAAACACTAGAGCAAGGCTTCAACGTTGCACGTAACGCTGCCTTGCTTGCTGGTCTACCGATTGAGATTGGTGCTGTAACAGTCAACCGTTTATGTGGTTCATCTATGCAAGCTTTGCATGATGCAACTCGCTCTATCATGGTTGGTGATGCTGAAATCTGCCTGATTGGTGGTGTGGAGCACATGGGCCACGTACCAATGAACCATGGTGTTGATTTTCACCCAGGCATGTCAAAACACGTAGCAAAAGCGGCCGGCATGATGGGGCTAACCGCTGAGATGTTAGGCAAAATGCACGGTATTAGCCGTGAAGACCAAGATGCATTCGCAGCACGCTCACATGCTCGCGCTCAAGCAGCTACGGTTGAAGGTCGTTTCAAAAATGAAATCCTGCCAACCGAAGCTCACGCTGCAGACGGTTCTCTGTTCACTCTGGATTACGACGAAGTCATTCGCCCAGAGACAACAGTTGAAGGCTTATCCCAGCTGCGTCCGGTATTTGACCCAGCAAACGGCACAGTAACAGCAGGTACTTCATCAGCTCTGTCTGATGGTGCTTCTGCAATGCTTATCATGAGCGAAGAGAAAGCTAACGCACTTGGCCTTAAGATTCGCGCTCGCGTGAAGTCTATGGCTATCGCTGGCTGCGATCCTTCAATCATGGGTTACGGCCCAGTACCAGCAACCCAAAAAGCACTTAAACGTGCAGGACTAACCATTGAAGACATGGGTGTGATTGAGTTAAACGAAGCGTTTGCTGCTCAATCTCTACCTTGTGCTAAAGACTTAGGTCTACTGGATGTTGTTGACGAGAAAGTAAACCTTAACGGCGGTGCGATTGCTCTGGGTCACCCACTAGGCTGTTCTGGTTCTCGTATCTCGACGACGCTAATCAACCTGATGGAAGCACAAGACGTGAAATACGGCTTGGCGACTATGTGTATTGGTTTAGGCCAAGGTATTGCAACGGTATTTGAACGCCCATAGCGTTTACTGACTGTAATATTTGAAGGGTAATCTTTTGTGCAGCTATATTTATATAGCTGCACTTTTTATTGCTTGGCATCCAACAATGCATCGATTGTGTTCAGCGAACTCAACGAGAGAAAAACCAACCCTGACATCTATGCACAAAACGCATATATTCAATGTTGATGTTTCATTATTTTTTCTCGGATGATTCAACTAAAGTTACTTCAGTTTCCTAATATTCCTCCACGGAGCAGATCATGTTTAAAGCACTTGTACTAAACCAAGAAGACAAAAAAACTATCGCGTCAGTTTCTCAAATTGAAGAATCTCAATTACCAGAAGGTAACGTGAAGATTGATGTTAGCTACTCTTCTTTGAACTACAAAGATGGTTTGGCGATTACAGGTAAAGGGCGCATTGTTCGCAACTTCCCTATGGTTCCTGGTATCGACCTTTCTGGTGTGGTTTCACAATCTGATGACCCTCGCTACAAAGCAGGCGACGAAGTGGTTCTAACTGGTTGGGGTGTTGGTGAAGGTCACTGGGGCGGCATGGCTGAGAAAGCAAGCCTAAACGGTGACTGGTTAGTGCCGATGCCTAAAGGTCTAGACGCTAAGAAAGTAATGGCGATTGGTACAGCAGGCTTCACAGCAATGCTTTGTGTTCAAGCTATTGTCGATGCTGGCATCAAGCCTGAAGACGGTGAAATCCTAGTTACCGGCGCAAGTGGCGGTGTAGGTAGCGTATCTATCACTCTACTAAACCAACTGGGCTACAAAGTGGCAGCAGTGACTGGCCGTGCTTCTGTAAACGGTGAACTACTTAAATCACTAGGCGCGACACGTATTGTAGAGCGTGCTGAACTAGAAGAACCAGCTAAGCCACTAGAAAAACAACTGTGGGCTGGCGCTATCGATACGGTAGGCAGCAAAGTGCTTGCGAAAGTATTGGCGCAAATTGATTACAACGGTGCGGTTGCGATGTGTGGTCTAGCTGGCGGTTTTGACTTACCAACCACGGTAATGCCATTCATTCTGCGTAACGTTCGCCTACAAGGTGTTGATTCTGTAATGTGCCCTCGTGAAAAACGTATTAAAGCGTGGGAACAACTGGCTGAGCTACTACCAGAATCTTTCTACGCTCAAGCAACCAAAGAAGTGTCTTTAGACGGTGCAATTCAAGCAGCAGAAGACATCACTAACGGTCAAATCACTGGTCGCGTAGTCATTAAACTATAGGCTCTCAAACATAAAGTTATCAAACCTTAAGCAACAGCTTTAGGCTTGGATAACCCAAAACAACAAAGGGCTGATTTTTATCAGCCCTTTTGCGTTTTTGTCATTCGGGTCAAGTGAACTCAGACTCAGATCCGGTTAACCCAAACCGACATCCGCAATCCGTTTTTGAATCAACTCACCACACTCTTCTTTTACCACTCTTCTTAACCATTGTTGTGAAGCAGAAGAATCGCAACGCGAGTGCCAGATCAGTGAGTAATCAAACGGCATAAATTCAAATGGTAATGGCTTAACAACCAAGTCATAACGCTCTGCTACCAAATAAGCCAAATCAGCAGGCACAGTAATCACCAACGGCATTCTATCGACAATCGCCAATGCCGCTTCAAGGTGATAAGCACGCAGTACCATTTTTCTGGGTTGTTGATTAGCTAAAGCGTTGTCCAATAAAGCCTTAACACCATCACTGATCGCAATCATCGCATGTGGGAGTGAAACATAGTCTGCAAGGCTTAAAGGTTGATCGGCTAATGGATGGTTTTTAGATAACAGACACGACACACCAACCGGCCCCAAGACTTCTTGATGAAGTGGTGCAATGCTGCCACTCGGACGACAGATCGCCATATCAACGCGTTCGGTGCTGAGCTGTTTAAACAAATGCTCATGCTGCAACGGAGCAAACTCCAAAGAGATATTGGGTGCTTGTTCATAAATCTTAGGCAACGCATAAGGCAAGATGGTTTGCATCGCATAATCGGTGGTAGCGATCAGAAAACGTTCGCTGCAATAGTAAGGGTCAAAGTCACTCGGACTCAGCAATTGGCGAAAAGACTCCAAAGGCTGATCAATACGCTGACTGATCTCGAGTGCTTTCTTGGTAGGAATAAGGTGCTGACCTTGACGTGTAAACAACGGATCGTTTAGTAATTCTCTTAAACGCCCTAATACTCGACTGGTTGCGGATTGGCTTAAGTTAAGACGAAGCGCGGCCTGGCTTACGCTGCCCTCTTCAATCAATACCTTTAAAGCGACCAATAAATTAAGGTCTCTACGATAGATGTCTTCTAATTCCACGCCACTTACCTAGCTGTATACGATTGCCATTAGTCACTAAGTTGTTTATAGCATGCTTTAGATAAAAAAAATCCCGCAATTACGCGGGGAAGCCCAAGAAAATTGGGGGATAGTGTCGGAATGTTGTCGTATCGGAATTCGCTTGCTGTATTCGGGTTAGTGCTCTTGCTCTTCGGCTATACCTTGCCAACGGCGCATCTCTACCCAAATACCAATAATCGTTGCTACTATGCCAAAAATAGGCATCAGTGAGGTCTCTGTCGATGAGCGTAGTACTAACGCACAAAAAGAAATAAAACAGAGAACCGAATAAATTGTTAATCTATCTAATCCTGTCAACATCGCCACTCCTTAGCTAGTTGCCTTTGCTTCAAGTTGTTATCAACTTGTTAACTAAGTTATAGGAAATGATTCTGTTTGCCAAGCACTTATTGCATATTTTTTCTGCAGACGTATTATTCACTCGTTAGATAGATATAGAGATACAAACCATGACATTCAAACCTGAACTGGCAACCCATACTTTAGAAGCTGAAGGCCTGCGTTGCCCGGAACCAGTAATGATGGTCAGGAAGACAATTAGAAACATGCAGGATGGCGATGTGTTACTGGTAAAAGCTGACGATCCTTCGACAACTCGAGATATTCCGAGCTTTTGTCGATTCATGGATCACCAGTTGGTAGGCCAAGCAACAGAAACGTTGCCTTACCAGTATTTGATCAGAAAGGGATTGGAGGCGTAACGCCCCACCGACTATCAAGTATCAAAAAAGCCGCTCGTACCTTATGTTCTTAAACAGAACTCAGAGTACGAGCGGCTTTTTGTTTATTCGCTTCTAGATTTGTTTTGCAGATGCTCCAGCTGATGCTGAATTTCTCGGATATCTTTGCGCATCGGAATAATATGCGCGACCCGAATCCAAGCCTCTACCGCAAGTGCAGTCATGATGATGGCACCCGCGACCATTGGCAGCCACATGTCCGTCAACACCATGCCTAACAGTGTAAGTGCAAGACCAAAAGTAAATAGATAACTTTGGCTTTGTGGAGTAATACCCATATAACGCGTCAACATAATCATGCCCTCGTGTTCTTAACTCACAAGATTAAAATATCATGACAAGTATGACAGTTATATGTCCATTCGCTCGATAAACCCCACAATACTGTAAGAGTATGACCTACAACACATTACTCTACTGATTGAGTATAATAAGACTCAATACCACCTGTTAATAGAAAGCAGCAGCGATAGCTAAACCCACGAATAGCAAGGCTGTGATCTTACGAATCAGATCAAGCGGCATCTTATCCGCAGAGAGCTTACCGATGATCACCACAGGCACATTCGCCAGCAGCATACCGATCGTAGTACCCAGAATCACCCACGTTAATGCATCAGAATATTGAGCCCCTAGAATAGAGGTCGCAATTTGGGTTTTATCACCGATCTCAGCAATGAAGAAGGCGATGAAACTGGCGACAAACGGGCCTCGATTCGAGATCTGCTCATCGTCATCCAACTTATCCGGAATCAGAATCCAGCCCGCCATCGCAATGAAACTGACCACCAGCACCCATTTTAAGATTTCAGGAGATAAGTAATCTGCGATAACGACACCGAGCCATGCAGCAAGAGCATGATTGGCAATGGTGGCAAAAAAGATAGCCGCGATAATAGGTATCGGCTTGCGATATCGACTGGCTAATAAAAGGGATAGCAACTGAGTCTTATCACCGATCTCGGCTAAGGCGACAGTTGTAATTGAAATTGCTAAAACGCTCACGACATGCTCATTTGGGACGGAGATTATTATATTTAACCAAAGACAAACCTCGCGCCCCATCCCGGTTCACGATGCTTGTCTAAGGTCTTGCTAAGCGCCACCAAGGTGGTGGTTGCCTCGAACGCCATGATGATTTTGCATCAATTATGTTGACGGACGAACTCATTCAAATAGGATATGAATAAGTAAGCTACTCCCCAAAGACCGCGAGATTTTAATCACCCACGCTTTCAAACACAAGTGTCAAAGTTATCAAAATATCCACTTGTGCCGAAAAACAAACATTAAAGGCAAAAAAATCCACTAAACGACATTTTAGACCACTAATTAAACAAGATTACCCCTACTCGCTTTACCAATATCTCGGTATACTCAGAGGTTATTTTTATCATTCATTTAAAAGAATCGCGCGAACCTGACTATGCAAAAATACGATATCAAAACCTTCCAGGGAATGATCCTCGCGCTGCAGGATTACTGGGCACAAAACGGTTGTACCATTGTTCAACCACTAGATATGGAAGTAGGTGCTGGCACCTCTCACCCAATGACATGTCTACGTGCACTTGGCCCAGAGCCAATGTCTACAGCTTACGTTCAACCTTCTCGTCGTCCGACCGATGGCCGTTACGGTGAAAACCCGAACCGTCTGCAGCACTACTACCAATTCCAAGTAGCGCTAAAACCATCGCCAGACAATATCCAAGAGTTGTACCTAGGCTCCCTAGAGGTTCTTGGTGTTGACCCACTTGTTCACGACATTCGCTTCGTTGAAGATAACTGGGAAAACCCAACACTAGGCGCATGGGGCCTTGGTTGGGAAGTATGGCTAAACGGCATGGAAGTAACTCAGTTTACTTACTTCCAACAGGTTGGCGGCCTTGAGTGTAAGCCAGTAACTGGCGAGATCACTTACGGTATCGAGCGTCTAGCAATGTACATCCAGGAAGTAGATTCTGTTTACGACCTAGTATGGAACGTAGCACCAGACGGTTCTAACGTGACTTACGGTGACATCTTCCACCAAAACGAAGTTGAGCAATCGACGTACAACTTCGAGCACGCAGACGTAGATTTCCTATTCACTTTCTTCGACCAGTGCGAGAAAGAGTGTAAAGAGCTACTTGAGCTTGAGAAGCCACTGCCGCTTCCAGCTTACGAGCGCATTCTAAAAGCAGGTCACGCATTCAACATCCTTGATGCGCGCAAAGCTATCTCTGTAACAGAGCGTCAACGTTACATCCTTCGTATCCGCAACCTGACTAAATCAGTTGCTGAAGCGTACTACGCGTCACGTGAAGCGCTTGGCTTCCCAATGTGTAAGAAGGAAGGTAAATAATCATGGCGAAGAATTTTCTAATTGAACTGGGTACGGAAGAGCTTCCACCAACAGCACTTCGTTCTCTAGCAGAAGCGTTTGCTTCTAACTTTGAAGCAGGTCTTAAAACGGCTGAGCTTTCTCACGAAGGCATCAAGTGGTACGCAGCACCTCGTCGTCTAGCACTTAAAGTAACTGCACTGGCTGAAGGCCAAGCAGACAAAGTGGTTGAGAAACGTGGCCCTGCTGTTTCTGTGGCATTCGATGCTGAAGGCAACGCGACCAAAGCGGCACAAGGTTGGGCTCGTGGTAACGGTATTACTGTTGAGCAAGCTGACCGTCTGAAAACAGACAAAGGCGAGTGGCTTCTTTTCAAACAAGAAGTAGCTGGCAAACCAGTTCAAGAATTGGTGATGGACATTGCTGCGAAAGCACTGGCTGGCCTACCAATTCCTAAAGCAATGCGCTGGGGTAACTCAGACATTCAATTTATCCGTCCAGTAAAAACACTGACAGTACTACTAGGTGATGAGCTTGTTGAAGGCGAAATCCTAGGCGTAGCATCTGCTCGTACTATCCGTGGCCACCGTTTCATGGGCGAACAAGAGTTCACAATCGACTCTGCTGACCAATACCCTGCGATCCTAGAAGAGCGCGGTAAAGTAATGGCAGATTACGAAGCGCGTAAAGCGATCATCCTTGCTGATTCGCAAAAAGCGGCAGCTGCGGTTGGCGGTACAGCTGACCTAGAAGATGACCTTGTTGAAGAAGTAACGTCTCTGGTTGAATGGCCAGTAGTACTGACAGCGAAGTTTGAAGAAGAGTTCCTAAAAGTCCCTTCTGAAGCTTTGGTTTACACCATGAAGGGTGACCAAAAGTACTTCCCTGTTTACGATGACAACAAGAAGCTACTACCGAACTTCATCTTCGTATCGAACATCGAGTCTAAAGAGCCTCGTCACGTTATCGAAGGTAACGAGAAAGTGGTACGCCCACGTCTTGCTGATGCTGAATTCTTCTTCAACACAGACCGTAAGCGCCCGCTTATCGACCGTCTTGCTGAACTAGACCAGGCTATCTTCCAGAAGCAATTGGGTACTATCAAAGACAAAACAGACCGCATCACAGAGCTTGCAGGCTACATTGCTGAGCAAATCGATGCTGACGTTGAAAAGTCTAAGCGTGCTGGCCTACTGGCTAAGTGTGACCTAATGACCTCTATGGTATTCGAATTTACGGATACTCAAGGTGTGATGGGCATGCACTACGCGACTCACGACGGTGAAGACGAGCAAGTTGCACTGGCACTTTACGAGCAATACATGCCTCGTTTCGCGGGTGACGATCTACCAAGCACTGGTATCTCTTCAGCAGTAGCAATGGCAGACAAGCTAGACACTATCGTAGGTATCTTCGGTATTGGCCAAGCACCAAAAGGTTCTGACCCATTTGCACTTCGTCGTGCGTCTCTAGGTGTGCTACGTATCATCGTTGAAAACGGCTACAACCTAGACCTAACCGATCTGATCGGCAAAGCGAAAGAGCTACTAGGCGACAAGCTGACTAACAAAAACGTAGAAGCTGACGTTATCGACTTCATGCTAGGTCGTTTCCGCGCATGGTACCAAGATGCTGGTTTCAGCGTTGATATCATCCAAGCGGTACTAGCACGTCGTCCAACTAAGCCTGCTGACTTTGACCAACGTGTTAAAGCGGTTTCTCACTTCCGTGAACTGGAAGCAGCAGAAGCACTAGCAGCAGCGAACAAGCGTGTAGGTAATATCCTTGCGAAATTCGATGGCGAGCTACCAGCTGAAATCGACCTAACGCTTCTTCAAGAAGACGCAGAGAAAGCACTGGCTGAAAACGTTGAAGTAATGACGGAAGCACTAGAACCAGCATTCGCAACAGGTAACTACCAAGAAGCCCTAAGCAAGCTTGCTGATCTACGTGAACCAGTTGATGCATTCTTCGATAACGTAATGGTTATGGCTGATGACGAAGCGCTTAAGAAGAACCGTCTAACGCTACTGAACAACCTACGTAACCTGTTCCTACAGATTGCTGACATCTCTCTACTGCAAAAATAAGCACAAGTGAGACAATTACTCTAAGTCATACTCTGAGTAATTAACGGTAAACACCCAAAGGGAAGCGAAAGCTTCCCTTTTTGTTTTTGTGAACCAAGCATTTGTTTGTAGAGGTCTTATTGATTAACTGAATGAAACAGCACTCAGACTGTAGAGGGCATTGTTTGCTATAACTGACCTGTTTATTCAGGGGAAGGGAACAATGAAAAAAACAGTACTCGCGCTTTCAATACTCGCACTCAGCGCATGCAGCCAAACCAGTGACAACAACCTATTACTGACAATTGATAACGACACTGTCGTATTCGAATCATCCGGTAAAGGCACCGTGATTGCAGAACAGGAACTCGCGAAAGGTAGCTATACCTTCTCTATCAGCGATACTCAAAATACCTGTGGCACCAACTATGCGCTGGCTGAAGAAAACCGCATCAAATTCAATAAACCCCTTCGCCTAGACGACTGCGCCGAGAAGTCTGAATTAGATATCAAGATCTTTCGCGCTAACACCTATCAGTTTATGCTCAACCCACAAACCAATGAACTGACCGTTCAGATAAAGCCGAAGCAACAACAAGTACAAAGCTTTGCTTGTCCGGTTCCTAGTGACGAACCAACCATCATCGACGTTGCTCAAACCTTTGATGATGGCACCGTGGTTAGAGACGCTCTTTCAGGCAAACAAGTCACAGTAACGAATGGCAGCGTCACCATGCAGCCAGCAGAAAATAGCCAAGGTGTTCTGCTGCTTGAGAAAGTAGAACCAGAAACCAAAGCTGACTTTAGTTGGGATAACGCCACGGTTTACTTCGTAATGACTGACCGTTTCCACAATGGTAATCCTGATAACGACAACAGTTACGGTCGCAGCCAAGATGGACAAGACGAAATCGGCACCTTCCACGGTGGTGACTTGGCAGGCTTAACCGAAAAACTCGATTACATAGAATCACTCGGTGCTAATGCTATCTGGATAACGTCTCCGTTAGAGCAAATCCACGGCTGGGTTGGCGGCGGTGATCGAGGTGACTTCAAACACTACGGCTACCACGGCTACTACCATCAAGATTGGACCAAGCTCGATGACAACATGGGCACCGAAGACGAGCTAAAAACCTTCATCGATACCGCGCATAGCAAAGGCATTCGTGTTGTTTGGGATGTGGTAATGAACCACACCGGCTATGCGACGCTTGCCGACATGCAAGAGTTTGATTTTGGTAAGCTCAACCTAACTGACGAAGAAGCCAAACAAACACTTGGCGAAAACTGGACAGATTGGCAACCTGCCAAAGGTCAGAACTGGCACTACTTCAACAACTACATCTCTTACAGCGACAAAGAAGCGTGGGAAAAGTGGTGGGGCAAAGCTTGGCTACGCAGCGATATCGGCGCCTATGACTCTCCGGGCTACAATAACCTCACCATGTCTTTGGCGCATCTGCCCGATTTCAAAACAGAGTCGACAGAGACAATCGGGCTGCCTAATTTCTATCGCAATAAGTCCACCAGCGCGACCGATGAACTCAAAACACCTCGTAACCATTTAATCACTTGGTTATCGGATTGGGTGCGCGAATATGGTGTCGATGGTTTCAGGGTCGATACCGCTAAACACGTTGAACTCGAAGCATGGGCAGAACTGAAAGAGAGCACCAACCAGGCACTTGCCGAGTGGAAACAGAACAACCCAGACAAGGCCTTGGATGACTTCCCCTTCTGGATGACTGGCGAAGTATGGGCACACAGCGTGGTCAAATCAGATTACTTCGCTAACGGATTTGATTCGATCATCAACTTTGAATTCCAGAGTGATATCGCACCAAAGGCGCTCAAGTGCCTATCCGATCTTGATGCTGATTACCTTCGATACGCAGAGAAGATCAACAACGACAGCGAGTTCAACGTACTGAGTTACCTTTCGTCTCACGACACCTCGCTATTCTGGACACAACATGGCAGTGACTTTGCAAAACAAACCAAAGCTGCAAACGCGTTGATGCTGGCTCCCGGTGCGGTACAGATCTATTACGGCGATGAAATCGCCCGAGACTTTGGCCCAACGGGTTCTGATCCAATGCAAGGCACACGCTCAGACATGCCTTGGGATCAAATCACTGGCGAACGTGCAGAGCTGCTAGAACACTGGCAAGCGCTTGGCCAATTCCGCCAACGCCACCCAGCCGTTGCTCAGGGTAAGCACATCATCCGTAACAGCAAGGGCTACTATGCGTTCGAACGCCAATACCAAGATGACAAGGTATTAGTCGTTTATACCGGTTCGAACTAAACCTTCATTAACATAAACACCAGAAACTAAAGGGGAAGCTTAGGCTTCTCCTTTTTTTATCGCTAAAGGTACGTTCAATAAGCAAGCTGTCACTCATTAACCAAACTTTATAGAAGTTTTTTACGTGTTAGAGCATTTGGCGCTATGCGTCGCAAAAACATTGCGGTATGTTCAAGGAATACACTGATGGCAGACATAAGGTCTGCCTTAATGACACGTAACAAGCAATCACAATGAATTAGGTAAAATTAGTAATGCAGTTCTCTAAGTTTGGCGAAAAGTTTAATCGATACTCTGGAATCACTCGTTTAATGGATGATTTGAATGATGGCCTGCGCACTCCTGGCGCTATCATGCTCGGTGGTGGCAACCCAGCCGCTATCCCTGCCATGCTCGATTACTTTAACCAAGCCAGTGCCGACATGCTCGCCAGTGGAGAACTCATCGCCGCCCTCGCCAACTACGATGGTCCGCAGGGTAAAGACAGCTTCATCAAATCGTTAGCGGCAATGCTGAAAGAGACCTACGGTTGGGACATCAGCGAGAAGAACATCAGCCTGACTAATGGCAGTCAAAGTGGCTTCTTCTACCTATTCAACCTGCTAGCAGGCCAACAGCCTGACGGCTCACATAAGAAAATCCTACTGCCGATCGCACCGGAATACATCGGCTACGGCGACGCGGGTATTGATGACGATATTTTTATCTCTTACCACCCAGAGATCGAACTGCTAGAAAACCGTCAGTTTAAATACCACGTTGATTTTGAACAACTAAAGGTTGATGACTCAGTCGCGGCTATCTGTGCATCTCGTCCAACCAACCCAACGGGTAACGTACTGACCGACGAAGAAGTGCGTAAACTGGATAAACTGGCGCGTGAAAACAACATCCCACTGCTGATCGACAATGCTTACGGCCTGCCGTTTCCTAACATCATCTTTGAAGATGTCGAACCGCTCTGGAATGAAAATACGATTCTGTGCATGAGCCTTTCTAAGCTTGGTTTGCCGGGTGTGCGTTGCGGTATCGTAATTGCGAATGAAGAAGTAACACAAGCATTGACCAACATGAATGGCATCATTAGCTTAGCGCCAAACAGTGTTGGCCCTGCAATTGCCAATCACATGATTGAAAAAGGCGATTTACTGCGCTTAAGTAGCGAGGTAATCAAACCTTTCTATAAAGATAAGTCACTACGTGCAGTTGAACTGTTACAAGACGCTATCGACGACCCTCGCTTCCGTATTCACAAGCCTGAAGGCGCTATCTTCTTATGGCTATGGTTTGATGAGCTGCCGATCACCACAATGGAACTGTACGACCGCCTTAAAGCTCGCGGCGTATTGATTGTTCCGGGTGAATACTTCTTTATCGGCCAAGAAGACGAGTGGGGTCATGCTCACCAGTGCTTACGCATGAACTACGTACAAGATGATGAGGCGATGCAGAAAGGCATTGCTATCATTGCTGAAGAAGTGAAAAAGGCTTACTCAGAGCAGTAATAAGAGCTTTTAGCTTACCGCAGGTCAAATACAAAAAGAGCACCTCATTAGGTGCTCTTTCACTTTTACTTCCCGATATTTTTTAGCTCTAAGGAGCTAACAGTAATTAGCCTTCTAGTAGACTATTACCATTGATAGCAATCTTACGTGGTTGCATCGCTTCTGGGATTTCGCGTTCGAGGTCGATGTGAAGAAGACCATTTTCCATGCTTGCACCTACCACTTTTACGTAGTCAGCCAGTTGGAATTTACGCTCGAAATCGCGCTCTGCGATACCTTGGTATACGAAGGTTTTCTCTGCTTCTGCTTTACGCTCACCTTTCACAATTAGCATGTTCTCTTTCTGAGTCAGATCTAATTGGTCATCAGCAAAACCAGCGACTGCCATAGTA
Organism: Vibrio sp. 10N.247.311.47; assembly: GCF_041467535.1. Taxonomy (NCBI): domain Bacteria; kingdom Pseudomonadati; phylum Pseudomonadota; class Gammaproteobacteria; order Vibrionales; family Vibrionaceae; genus Vibrio; species Vibrio sp. 10N.247.311.47. The sequence continues at coordinate 18,051 of NZ_JBFSUR010000017.1, forward strand.
ATACGGTAGTTGTTCTCGTCTTTTTGCTCGATGTTGTATGGAGGGTAACCGCCAGAAGAGTTCTTCGATGTATTCGCTTCCATCATGTTGAATAGACGATCGAAGCCGATTGCGTTGCGGTAAAGTGGAGTGAAATCTACAGTTCTCATAATGCTATCCTTTTAGTAAGCAATAGTCTTAGCTGCGAATTTTACTTGGATCTAACCTGTGTGTGACCCAGTAAACAGCTAAGAGATTCAATTCGCATTCCTCGGGTTTCACCTCTATTGGCGACAACGCTGGGACATGGCAATGAATCAATTTTTAAGTTGTGTGCTGCCAAAGTTATCCTCTATTGAGCGATACTTCGTTAGCGGTAATGAAGGTTCTGTTTCTTCTCTTGTAGAGCAAGACAGTCATCCTCTTCACAAATAGATATATGGATTGAGCAAAATAGTTTCAAGGGGTTATTTTCAATTATTTTTGCAACTCAATATTTTTCAATATCTTACAAACATAAAAAAGCACCATCCAAAGGATAGTGCTTTAAAATGATTTTAGTTTTTTGAGACGAAGCTATTTGGCTTTAGTTCAAGGAAGAGGCGCGGAGCATACGAATGTATGTGAGCACCTCTGACACAGAAATTAAGCCAAAGAGCGAAGTATCAAAGAGACTAAACGTCTAGGTTTGCTACTTTCAGTGCATTCTCTTCGATGAAGTTACGACGAGGTTCAACTTGGTCACCCATTAGCGTCGTAAACAACAAATCAGCACCAACAGCGTCTTCAATTGTTACTTGCATCATACGGCGAGTTTCAGGATCCATTGTGGTTTCCCAAAGTTGATCCGGGTTCATCTCGCCTAGACCTTTGTATCGCTGTAGGCTTAGACCACGACGAGACTCTTTCACTAACCAGTTCAGAGCATCAACGAAGCTAGAAACTTCTTGAGTACGCTCACCACGCTTAATGTAAGCGCCTTCTTCAATCAAGCCATCAAGAGCTTCAGAAAGATCCGCTAGCTTACCAAACTCTTTAGAGTTAATAAGATCGATGCTTAGTAGGTGTTCATGAGTCACACCATGAGTACGAACCACAATCTTAGGAACGCTTAAGCCTAGCTCTTCGTGTTTTTCAACTTCAAGGCTGTATTGGCTTGCACCTACTTCTTTCGCGTTTAGCTGTTCAACAAGCTGCTTACCCCAAGCTTCAACTGCCGCGTCATCATGACACTGCTCGGCCGTTAGACGAGGAACGTAAATCAGTTCGTGAACCAATGCGCGTGGGTAACGGCGGCTCATACGATCAACAAGCTTGATGCCTGCATTGTATTGCTGAACAAGCTTCTCTAAACCTTCACCTGCAAATGCTGGCGCTTCAGGGTTTACGTGCAGTTCTGCGTTGTCTAAAGCCAAAGATACTTGATACTGGTTCATCGCATCTTCATCTTTAATGTACTGCTCTTGCTTACCTTTCTTCACTTTGTAAAGTGGCGGTTGAGCAATGTAGATGTAGCCACGTTCAATCAGCTCTGGCATTTGACGGTAGAAGAACGTCAGTAGCAGGGTACGGATGTGAGAACCATCGACATCGGCATCGGTCATGATGATGATGTTGTGGTAACGCAGTTTATCTGGGTTGTATTCGTCACGACCAATACCACAACCAAGAGCGGTGATTAGCGTTGCTACTTCTTGAGAAGACAGCATTTTATCGAAACGTGCTTTCTCTACGTTAAGGATTTTACCTTTCAGCGGTAGGATTGCTTGGTTCTTACGGTTACGCCCCTGCTTAGCTGAACCGCCAGCAGAGTCTCCTTCCACAATATATAGTTCAGACAGTGCAGGATCTTTTTCCTGACAGTCAGCAAGCTTACCAGGAAGACCCGCTAAATCTAATGCGCCTTTACGACGAGTCATTTCACGAGCTTTACGCGCTGCATCACGAGCACGTGCTGCATCAATAATTTTAGAACAAACTGTTTTCGCTTCACCTGGGTTCTCAATAAGGAACTCAGACAACTTCTCACCCATTGTAGATTCAACGGCAGACTTCACTTCTGAAGAAACCAGCTTATCTTTAGTTTGGCTTGAGAACTTAGGATCAGGCACTTTAACAGAAACAATCGCCGTCAGACCTTCACGAGCATCATCACCAGAGGTCGCAGTCTTCGCTTTCTTAGAGAAGCCTTCCTTGTCCATGAAGCTGTTCAGAGTACGCGTTAGCGCCGCACGGAAACCTGCTAAGTGAGCACCACCATCGCGTTGAGGGATGTTGTTGGTGAAACAGTAGATGTTTTCTTGGTAGCCGTCATTCCACTGCATCGCAACTTCAACGGTAATACCGTCTTCGCGCTCAGAGTTAAAGTGGAAGATTTTTTGGATGATTGGCGTTTTGTTAGTATTAAGGTGTTCAACAAACGCTTGGATACCGCCTTCGTATTCGAAGTGATCCATTTTGTCTTCTTCGCGCTCGTCAATTAGCTTAATTGATACACCTGAGTTCAAGAATGATAGCTCACGTAGACGCTTAGCTAAAATGTCGTAATGGAACTCGATGTTAGTGAAGGTTTCTTCACTCGGCCAGAAACGAATCTCTGTACCTGTTTTATCCGTGTCACCGATAACCGCTAGTGGCGCTTGAGGCTCACCGTGGCTGTAGGTTTGAGTGTGGATTTTGCCACCGCGGTGGATAGTAAGAGTAACTTGCTTAGAAAGTGCGTTAACTACTGAAACACCAACACCGTGCAGACCACCAGATACCTTGTACGAGTTATCATCGAACTTACCACCAGCGTGAAGAACCGTCATGATTACTTCGGCTGCAGATACGTTTTCTTCTGGGTGCAATTCTGTTGGAATACCACGGCCGTCATCGCTCACAGACACAGAACTATCTTCATGGATAGTTACAATGATGTCATTACAGTGACCAGCTAGCGCTTCATCAATAGAGTTATCTACCACCTCAAAAACCATGTGGTGCAGACCGGTACCATCATCCGTGTCGCCAATGTACATTCCAGGACGCTTACGTACCGCATCCAGACCCTTCAGTACTTTAATACTCGATGAATCGTAATTATCTGACATAGTTACTCTCTGACTAATTATCCTTGCTCTATTTTGCCATGTTCCACATGAAACATCCTGCTATTTTCGTCATGCATATCTGCAATCTGATCAGCGGTAATAGAGCTTACAAAAACTTGAGCCTGGGTCGCCTTTAAACACTCAGCAAGACGTGCTCGGCGTTGGCTATCTAATTCGGAAGCGAAGTCATCTATCAAATAGATGCACTGCTTACCTGTCATTTGAGTGAGGTGTTGCCCTTGTGCTACTCGTAGCGCGCACACCATCAACTTCAATTGACCTCGTGACAAGACATCTTCCACTGGAGTGCCGTTCACTTTTATCTTCAGATCCGCTTTGTTTGGCCCACTAAAGGTGTAACCAAGCTGCTGATCCCTTTCAAAATTCTTTTCTAATATATCGGCGTACGGGGTGTCTTTGTCCCAGCCACGATAGTAGTTAATCTTTATCTCAAACTCAGGAAGGAAGGTCGCACAGATTTCTTCGGCGACTTCTTTGAGCTGATCAACGTAGGTGGCACGCCACTGACTGATGCTTTCTGCTAAACGGGCCAATTCTTGGTCCCAATAGCTCAGCTCTCGATAGTGCGTTGCCGTTTTCAATAAGGCGTTTCGCTGCTTATTGAGGCGCTTTACCCTGCCCCACGCATCATAAAAGCCCGACTCACTGTGGAAGACTCCCCAATCAATGAATGCTCGGCGATGCTTAGGTCCATCGGTTAGTAAATCAAACCCTTCAGGGTGAATCAACTGCAAAGGTAAGACTTGAGCTAACTGAGCCAACTTTTGCCCAGTTTGACCGCTTATTTTAACCTCTGTCGTGCCATCGCGCTGCTTATTAATGCCAATTGGCAGCTCAAATTGATCCGAGGTCATAAAACGGCCATGTACAAACAGCTCACTACACTCGTTTTGTATGATACGACCGGTAAGTGAACTCTTGAATGAGCGACCATGTCCGAGCAGATACACAGCTTCAAGGACACTGGTTTTGCCGCTTCCGTTAGCCCCTATAAGAAAGTTAAAGCCTGATGACGGTTGAATGTCACAGGCTTCAATATTTCTAAACTGCTTAACGATTAAGCGCGATAAAGGCATAACGTCTTCATATTAATCTTCAATCACGACTCGGTAGGTCAACATAGGGCTGCTTATAAGCGAATTGGCATAACAACGTACATCGCGCTGTCATCTTGTGCGTTCTCGATAAGAGCACTCGCATTGGCGTCTGACATTGAGATGCGAACCTGTTCACAACGCAGTGTGTTCAGAACATCCAATACGTAGCTTACGTTGAAGCCAATCTCTAGCGCGTCACCGTCGAAGTTAACATCGAGTACTTCTTCTGCTTCTTCTTGCTCTGGGTTGTTCGCGGTAATGCGCATCTCGCTATCCGCAAGGTTAACGCGAACACCACGGAATTTTTCATTCGATAGAATCGCAGCACGAGAAAATGCTGAACGTAATTCATCACAGCCAGCTTCAAGTGTCTTGGTGGTATTTTGCGGCATTACGCGGCGATAATCAGGGAAACGACCATCAACCAGCTTAGAAGTGAAGACATAGTTGTTCACTTCAGCTCGCACGTTAGAGTTACCAATTTGCAGTGTTACTGGCTGTTCAGGTGCATCCAATAGCTTCACTAGCTCTTGAACACCTTTACGAGGAACAATGATCTGCTTCTGAGCAAAATCCGCACCCAGTTGTGCTTGAGATACTGCCATACGGTGACCATCGGTCGCCACGCTGCGCAGGATAGAGCCTTCAATCTCAAACAACATACCGTTGAGGTAATAACGAACATCTTGGTTCGCCATTGAGAATTGTGTTTTCTCGATAAGACCGCGAAGTTCAGCTTGTGTCACTGACACTTCAACTTCACTGCTCCAGTCTTCAATATTTGGAAAATCTGCCGCAGGTAATGTTGCTAAAGAAAAGCGGCTACGACCAGAGCGAACCTGAATACGGTCACCATCCAATACCACAGTGATCACTGAGTTATCTGGCAATCCACGGCAGATATCTAGGAATTTACGTGAAGGTACGGTAATGCTGCCCGCTTCGAAATCACCTTCAAGCGTTACACGGCTGATCAGTTCAACTTCTAGATCCGTCGCTGTCATCGACAACACGTTATCTTCTACTTTAATCAGTAGGTTTCCTAGAATTGGAAGCGTTGGCCTGCCACCGAGTGCGCCAGATACTTGTTGTAATGGCTTAATCAGGTGACTACGTTCAATGGTAAATTTCATATCTTGCTCTTACGGTCTAAATGGCACTGCGTAATAGTACGTGGCCAAGATTCTGCTTATTAAGGTTAAGAATACTGTGTATTAAGAAGAAAGGGTACGAATCAAGTTCGAATAATCTTCTTTAATGTCGTGGCTCTCTTCACGCAGCTGAGCAATCTTACGACAAGCATGTAGTACCGTCGTGTGGTCACGACCACCGAATGCATCGCCAATCTCAGGCAAGCTGTGGTTTGTTAGCTCTTTCGCCAGTGCCATCGCCAATTGACGTGGACGAGCAACAGAACGAGAACGACGCTTAGACAATAGATCAGCGACTTTGATTTTGTAGTACTCAGCGACTGTCTTTTGAATGTTATCAATAGTGACCAGTTTTTCTTGCAGGGCAAGTAAGTCACGCAGTGCTTCACGCACGAAGTCGATCGTGATCGGGCGGCCAGTGAAGTTTGCATTCGCAATAACACGGTTCAATGCGCCTTCCAGTTCACGAACGTTAGAGCGTAGACGCTTGGCAATAAAGAACGCCACTTCATCCGCAAGGTGAATTTGGTGGTCTTCGGCTTTCTTCATCAAGATCGCAACACGTGTCTCAAGCTCTGGTGGCTCAATCGCTACCGTCAAACCCCAGCCGAAACGAGATTTAAGACGATCTTCTACCCCGTTGATCTCTTTTGGATAACGGTCAGACGTTAGGATGATCTGTTGGTTGCCTTCAAGCAGCGCGTTAAAGGTATGGAAGAACTCTTCTTGAGAACGCTCTTTATTAGCAAAGAATTGGATGTCATCGATAAGCAATGCATCAACACTACGGTAGTAGCGCTTAAATTCTTCGATCGCGTTGTTTTGCAGAGCCTTTACCATATCCTGAACAAAACGCTCTGAGTGCATGTAAACCACTTTCGCATTCGGCTTATTATCAACAATGGCGTTACCCACCGCATGCAACAAGTGCGTTTTACCTAAACCAGTGCCGCCGTATAGGAACAACGGGTTGTAGGCTGTACCTGGGTTATCAGAAACCTGACGTGCCGCAGCCAAACCGAGTTGGTTCGACTTACCTTCAACAAAGTTATTGAACTTATGTTTTGGGTTCACGTTTGAGCGGTGATTCAAGTCAACCGCGACAGGCTCTTCATCACGCCAGATATTATGGACAGGTTTGCGAGCTTGTAATTGCGCAGGTGCTGATGACTCAGCGGCCACATCAGCTGCAGTGCGAGTCTGAGTTGGTGTCGGTGTCGCAGGCTTTGGTGCAATCACACGCTTGCTTCCCACTTCAAAATGAAGATGTGGGATATCGTTACCGCAATATTCTTGCAGCAGACGGTTAATGCTATTTAGATACTTATCACGAACCCAATCGAGTACGAAACGGTTCGGTGCAAATAGAGTTAGAGTATTGTCATTGAGTTCCGCTTGTAACGGACGAACCCACATACTGAATTCTGTAGCTGGTAACTCTTCTTGAAGCTGTTGCAAACACTGCAACCAAAGCGAAGATGACACGGTGCCCTCACTCTATTTAAAGTAATATGAAATGACCGCTAATTTTACCTGTTGATAAGTCAGATCACCAGCAATTGATCACAGATCCAGTGAATAAGATCCAAGTTATTCACAATAAATTTGTAATTTATCGGTGGATCCACACATCTTGCCCCTAATTTACTCACACAATGATCCACTTATGCCCGGATCCTTGCTAGTTATCCCCAAATCGGGAATTCAATCTGGTTATGGTTAATAACATCTGGTTATTTATTCTAGTGAGCATTTTCCCAGTAACATCCAAACCCATAAATATAAGGAGTTACCAAATGAATAACTGGATTAAGGCTGCAATTGCGGCTATCGCACTCTCTGCTGCTACTGTTCAAGCTGCGACTGAAGTTAAAGTCGGCATGTCTGGTCGCTATTTCCCGTTTACGTTCGTTAAACAAGACCAGCTACAGGGTTTTGAAGTGGATTTATGGGATGAGATCGGTAAGCGTAACGATTACAAGGTTGAATACGTAACGGCAAACTTCTCTGGTCTGTTTGGTCTTCTTGAAACGGGTCGCATCGATACCATTTCAAACCAAATTACAATGACGGATGCACGTAAAGCGAAATACCTATTCGCAGACCCATACGTAGTAGACGGCGCACAAATTACCGTTCGTAAAGGTAATGACAGCATTAAAGGCATCGAAGACCTTGATGGCAAGACGGTTGCGGTAAACCTAGGCTCAAACTTTGAACAACTGCTTCGCAGCTACGACAAAGATGGCAAGATCAATGTCAAAACCTACGATACAGGTATTGAACATGACGTGGCACTGGGTCGTGCCGATGCATTCGTAATGGATCGCCTATCAGCACTAGAGCTTATCAAGAAGACTGGTCTACCATTACAACTAGCAGGTCAGCCATTCGAAACAATTGAAAACGCTTGGCCTTTCGTCGACAACGATAACGGCAAAAAACTGCAAGCAGAAGTAAATGAAGCATTAGCAGCAATGCGCGCAGATGGTACGCTAGAAAGTATCTCTCAGAAATGGTTTGGTGCGGACATTACTCAGAAGTAATTACTCACTTTCTCCATTCAAGGCCCACTGCTTTATACAGCGGTGGGCTTTTTGCTTTTGTGCACTGATTAAAAAACCTGATACAACAGTACTTACATATAGAACAACACTGCCAATAAAAATACGAGATAGATTATGGGATTTGACTTTAATTACATGCTAGAGCTGTTGCCAATACTACTGAAGTATTTAGGCACCACGATGGAGATGGCGACCTGGGGCTTGTTCTTTGCTCTGATCCTGTCTCTGATACTGGCGAATATTCGTGTATTCAAAATCCCAGTGCTCGACCAACTGAGCCAGCTGTACATTAGCTTCTTCCGAGGCACACCACTGTTGGTGCAGCTGTTCCTCCTTTATTACGGCTTACCACAAGTCTTCCCGTGGATGGTTGGGTTGGATGCCTTCAGCGCCGCTGTGATTGGCTTAACCCTGCACTTTGCCGCGTATATGGCAGAAAGTATTCGTGCCGCGATTATCGGTATTGATCGCAGCCAGATGGAAGCCAGCCTTTCGGTCGGTATGACAACCAGCCAAGCGATGCGCCGAGTGATCTTACCGCAAGCAACTCGCGTGGCACTGCCGTCGTTGATGAACTACTTCATCGATATGATCAAGTCGACTTCACTTGCCTTCACCCTAGGTGTCGCCGAAATCATGGCTAAAGCTCAGATGGAGGCTTCTTCAAGTTTCCGCTTCTTCGAGGCTTTCTTAGCAGTCGCACTGATTTACTGGGGCGTGGTGGTTATCCTCACTCGTATTCAAATTTGGGCCGAAGTGAAACTGAATAAGGCGTATGTACGATGATCAAATTACAAAATATCCACAAGCAGTTTGGTGACACCGAAGTTTTGAAAGGGATCGACCTAGAAATCAAACAAGGTGAGATAATTGTCATCATAGGTTCAAGTGGTACGGGTAAATCTACCCTACTGCGTTGTGTGAATTTTCTAGAGCAAGCCGATCAAGGCACGATTTCGATTGATGATATCAAGGTTGATACTCAGAAACACACTAAGGCAGAGGTGCTTGCACTGCGTCGTAAGACCGGTTTTGTGTTCCAAAACTATGCACTGTTCGCTCACCAAACCGCGAGACAGAATATTGCTGAAGGTTTAATTACCGTTCGTGGTTGGAAAAAACAGCAAGCCCATGAAAAAGCACAACAAATACTTGATGATATTGGCTTAGGTGACAAAGGTGATAGCTACCCAGCCGCGCTCTCTGGTGGCCAGCAACAACGGGTGGGTATTGGCCGTGCAATGGCACTACAACCCGAGCTTTTACTGTTTGATGAGCCGACTTCAGCGCTCGATCCTGAGTGGGTTGGCGAAGTGCTTAACCTAATGAAAAAACTGGCAAATCAGCATCAAACCATGCTGGTGGTTACCCATGAAATGCAGTTCGCGAGAGAGGTCGCAGACCGAGTGATCTTCATGGCTGACGGTCATATTATCGAGCAGGGATCTCCACAGGATATTTTTGGTAATCCACAGGATCCTAAATTAAAAAAATTCTTAAATAAGGTTGGGATCGACTAAGGATCCTTGTGATTTTAGTTATTCTACGTATAATCCCCCGACCGGAATTTTAGTTAACCCAATCATTGACACTTTTTGTGACAGTGATTACAATTCCGCCTCTTTGTTGAGAGGCGTCGGTTTTCCTTTCTTATATAAAGAAGAGAAAAAATGCCCACGCCGGGTTTAACAAAAACCTAAAACTACTGATCAGTAAGGTAATTACAATGAAACGCACTTTTCAACCTACAGTTCTAAAGCGTAAGCGTACTCACGGTTTCCGTGCTCGCATGGCTACTAAGAACGGTCGCGCAACAATCAATGCACGTCGTGCAAAAGGCCGTAAGCGTCTTTCTAAGTAATCTTTGATTATTTTGAATAAGCTAGCCTTCGGTCGGGAGTTACGCTTGTTAACTCCCGAACATTATCAAAATGTCTTCAAGCAAGCTCATCGAGCTGGCTCCCCTCATTTCACCATCATTGCCCGAAATAACTCTCTTTCAAATCCTCGTCTTGGATTAGCCGTTCCGAAAAAGCAGATTAAAACCGCCGTGGGTCGTAACCGATTCAAGCGTCTTACTCGTGAAAGCTTTCGTAACACTCAACACAAACTTCCTAACAAAGATTTTGTTGTAATCGCTAAGAAGAGCGCGCAAGATTTAAGCAATGAAGAAATGTTCAAGCTACTCGACAAATTATGGCTTCGCCTGTCTCGCCCTTCGCGTGGATAGCGCTAATACCCATCTATTTTTATAGATGGTTTATTAGTCCACTCATCGGCCCACGCTGCCGATTTACTCCAACCTGCTCTTTATATGCGATAGAAGCGTTGAAAGCTCACGGTTTTGTAAAAGGGTGTTGGTTATCAGGCAAACGTCTATTAAAATGCCATCCTTTGAACGAAGGGGGCTTTGACCCCGTTCCACCAGTCCAAAAACAAGACAGAGATAAATAACGATGGATTCTCAACGTAATATCCTGTTAATCGCATTGGCTTTGGTTTCTTTCCTACTGTTCCAACAATGGAACGTAGCTCAGAATCCAGCACCACAAGCGGTTGAGCAGGCACAATCTGGCAGCACCCTACCAGCGCCATCTTATGCAGATGATCTAGACCCGGCTCCTGGTCAAGTTGCTTCTTCTGCTAAAACTATCACAGTAACAACTGATGTACTGACTCTGTCAATTGATACGGTTGGTGGTGATGTCGTTAAAGCAAACCTAAACGATTACTCTGCTGAGTTCGATTCTGAAGATACGTTTGTTCTTCTTAAAAACGAACCAGGTCACCAATTTATCGCACAAAGCGGTCTAGTGGGTCCTCAAGGTATCGATTTAAGCAGCACAAACCGCCCAAGCTACACAGTTTCAGCAGACAGCTTCACGCTTGCTGATGGTCAGGATGAACTACGCATCCCGATGACTTACCAAGCGAACGGCCTTGATTACACGAAAACATTCATCCTTAAGCGTGGCAGCTACGCAATGGATGTTGAATACGATGTAGTCAACAACTCTGGTAACAACGCGACATTCGGCATGTACGCTCACCTGCGTCAGAACGTAATGGATGACGGCGGTAGCCTAACAATGCCAACTTACCGTGGTGGTGCTTACTCTACGGAAGATACGCGTTACAAAAAATACAGCTTCGACGACATGCAAGATCGCAACCTGTCTCTTAACCTAGCAAACGGTCAAGGTTGGGCAGCGATGATTCAGCACTACTTTGCAAGTGCATGGATCCCACGCGACGAAGCAGGCAGCAACCTTTACACTCGTGTAATTGGTAACCTTGGCGACATCGGTGTTCGCATGCCGAACAAAACCATCGCTACTGGCGACGAAGCAAACTTCAAAGCAACGCTTTGGGTTGGTCCTAAACTTCAAGACCAAATGGCTGCTGTTGCACCTAACCTAGACCTAGTAGTTGACTACGGTTGGTTATGGTTCATTGCTAAACCACTTCATACTCTGCTTTCGTTCATTCAAGGCATCGTTGTGAACTGGGGTCTGGCAATCATCTGTCTAACTTTCATCGTTCGTGGTGCTATGTACCCACTAACGAAAGCTCAGTACACGTCTATGGCGAAAATGCGTATGCTTCAGCCTAAGCTGACTGCAATGCGTGAGCGTATCGGCGACGACCGTCAACGCATGAGCCAAGAAATGATGGAGCTTTACAAGAAAGAGAAAGTAAACCCACTAGGTGGCTGTTTACCTATCCTTCTGCAAATGCCTATCTTCATTTCGCTATACTGGGCACTAATGGAGTCTGTTGAACTGCGTCACTCACCGTTCTTCGGTTGGATTACTGACCTTTCAGCACAAGACCCATACTACATCTTGCCACTTCTGATGGGTGCTTCAATGTTCCTAATCCAGAAGATGAGCCCGACAACTGTAACGGATCCAATGCAGCAGAAGATCATGACCTTTATGCCGGTTATGTTCACATTCTTCTTCCTGTTCTTCCCTTCAGGTCTGGTTCTATACTGGCTAGTATCGAACATCGTAACTCTGATTCAGCAAACGCTTATCTACCGCGCGCTGGAAAAGAAAGGCTTACATTCTAAGTAAGTTCGATAATAGAAAGAGACAAAGAAAGGCGACCAAAAGGTCGCCTTTTTGTTTTTAGCTGATTACAATTCAGCTAATTGATTAATCGTGAGCGCCCCTTTTTGGCTTTCACATGCTAGCAGGCACAACTATGACTACAGATACGATTGTTGCTCAAGCGACTGCACCCGGCCGTGGCGGCGTCGGTATTATTCGCGTTTCAGGCCCACAAGCAGCCCAAGTTGCGCTTGAAGTTACCGGCAAAGTACTGAAACCACGTTACGCTGAGTACACCCCTTTTAAATCTCACGATGGTTTAGAGCTAGACCAAGGCATCGCGCTTTACTTTCCTAACCCGCACTCGTTTACCGGTGAAGACGTTTTAGAGCTGCAAGGCCACGGTGGTCCTGTGGTAATGGATATGCTCATCAAGCGCATCCTCGCTATTCCAGGGCTACGCGCAGCACGCCCAGGTGAGTTCTCGGAGCGTGCCTTCTTGAACGACAAGATGGATTTAACCCAAGCAGAAGCGATTGCTGACCTCATTGATGCCAGTTCAGAAGAAGCGGCGAAATCAGCTCTGCAATCGTTGCAAGGTGAGTTCTCGAAACGCATTAATACGCTGGTGGACTCTCTGATTCACTTACGCATCTATGTTGAAGCCGCTATCGACTTCCCAGAAGAAGAGATTGATTTCCTTGCTGACGGTAAAGTAAGTGCTGACTTACAAGCTATCATCGACAACCTCGAAGCGGTTCGCCAAGAAGCCAATCAAGGTGCCATCATGCGTGAAGGTATGAAGGTGGTGATTGCAGGTCGTCCTAATGCCGGTAAGTCGAGCTTACTGAATGCATTATCGGGTAAAGACTCCGCGATTGTGACTGATATTGCAGGTACAACCCGTGATGTACTTCGTGAACATATCCATATTGATGGTATGCCACTGCACATTATTGATACCGCAGGCCTGCGTGAAGCCTCGGATGAAGTCGAAAAAATCGGTATTGAACGCGCTTGGGAAGAAATTGCTCAAGCCGATCGCGTTTTATTTATGGTCGATGGCACCACTACCGATGCAACCGACCCGAAAGATATCTGGCCAGATTTCGTTGATCGTCTGCCGAATAACATCGGAATGACCGTGATTCGTAACAAAGCCGATCAAACCGGTGAAGATCTCGGGATTTGCCATGTTAATGATCCAACTCTGATTCGACTATCAGCAAAGACGGGACAAGGCGTTGATGCACTACGTAATCACTTAAAAGATTGCATGGGCTTTGCTGGTGGCAATGAAGGTGGCTTCATGGCACGTCGTCGCCACTTAGATGCCCTAGAACGCGCATCTGAGCATCTAGATATTGGCCAGCAACAGCTCGAAGGCTATATGGCAGGGGAAATCTTGGCAGAAGAACTGCGTATAACGCAGCAACACCTTAACGAGATTACTGGTGAATTCAGTTCCGATGACCTACTCGGCCGTATCTTCACCTCTTTCTGTATTGGTAAATAACCTTTAAAGGCCGGCTCATGCTGGCCTTTTTCTTTAGTAAGGACAGCTTAATGATCCACATTATTACAGGCAGCACCTTAGGTGGTGCAGAGTACGTTGGCGATCACCTTAATGATCATCTTGAAGAGCAAGGCCACGAGATCACCCTTCATAATCAGCCTGAATTCGATGATATTCCCCAACAAGGCTTTTGGTTGCTGGTGACTTCAACTCATGGTGCGGGTGAATTTCCAGATAATATTAAGCCGTTTATCGACGCATTGACCCAGCAATCTCCAGATTTAAGCCCGGTTCGCTTTGCTGTCGTGGCGCTTGGTGATTCGAGTTACGATACCTTCTGTTTGGCGGGAAAATCAGTCCACAGCCAGATGAAAGAGCTCGGTGCTCAGCCTATTTCTGACTGTTTTACCATCGATGTATTGGAAACTCCGGTACCAGAAGACGCAGCAGAAGCTTGGTTCAACGATCATAGCGACCAGTTTTAACCTCTCTCCTCTCTCAAAAAGCGGCTTATGCCGCTTTTTTTGTCTCTGAACATCGTGATTGTGAATAACTTTTTTTCAAAAACATCGAAAATTAGCGATCTATTTTCAATTTCTGCTGTGGATAAGATCATACATATACGGTGATTAACCTATAGTTATCCAAATAACAAGTTTTAGGCTAATTTCCTCCTGTGAATAAGTAGCCATTTTGATCCCAGCTAATCCTCATCCTGATCAAAGTTAGATCACATCATTTGATCCAAAAAAGATCCATGATCTCGTTGATCATTTCCGACTTATCCACAGATACCCTCGATCCTAATAATAGATCTAATAAAAGATCTCCTTAAAGATCTTATCTATATTAATTAAAAACAGCTTTTTCGAAAAATCCCAAAAACGTTTTCTCAGGCTATGAAAACAGGTAGAATATCGCTCCTTTTTATCAATCTAGAAAACGTTTGAATACCTGAGGTCGGTTCATGCTTTATCACGAAAAATTTGACGTCATCGTTGTTGGTGGTGGCCATGCAGGAACGGAAGCCGCACTCGCATCTGCACGTACTGGTCAAAGTACGTTATTACTTACTCATAATATCGATACACTAGGACAAATGTCTTGTAACCCAGCCATTGGCGGGATCGGTAAGGGCCACTTGGTAAAAGAGGTCGATGCAATGGGTGGATTAATGGCGCAAGCTATTGATCATGCAGGTATTCAGTTCAGAACATTGAACGCATCAAAAGGCCCTGCGGTTCGTGCTACTCGTGCACAAGCTGACCGCGCACTGTACAAAGCCTTTGTTCGTAACGTTCTTGAAAACACGCCAAACCTGACTTTGTTCCAACAGTCGGTTGATGACTTGATCGTTGAACAGGATCAAGTGGTAGGTGTGGTAACGCAGATGGGCCTTAAGTTCCGCGCAAGCGCTGTGGTTCTGACTGTGGGCACATTCCTAGGCGGCAAGATCCATATTGGTATGGAAAGTTCTTCAGGTGGCCGTGCTGGTGATCCACCATCGATCGCACTGGCTGACCGTCTTCGTGATCTTCCATTCCGAGTTGATCGCCTGAAAACAGGTACTCCTCCTCGTATCGATGCGCGTAGCGTTGATTTTTCTGAGCTTGAGGTTCAGCACGGTGATAACCCGACGCCTGTTTTCTCGTTCATGGGCAGCCGAGCTCAACAACCTCGTCAAATTCCATGTTACATCACGCATACCAATGAAAATACGCATGACGTAATTCGTGCCAACCTTGATCGCAGCCCTATGTACGCGGGTGTGATTGAAGGCATTGGCCCTCGTTACTGCCCTTCGATTGAAGACAAAGTAATGCGTTTTGCTGACAAGAACAGTCACCAAATTTTTATTGAGCCAGAAGGTCTAACGACTCACGAGCTATACCCGAATGGTATCTCTACCAGTCTGCCGTTTGATGTACAGGTTCAAATTGTTCGTTCGATGAAGGGCTTTGAAAATGCTCATATCGTTCGCCCTGGCTATGCGATTGAGTACGATTTCTTTGATCCTCGCGACCTTAAGCTGACTTACGAAACTAAGTTTATCAAAGGTCTATTCTTTGCGGGTCAAATCAACGGTACCACTGGCTATGAAGAAGCGGCTGCACAAGGCTTGATGGCCGGTCTGAATGCAAGTTTGTTTACTCAAGGCAAAGAAGGCTGGAGTCCACGTCGTGACCAAGCTTACATGGGCGTGCTTATCGACGACCTATCTACCATGGGTACCAAAGAACCTTACCGCATGTTTACGTCTCGCGCGGAATACCGTCTGCTGCTTCGTGAAGACAACGCCGATATCCGCTTGACTGAAAAGTCGCGTGAACTTGGCCTTGTTGATGACGCTCGTTGGGCTCGTTTCAACGAGAAGATGGAAAACATGGAGAAGGAGCGTCAACGTCTGAAAGAGACTTGGATTAATCCAAAATCTGAAGATATTGATCAACTGAACCAAATTCTGAAAACACCAATGTCTCGTGAAGCGAGCGGTGAAGATCTTCTTCGTCGCCCTGAAATGACTTATTCACAGTTAACCGCATTGGATCGTTTTGGTCCTGCACTGGAAGATCAACAAGCGTCTGAGCAAGTTGAGATCCAAGTGAAGTACGATGGTTACATTCAGCGTCAACAAGACGAAATTGAAAAATCACTGCGTCATGAAAACACCAAACTGCCTGCTGATATCGATTACAGCAAGGTAAAAGGACTTTCTAACGAAGTGGTTCTTAAACTAACGACAGCTAAGCCTGACTCAATTGGTATTGCTTCGCGAATTTCAGGTATCACACCTGCAGCAATCTCAATTCTGTTGGTTTACTTGAAAAAACACGGCCTGTTGAAAAAAGGTGAGGAAGCATAATGAGCGCATTACGCGAAAAACTGGATCACCTTATTGGCCAGACTGAACTTGAAGTATCTGAAAAACAACGTGGCCAGTTGGTTGGCTACGTTGAGTTACTGAACAAGTGGAACAAAGCTTATAACCTAACATCAGTTCGTGACCCACAAGAAATGATGGTGAAACATATCTTAGATAGCATCATTGTTAGCACTCACTTACAAGGTAAGCGCTTTATCGATGTGGGTACGGGACCTGGTCTTCCTGGGATTCCGCTCTCAATCATGAATCCAGACTGCGAGTTTTACTTGCTAGACAGCCTAGGTAAGCGTATTCGTTTTATCAAACAGGTGATTCATGAGCTGGGTATCGACAACGTGGTACCGGTTCAAAGTCGCGTTGAAGAATTTCAACCAGAAGAAAAGTTTGATGCAGTGCTCAGTCGTGCATTTGCGTCAATGACAGACATGGTAGAGTGGTGTCACCATTTACCTAAAGAGCAATCCGGTGTATTTTTGGCTCTTAAGGGACAACATCCTAGAGACGAAATCGACCTGTTACCTGAATGGTGTTCAGTGACAGACATTAAAGCTTTGCAAGTGCCAGAGCTTGATGGAGAGCGTCATCTAGTTACTTTATCGCGTCAGGGATAATCAGCGAGGCCATAGTGGGTAGAATCGTAGCAATTGCCAACCAGAAGGGTGGCGTAGGAAAAACAACAACTTGCATTAATTTAGCAGCATCAATGGCGGCAACAAAACGCAAGATATTGGTTGTTGACCTCGATCCTCAAGGTAATGCCACTATGGCGAGCGGTGTCGACAAGTATCAAGTTGAAGCAACAGCTTACGATTTGTTGGTTGAAGACACCCCATTTGATGAGGTGGTTTGCCGGAGTACATCTGGCAATTATGACCTCATCGCCGCGAACGGTGATGTTACTGCGGCAGAAATCAAGCTGATGGAAGTGTTTGCTCGTGAAGTTCGTTTAAAAAATGCACTCGAACCCATTCGTAATAACTATGATTTCATCTTTATTGATTGCCCGCCCTCATTAAACCTTCTTACAATCAACGCGATGGCTGCGGCCGATTCCGTATTGGTTCCTATGCAATGTGAATACTTTGCTTTGGAAGGTTTGACTGCATTGATGGATACCATCAGTAAGCTAGCGGCTGTTGTAAACGAGAACCTGAAGATCGAAGGTCTTCTGCGTACTATGTACGATCCTCGCAACCGCTTATCGAACGAAGTATCTGATCAACTCAAAAAACACTTTGGTAGCAAAGTCTACCGAACTGTGATCCCTAGAAATGTGCGTCTGGCAGAAGCCCCGAGTCACGGCAAGCCAGCAATGTACTACGACAAATATTCCGCAGGAGCTAAGGCTTACCTTGCTCTTGCTGGCGAAATGTTGCGTCGTGAAGAAGTCCCAGTATAGGTCCAACCAAAGGAATTCGCTCAATGTCTAAGCGTGGTTTAGGAAAAGGGCTAGATGCATTGCTTGCAACTAGCTCATTGGCTCGTGAAAAACAGCAAGTTGCTTCTCATAGTCAGGCGTTGTCGGCTGATGGTGAGCTTATTGAACTGGCTGTTGGTTGCTTAAAGCCTGGTGTATATCAACCGCGTAAGGATATTGCGCCGGAAGCGCTAGAAGAGTTAGCGGCATCTATACAATCTCAAGGCATTATCCAACCGATCGTTGTACGCCCTTTAGCGCACGACCAATTTGAGATTATTGCTGGTGAACGTCGTTGGAGAGCGGCTCGTCAAGCTGGTCTTAAACAAGTTCCATGCTTGATCAAGAGAGTAGAAGACAAGGCCGCGATTGCGATGGCATTGATCGAGAACATTCAACGTGAAGATCTGAATGTTATCGAAGAATCACAAGCGCTAGAGCGCTTGCAGAACGAGTTTTCACTGACACATCAGCAGGTCGCCGATGTGATTGGTAAATCCAGAGCTACCGTTAGTAACTTATTACGTCTAAATCAGCTCGAAAATGAAGTAAAAGGTTTAGTTTCCAGTAAACAACTAGAAATGGGGCATGCTAGAGCACTGCTTGCGCTTGAAGGTGTTACCCAGGTTGAGGCAGCGAATACCGCAGCAACCAAAAAAATGACCGTGCGTCAAACTGAGCAACTTGTCAAAAAGTGCTTAAAACCAGACGTTGAAGCTGAATCGAAGCCCGAAGACACTGAGGCCATCGAACTTTCACGAAGACTCACGGAAAAATTGCAAGCAAACGTTTCAGTTACTCGTTCTGTTAGCGGTAAGTCAAAAGTGACAATTACTCTTGATGAGCCTCACAAATTAGAGCAACTTATTGCTAAACTAGAGTACTAAATGAGATAATTGATTTAGGTCAATTATGTAATAAACAAGTAATTTCTTACAAAAGTTGTCGGTTTGTATACAGAAATGTAAATGATTGCTGCATTCTTATTGCAATCAATTTGGCTGAACGTATAATTTTCGCCAATTTCTCAGCACGCTTTTAAGCGAGTGGTAAAGTGGGCTTAAAGAGGAACGAATACATGGTAGCGGCGTTAGCAAGACCAGGACGAGTGCTTGCAAAGCAAATGTTATTGATCGAGCTTAGCGCGGTTATATTAGTGGCGATAGGGTTAGGTTTAGCTGTTAATCCTGATTGGGGTTTTGCTGCATTGGTTGGTGGCGGTATTTTTGTCATCGCGAATGTGGTTTTTTGTGTGTGTGCTTTCCTATTTTGTGGAGCTCGCGCAACTAAGTTAGTTGCGGCGTCGTTCTATGCAGGTGAAGCACTAAAGATCCTTATCACAGTTCTACTATTCTCTATTGTCTACATGTATATGCAGGTGGAATTAATTCCCCTCAAACTGACCTATTTACTGGTTCTAGGTATTAATATCTTTGCGCCAGTGCTTTTCATTAACAATAAAAAATAGGATGAGTTATGGCTGCGCCAACAGCATCCGGATACATTGAACACCATTTACAAAACCTTTCTTTAGCTAAGTTTGGTCTTGTAGAGGAGACAAGTTTCTGGAACGTACATATAGACAGTCTGTTTTTTTCGGTGTTGACAGGGATGTTATTCCTTTGGGTTTTTCGCTCAGTCGCTAAGAAAGCAACAGTAGGTGTACCTGGTAAGCTTCAGTGTTTTGTTGAAATGGTAGTGGAATTCGTTGGCGACAACGTTAAAGAAACTTTCCATGGTCGCAACCCTCTGATTGCCCCACTAGCACTGACTATATTCTGCTGGATTATCATTATGAACTTGATGGACTTAGTGCCTATCGATTTCTTACCATATCCTGCAGAGCATTGGCTAGGTATCCCTTACTTGAAAGTGGTTCCTACAGCTGATGTAAATATAACCATGGCAATGGCTTTGGGTGTTTTTGCTCTGATGATCTACTACAGCATCAAAGTGAAAGGCCTAGGCGGATTTGCTAAAGAATTGGCACTGCATCCATTTAATCACCCAATCATGATCCCATTTAACTTGGTACTTGAGGTAATTTCGTTATTAGCGAAGCCACTATCTCTAGGTATGCGTTTATTTGGTAATATGTTTGCGGGTGAGGTGGTGTTTATTCTTATCGCGGCAATGCTACCGTGGTACTTACAATGGGTAGGTGCACTACCTTGGGCTATCTTCCATATCTTAGTTATATTGATTCAAGCGTTTGTTTTCATGATGTTGACAATCGTTTACTTATCAATGGCTCATGAAGATAGTGATCACTAAAAAATTTTTAAGCTTTATTCTAACTATTAATGTTAATCGGAGAACGTAAATGGAAACTGTACTAAGTTTTTCAGCAATCGCTGTTGCTATTATTGTTGGTCTTTGTGCCGTAGGTACTGCAATTGGTTTTGCTATTCTTGGTGGTAAATTCCTAGAAGGCGCTGCGCGTCAACCTGAAATGGCTCCAATGCTACAAGTTAAGATGTTCATCATCGCTGGTCTACTGGATGCTGTTCCAATGATCGGTATCGTAATCGCACTACTATTCACGTTTGCTAACCCATTTGTTGGTCAACTAGCAGGCTAATTAACTCTTTAATAGTTAATTAAATTTTTGTAGTTGATTCTTAACGAGGGGTAGCTGTTGTGAATATGAACGCAACTCTGCTAGGTCAAGCAATTGCTTTTTCACTGTTTGTTTGGTTCTGCATGAAATATGTATGGCCACCAATCATGCAAGCAATTGAAGAACGTCAGAAAAAAATTGCTGACGGTCTTGTAGCCGCTGAACGCGCTACTAAAGACTTGAACCTGGCACAAGCCAACGCTTCTGAGCAAATGAAAGAAGCAAAGCGCACTGCAACTGAGGTTATTGATCAGGCAAACAAACGTAAAGCTCAAATTATTGATGAAGCACGCGAAGAAGCTCAGGCAGAACGCCAGAAAATCTTAGCGCAAGCTGAAGCAGAAATTGAAGCAGAGCGTACACGTGCCCGTGATGACCTGCGCAAACAAGTCGCAACTCTGGCTATAGCTGGTGCTGAGAAAATCCTTGAGCGTACAATCGATAAAGATGTACACGATGATCTTCTTAACAACATTACTGCAAAACTTTAAAGCAAGGGGCTGTATATGTCTGATTTGACTACAATCGCACGCCCCTATGCTAAAGCAGCGTTTGACTTTGCGGTAGATAAAGGTGAGCTAGACCAATGGGGTCAAATGCTTACTTTTGCTGCCGAAGTGGCACAAAATGATGATGTTCACAATTTATTAAGCGGTTCTATGACTGCTGAAAAATTAGCTGAAGTATTCATTGTAATTTGTGGCGAACAATTTGATGAATTCGGCCAGAACTTAATTAAAGTGATGGCAGAGAATGGCCGCTTAATGGCTTTTCCTGATGTTTGTAAAGAGTTCTTTATACTCAAAAAAGAGTATGAGAAAGAGATCGACGTTGAAGTTACTTCAGCTGTTGAACTTTCTGAAGAACAACGCACAAGCATTATCAGCAAATTGGAACTGCGCCTTGCGCGCAAAGTTCAGCTGAATTGCAGTATAGATGAGACTCTACTTAGTGGAGTTATTATTCGAGCCGGAGACCTAGTCATCGATAACTCAGCGCGCAGTCGTTTAGACCGCCTGAGCGATGCATTGCAGTCTTAATGGGGATTGGAGCATGCAACTTAATTCCACTGAAATTAGCGATCTAATTAAACAACGTATTGAATCTTTCGACGTTGTTAGTGAAGCTCGCAATGAAGGTACTATCGTTTCTGTAAGCGATGGCATCCTTAGCATCCACGGCCTAGCGGACGTGATGCAAGGTGAAATGATCGAACTACCGGGTGGCCGTTACGCTCTAGCACTGAACTTGAACCGTGATTCGGTTGGTGCTGTTGTAATGGGCCCGTATGCTGACCTACAGGAAGGCATGAAAGTTACAGGTACTGGTCGTATTCTAGAAGTACCAGTAGGTCCTGAAATGCTTGGTCGTGTTGTAAACACGCTAGGTGAGCCAATTGATGGTAAAGGTCCAATCGAAGCTAAATTGACTTCGCCTGTAGAAATTATCGCACCAGGTGTAATCGACCGTAAATCGGTAGATCAACCTGTTCAAACTGGTTACAAGTCTGTTGACTCAATGATCCCTATCGGTCGTGGTCAACGTGAACTAGTAATCGGTGACCGTCAGACTGGTAAAACAGCAATGGCGATCGATGCGATTATTAACCAAAAAGATTCTGGTATTTTCTCTATCTACGTAGCTATCGGCCAAAAAGCGTCGACTATTGCTAACGTAGTTCGCAAACTAGAAGAGCACGGCGCACTAGCAAACACTGTTGTTGTTGTTGCATCGGCTTCTGAATCTGCAGCGCTGCAATACCTTGCACCGTATGCTGGTTGTGCGATGGGCGAATACTTCCGTGATCGCGGTGAAGATGCACTGATTGTTTATGATGACCTATCTAAGCAAGCTGTAGCTTACCGTCAAATCTCGCTACTACTTAAGCGTCCACCAGGTCGTGAAGCGTTCCCAGGTGATGTTTTCTACCTTCACTCTCGTCTACTAGAGCGTGCTGCTCGTGTAAGCGAACACTACGTAGAAGAATTCACTAAAGGCGAAGTGAAAGGCAAGACGGGTTCTTTAACTGCTCTTCCTATCATCGAAACGCAAGCTGGTGACGTATCTGCATTCGTACCGACGAACGTAATCTCGATTACCGATGGTCAGATCTTCCTACAAACTGAGCTATTCAACGCGGGCGTACGTCCAGCTGTTGACCCTGGTATCTCAGTTTCTCGTGTAGGTGGTTCGGCGCAGACTAAAATCATCAAGAAGCTATCTGGCGGTATCCGTACTGCTCTAGCTCAATACCGTGAACTTGCAGCATTTGCTCAGTTCTCTTCGGATCTTGATGAAGCGACTAAGAAGCAGCTAGACCACGGTCAAAAAGTTACAGAACTGATGAAGCAGAAGCAATACGCTCCTATGTCTGTATTTGACCAAGCTCTAGTAATCTTCGCTGCAGAGCGTGGATACCTTCAAGACGTTGAACTTTCTAAAGTTCTAGACTTTGAAGCTGCTTTACTGTCGTTTGCTCGTGGTCAATATGCCGATCTAGCAACACAGATCGACACAACGGGTGCTTTCAATAAAGAAATCGAAGCTGAGCTGAAGAAGCTTGTTGACGATTTCAAGGCAACCCAGACCTGGTAATTGGTAGGTGGTCTTAGGGCCACCTCATACCATTAACGGAGAGTAACGATGGCCGGCGCAAAAGAGATACGTAATAAAATCGGTAGTGTTAAAAGCACACAGAAGATTACGAAAGCAATGGAAATGGTAGCAGCTTCAAAAATGCGTCGTTCTCAAGACGCAATGGAAGCTACTCGTCCATATGCAGAAACAATGCGTAAAGTGATCGGTCATTTGGCTAATGGTAGCCTCGAGTATAAGCATCCTTATCTTGAGGAACGTGAAGCCAAACGTGTTGGTTACATCATCGTTTCTACAGACCGTGGTCTTTGTGGTGGTTTGAACATTAATTTGTTCAAAAAAGCCATGAACGACATGAAAGATTGGTCTGAGAAAGGTGCTGACGTTGAACTTGCAATTGTAGGTTCAAAAGCGACAGCATTTTTCAACAACAGCGGCGCGAAAGTAGCAGCTCAAGTTTCTGGTCTGGGCGATCGCCCAAGCCTTGAAGACTTGATTGGCTCTGTAAGCGTTATGCTGAAGAAATATGATGAAGGCGAATTGGATCGCCTGTTCGTAGTGTTCAACAAGTTTGAAAACACTATGGTACAAGAACCAACGATCGATCAATTACTTCCTTTGCCTAAATCAGACAGCGAAGACATGAAACGCGATCATGCTTGGGACTACATTTATGAGCCTGAGCCAAAACCACTACTAGATGCACTACTGGTTCGCTACGTCGAATCTCAAGTATATCAAGGTGTGGTCGAGAACCTTGCTTGTGAGCAAGCGGCTCGAATGATTG
Organism: Vibrio sp. 10N.247.311.47; assembly: GCF_041467535.1. Classification (NCBI taxonomy): domain Bacteria; kingdom Pseudomonadati; phylum Pseudomonadota; class Gammaproteobacteria; order Vibrionales; family Vibrionaceae; genus Vibrio; species Vibrio sp. 10N.247.311.47. The sequence continues at coordinate 41,832 of NZ_JBFSUR010000017.1, forward strand.
CTATGAAATCAGCAACAGATAACGCTGGTGACATTATTGATGACTTAGAACTTGTGTACAACAAAGCGCGTCAAGCGGCAATTACACAAGAACTTTCTGAGATCGTTTCAGGCGCAGCTGCGGTTTAAGCTTAGGTAAAACTAAATAGTTAGAGGATTAACGATGGCTACAGGTAAGATCGTACAGATCATCGGTGCGGTAGTCGACGTAGAGTTCCCACAGGGTGAAGTACCTCGTGTATACGACGCTCTGAATGTTAATGAAGTACAAGAACGTCTAGTTCTTGAAGTTCAGCAACAACTTGGCGGTGGCGTAGTTCGCGCAATCGTAATGGGTAGCTCTGATGGTTTACGTCGTGGTTTGACAGTTGAAAATACTGGCGCTCCAATCTCAGTACCAGTAGGTACTAAGACATTGGGTCGTATCATGAATGTCCTAGGTGACGCGATTGATGAGTGTGGCGAGATTGGTGCTGAAGAGCATTACGCCATTCACCGTGAAGCTCCAAGCTACGAAGAGCAGTCTAACGAGACAGCTCTTCTAGAAACTGGTGTTAAAGTAATCGACTTGATTTGTCCATTCGCTAAGGGTGGTAAAATCGGTCTATTCGGTGGTGCTGGTGTAGGTAAGACCGTTAACATGATGGAACTTATCAACAACATCGCACTTCAACACTCAGGCCTATCTGTATTTGCAGGTGTAGGTGAGCGTACTCGTGAAGGTAACGATTTCTACTTTGAGATGCAGGAAGCAGGTGTTGTAAACATCGAAAAACCTGAAGAATCAAAAGTAGCGATGGTTTACGGTCAGATGAACGAGCCACCAGGTAACCGTCTACGTGTTGCCCTGACTGGCCTAACAATGGCAGAGCGCTTCCGTGACGAAGGTCGTGACGTTCTACTGTTCGTTGATAACATCTACCGTTACACACTAGCAGGTACTGAAGTATCAGCACTTCTAGGTCGTATGCCTTCTGCGGTAGGTTACCAACCTACACTGGCTGAAGAAATGGGTGTTCTACAAGAGCGTATCACGTCAACTAAAGCTGGTTCTATCACGTCTGTACAGGCGGTATACGTACCTGCGGATGACTTGACTGACCCGTCTCCAGCAACAACGTTCGCTCACTTGGATGCAACGGTTGTACTTAACCGTAACATCGCATCTATGGGTCTATACCCTGCGATCGACCCGCTAGATTCTACTTCACGTCAACTGGATCCATTGGTAGTTGGACAAGAGCACTACGACATCGCTCGTGGCGTTCAGTCTACTCTTCAGCGCTATAAAGAGCTGAAAGATATCATTGCTATCCTAGGTATGGACGAGCTATCTGAAGAAGATAAGCAAGTTGTATCTCGTGCTCGTAAGATTGAGAAGTTCCTAACTCAGCCTTACCACGTAGCGGAAGTATTTACAGGTGACCCAGGCATTTACGTACCTCTTAAAGAGACTCTACGTGGCTTCCAAGGTCTTCTATCTGGTGAATACGATGACATTCCAGAGCAAGCGTTCATGTACTGTGGTGCAATTGACGAAGCTATCGAGAATGCTAAGAAGCTATAAGGCTAACTAGGAGGCGATATGGCAGCAATAACCTTTCACCTAGACGTTGTAAGTGCAGAGAAACAAATTTTCTCAGGCCTTGTTGAGACGTTTCAGGTGACCGGTAGTGAGGGTGAACTTGGTATTTTCCATGGTCACTGTCCACTGCTGACCGCTATCAAGCCTGGCATGGTGCGTATTGTTAAGCAGCACGGCCACGAAGAAATCATTTATGTTTCTGGTGGTATGGTAGAAGTTCAGCCTGGTACAGCAACTGTACTGGCTGATACAGCTATCCGTGGTGAAGAGCTAGACGCAGCAAAGGCGGAAGAAGCTAAGCGCAAGGCTGTGGAGAATATCCAAAATCAGCATGGCGACATAGACTTCGCACAAGCGGCCGGTGAACTGGCTAAAGCCATTGCTCAGTTACGAGTTATCGAACTGACAAAACAGCGTCGTTAATCTTTTTAAGATTACAGACTCTGAGATAAAGGCGACCTAAGGGTCGCCTTTTTGCATTTTTAGATTCTCAAAAATGCTTCTTTTACGTATCACTACTGGTTAAATGGTTATTGTGATTTAATTTTTTGCCCAAAAACGGTTACAATATCGGCTTAATAAAAATAACGTTGGATAGGTTTACAATGAAGTTTAGCGCGGTAATTCTCGCGGCGGGCAAAGGCACTCGCATGTATTCAAACACACCAAAGGTTCTGCACACACTTGCGGGTAAGCCAATGGTGAAGCATGTTATCGATACATGTAATGGTCTAGGCGCTCAAAACATCAACCTGGTTTACGGCCACGGTGGTGATCAGATGAAGGCTACCTTAGCTGAAGAATCTGTAAACTGGGCACTGCAAGCTGAACAGCTCGGCACAGGTCACGCTGTGGATCAAGCATCTGCACATTTCGCTGATGATGAAAAAGTATTGGTGCTCTACGGTGATGTTCCACTAATCTCACCTGAAACCATTGAAAACCTATTAGACGCTCAACCAAACGGTGGCATCGCGCTACTTACTGTCGTGTTAGACAACCCGATGGGCTACGGACGTATTATTCGTCGTAATGGCCCTGTTGTGGCTATCGTTGAACAGAAAGATGCAACGGATGAGCAGAAGCTTATCAAAGAGATCAATACCGGCGTTATGGTGGCGACTGGTGGCGATCTGAAGCGCTGGTTGTCAGGTCTAAGCAACGACAACGCACAGGGTGAATATTACCTGACTGACGTTATCGCTGCGGCTCACGACGAAGGTCGTGCAGTTGAAGCGGTACACCCAGTAAGCCCGATTGAAGTGGAAGGCGTAAACGACCGCTCTCAACTGGCTCGTCTAGAGCGCGCTTACCAAGCTGAGCAAGCCGATAAGCTATTGAAGCAAGGCGTAATGCTACGCGACCCAAGCCGCTTTGATCTGCGTGGTGAACTGCAGTGCGGTATGGACGTTGAGATTGATACTAACGTTATCATCGAAGGCAGCGTAAGCATTGGCGATAACGTGGTTATCGGCACTGGCTGCGTGCTGAAAGACTGTGAGATCGATGACAACACAGTTATTCGTCCATACAGCGTAATCGAAGGAGCGACTGTTGGTGAAGACTGTACGGTTGGTCCATTTACTCGCCTACGCCCTGGTGCAGACATGCGTAACGATTCGCACGTTGGTAACTTTGTTGAAGTGAAGAACACTCGCCTTGGTGAAGGTTCTAAAGCGAATCACCTAACGTACTTGGGCGATGCTGAAATTGGTCAGCGTGTAAACGTAGGGGCGGGTGCAATTACTTGTAACTACGATGGGGCGAATAAGTTTAAGACCATTATTGGTGATGACGTGTTTGTTGGTTCAGATAGTCAATTAATAGCGCCTGTTACGATTGGTAATGGTGCGACGGTTGGTGCTGGCTCTACAGTGACGCGTGATGTGTTGGAAAATGAGCTGGTTATCAGCCGTGCGAAAGAACGTAAGATTGCTGACTGGCAGCGTCCGACTAAGAAAAAGTAGTCTCTTAATAAATAAGATGATTTAAATGAAAGTCAGTAGTACCGCTACTGGCTTTTTCTTATTTATCTAGATATAAAAAAAGAGCGAGTAATCTCGCTCTTTTTTGTTTTCGTTAACTTAGAAACTAGTCTTGTTTCTCGTCAGCGACTACTCGAGAGTTGTCAGGTGTCGCGAAGTGTTCAGAAAGCTCTTTGTTCGAAACAATATAGCCAACCCACAACGCACCCAAACAGATCACAACGGCAATACCCGTCGCGCTTAGTGCTTGGCTAGCCATTGCCGCGACCAATGCACTTGATAGGCCACTGATACTGATTTGCAGGCTGTTTTGTAGACCAGCAGCTGTTGCTGGGCTTTGTTTAGCGCTTGATAGAGCACGGTTTACTACGATTGGGTAAAGTGCGCCGTTTGCGACAGCAATCAAACAGAAAGGCGCAAGTAGAGGCCAGATTGACGTCAGTTCCCACTGTGATGCGATAAAGATAAGCATCGCCGCTACACTGAACAAACCGATAAGGTTTCTTAGTACAACGCCATCGCCATATTTCTTCACTGCTTGCTTACCGAAGTAACCACCCGCCATGAACGCGATTGTTTGTGGGATAAAGCTCAAACCGATGTCTTTTGCTTCATAACCTAGTTGGGCCATGATCTCTGGCATACCCGTTAGGTAAGCGAAGAACGCTGCAGATGCTGAAGCAAACATTAAGACATTACCCATGTAAGGCTTTGATTTAAGCAACATCTTGATGTCTGTCTTAATCGATGTCTGTTTTACTTCAGGCGCTTCTTTTGGTTGAGCCATTGTTGTCGCCACTAGCAGTGCACCCATCAAGGTTAATGTGATGAAGATGCTGTGCCAGCCAAAGCTATCCGCCAGTAACACACCTAGCTGAGGTGCTAATGCAGGAGATAGCGCAACCAAAGGCATGATGGTTGCAAAAATTTGTTGGCTACTGCTTTGCGAGTAACGCTTGATAACCATTGCTTGCCAGATTACCGCAGGAGCACATACGCCGATCGCTTGAATGAATCGTAGTGTCAGTAGGTGCCATACCTCGGTGCTGAATGCTAAGCCGAATGAAGCTGCAGTAAAGATAACAAGACCAACCGCCAGCGTATTACGGTGACCATACTTGTCACTCGCCAGACCCCAAAGAAGCTGACCCATTGCCATACCGCCAAGGAATACCGTTAAAGACAGGGCAATCTGCTCTGGGCCGGTTGCGAAATCAACTTCCATTGCCTTAAATGCAGGAAGGTACATATCGGTCGCAATAAAGCCAAGCATTGAAAGAACTGCAAGGTAGACCAATTGAAATTTAGAAATATTCATAAGATGCCATTAAGCTAAAGGTAGTGATGTTTTTATCATCAAAAAAATTGTTTGATATACAGAAGTGAAAGCCCCTGTTTATTTATGCTGACATTCTATTTTTCAGACCTGATAAAATAAAACGCTAAAATATGTGGTTATCAATCAAAAAATTTGAAGGCTTATGTTCTCTAAATCCTCTTTAGAAATGCTCGATACGGTAGCGCGCTTGGGCAGTTTTACCGCGGCGGCTGAGCAGTTGCACAAAGTGCCCTCGGCGATCAGTTATGGTGTCAGACAGGTCGAACAAGAACTGGATGTGCTGCTTTTCAGGCGTTTACCGAGAAAGGTTGAGCTCACTCCGGCAGGTGAACTGTTCATTGAAGAGGCGCGTGCACTACTGAGGCAAATGGAAGAGGTCAGTGCCCAGACTCGTCGAGCAGCTCGAGGTTGGAAGAAAACCTTGCGTCTGACGCTCGATAATGTGGTGAAGCTCGACAAGATGAAGCCGATGATTGAAGAGTTCTATCAAACCTTTGAGTTTGCCGAACTTCAGATCAACATGGAGGTTTTCAACGGCTCATGGGAAGCGATTGCACAGGGCAGGGCGGATATCGTGATTGGCGCCACCTCAGCTGTGCCAGTTGGTGGCGATTTTGAAGTCAAAGACATGGGGCAATTAGATTGGGCATTTGTAATGTCGCCAAGTCACCCGTGTGTGCGCGAACAGAACCTCAATGAAGAGTTCGTGAGCCAATATCCAGCCATCTGCTTGGATGATACCTCCAGTGTGCTCCCTAAGCGACACACAGGCCACTACTCAAGTCAAAGACGCCTGTTGTTACCCAATTGGTATAGCGCAATTGAATGCCTTAAAAATGGAGTAGGGGTGGGTTATATGCCGAGGCACATTGCCGCGCCAATTATCGAACAAGGCTTGCTGGTGGAAAAAATACTGCCTGAACCGAGTCCGCAGAGTCATTGTTGTTTGGTGTGGCGAAAAGACGATAACCATAAGTTGATCGAGTGGATGGTGAAATACCTAGGATCGAGTGAACAACTTCACCAAGATTGGTTGGATCATCGCAAGGCGGTCTAATGATCTTAGCGAGAAGATCCTTTTCAAGTTTGAGTTGAATCAGCACCAATAAAAAGAGCGAGTAAATACTCGCTCTTTTTGATTCGGTCGTTAACTCTTATGACAAGAAGAACTTGTAGGAAGGGTTATCGGTTTCATCTTTACACTGATAGCCAAGCTCTCGTAGATGTGTTGAGAACTGAGCTAAATCATCATCATCCAGTTCGAATCCACACAATACACGGCCGTAATCAGCGCCGTGGTTACGGTAGTTGAACAGGCTGATATTCCAATGGGTACCTAAGGTATCAAGGAACTTAATCAATGCTCCTGGGTATTCAGGAAACTCGAAGCTGTATAGGCGCTCTTTCAATGGTTTTGATGGTTTGCCACCAATCATGTAACGAATGTGCAGTTTTGCCATCTCATCATCAGACAGATCGACGACTGGATAGCCACCTTCACGCAGGTCGTTGATGATGTGATCGAGTTCTTCTTGTCCACCATTGAGACGTACACCGACGAAGATGTTCGCTAGGCTGTCATCGTTATGACGGTAGTTAAACTCAGTCACAGCACGGCCGCCAATGATATTACAGAACTCTAGGAAGGCACCTTGTCGCTCAGGAATAGTAACCGCAAGTAGACCTTCGCGCTTTTCACCCAGCTCACAACGTTCAGACACATAGCGCAGACCATGGAAGTTGGTATTAGCACCAGAAAGTACAGTTGCCAGTTGTTTGCCTTGCAGTTGGTTCTGCTCTGCAAACTTCTTTAAACCAGCCAGAGCAAGCGCACCAGAAGGCTCGGCAATCGCACGAGTGTCTTCAAAGATGTCTTTCACCGCAGAGCATATCTCATCGCTAGAGACTGCAATGTGACCGTCAATGTACTGTTGGCAAAGACGGAATGTCTCTTCACCAATGCGTTTAACCGCAACACCATCAGCAAACATACTGACCTGATCCAGTACCACAGGTTCACCGGCATCGAGGGCCGCTTTTAAGCAAGACGAATCTTCTGGTTCTACTGCAATGACTTTAATCTCTGGCATCAGCTGTTTTACTAATACAGCAACACCCGCAGCTAAGCCACCACCACCAACCGGCACAAAGATGTAATCCATATGACCATTCTGCTGCAGCATCTCCATACCCATCGTGCCTTGTCCTGCAATCACCAGTGGGTGATCGAAAGGCGGCACAAAGGTAAAGCCATGTTCAGCAGAAAGACGCTCGGCTTCTGCCTTGGCTTCATCAAAGTTGCTGCCGTGCAGAACCACGTTACCGCCAAAGCCACGTACCGCATCAACCTTGATGTCTGGCGTGGTTTTTGGCATCACAATCGTAGTCTGAATGCCCAGCTTAGAGCCAGACAGCGCCATACCTTGAGCATGGTTACCTGCCGATGCTGCAATCACACCTGCGGCTTTCTGTTGCTCTGAAAGGCTTGATACCATGTTGTAGGCACCACGTAGCTTGAACGAGTGGACCGGCTGACGGTCTTCACGCTTTAGCTGAACCTGATTACCAATGCGAGCACTTAAGCGAGGCATCTCTTGCAGAGGTGTCACGATTGCGGCTTCGTAAACTGGCGCTCTCAGGATCTGACGCAGATAATCTGCGCCAGTTTGTTTTTGGGGACTGACCGTGTCATCACTCATAGACTAGCCCTCTAGCTTAGACTTATCACGCACGGCGCCTTTGTCGGCACTGGTTGCCATGCTTGCGTAAGCTTTCAGTGCGAATGAAACTTCACGCTGACGGTTTTCTGGTTTCCAGCCTAGTGCGTCTTGCTTAACACGACGCGCTTCTAGTTCAGCTTCAGGCACATCAAGTGTGATCGAACGGCTAGGGATGTCGATAGTGATGATATCGCCAGTGTTTACTAGACCAATCACACCGCCACTTGCTGCTTCTGGAGAAGCGTGACCGATAGACAAACCGGATGTACCGCCAGAGAAACGTCCGTCAGTTAGAAGAGCACAAGACTTACCTAGACCCATAGATTTTAGGTAGGTAGTTGGGTAGAGCATTTCTTGCATGCCCGGACCACCTTTAGGACCTTCGTAACGGATAACAACCACTTCGCCTGCTTTTACTTTACCCGCTAAGATGCCGTCTACGGCTGTGTCTTGGCTTTCAAATACGATAGCAGGACCTTGGAATTTCAGGTTCTCTTCATCAACACCTGCTGTCTTAACGATACAACCGTCAACGGCGATGTTGCCTGAAAGTACGGCTAGGCCACCTTCTTGGCTGAATGCATTCTCTTTAGTACGGATACAACCTTCTTTACGGTCGTCATCAAGACGATCCCAACGGCAATCTTGTGAGAAGGCTTTGGTGGTACGAATACCTGCTGGGCCCGCGCGGAAGAACTTAAGTACCGCTTCGTCTTCTGTCTGCATGATGTCGTATTGAGCTAGCTGCTCTTGCATGCTTAGGCCAAGTACAGTGCGAGTTTGGTTGTTCAGTAGGCCTGCGCGGTCTAGTTCACCTAGGATAGCCATAACACCACCAGCGCGGTGAACGTCTTCCATGTGGTATTTAGGTGTTGAAGGCGCAACCTTACATAGGTGTGGAACGCGGCGAGACATCTCGTCGATATCACCCATATCAAAGTCGACTTCACCTTCTTGAGCTGCTGCCAATAGGTGAAGAACGGTGTTACTAGAACCGCCCATTGCGATATCCAGTGCCATCGCGTTTTCAAATGCTGCGCGGTTTGCGATGTTACGAGGCAGTGCTGATTCGTCATCTTGCTCGTAGTAACGCTTGGTTAGGTCAACGATGCGCTTACCAGCATTGATGAATAGCTCTTCACGGTCTGCGTGGGTTGCTAGCATAGAACCGTTACCTGGCTGAGATAGACCAAGCGCTTCTGTTAGACAGTTCATTGAGTTCGCTGTGAACATACCTGAACATGAACCACATGTCGGACATGCAGAACGCTCTACTTGCTCACTTTGCTCATCAGAAATGGTTGGATCGGCACCTTGGATCATTGCGTCAACAAGGTCTAGCTTGATGATTTGATCGGAAAGCTTAGTTTTACCCGCTTCCATTGGGCCGCCTGATACAAAGATCACTGGGATGTTAAGGCGCATTGCTGCCATCATCATTCCCGGAGTGATTTTGTCACAGTTAGAGATACATACCATCGCATCCGCACAGTGAGCATTCACCATGTACTCTACTGAGTCTGCGATAAGCTCACGTGATGGCAGTGAGTACAGCATGCCACCGTGACCCATTGCGATACCATCATCAACTGCGATGGTGTTGAATTCTTTAGCGATACCGCCCGCTTTCTCGATTTCACCTGCTACCAATTGACCCATATCTTTAAGGTGAACGTGGCCTGGTACGAATTGAGTGAAAGAGTTTACAACTGCGATGATTGGCTTACCGAAGTCATCATCTTTAACGCCAGTTGCACGCCATAAAGCGCGCGCACCAGCCATGTTGCGTCCGTGGGTAGTCGTTGCTGAACGATAGATTGGCATTGCTTAAATCCTTATAAAATATTTGGCTGTTGCTTACTTAGTTGTTTGCGTTTGGTTTTCTGAAGTTTGGTCTGCTGGGTAAACGTAGTCTAACCAGCCCCACTTATCTTCAGTGGTTCCATTGAATAGACCAAAGTAAGCCGCTTGAACTTTTTCAGTGATAGGACCGCGTTTGCCTTCACCTACTGTAATTTTGTCTACGCTGCGAACCGGAACGATTTCCGCCGCTGTGCCTGTCATGAATACTTCATCGGCAAGGTATAGCGCTTCACGAGCAATGTTCTCTTCACGGATCTCATAACCCATGTCTTTTGCTAGTGTCATGATCGAATCACGCGTGATACCCGGCAGAATCGCACTGGTCGCTGGTGGTGTGGATAGCACGCCGTTACGTACCACAAAGATGTTCTCACCAGCCCCTTCAGAAAGGTAACCATCAACACTCAGTGCGATGCCTTCATCGTAACCATGACGGCGAGCTTCGCCACCAACTAATAGTGAAGATAGGTAGTTACCACCGGCTTTTGCTGCGGTTGGGATCGTGTTTGGAGCGGCACGGTTCCAGCTAGAAATCATTGCATCAACGCCGTTTTCTAGTGCTTCTTCGCCTAGGTAAGACCCCCAAGGGAAAGCAGCGATGATCAGTTCCATCTCAGTATTTTCTGGCGGGCAGACACCCAAACCAACGTTACCTACGAAACCTAGAGGGCGGATGTACGCTGACTCTAGCTTATTTTGGCGTAGCGTTTCGCGAGTCGCTTCCATAATTTCTTCCTCAGTGTAAGGAATAGGGAAGCGATAGATTTTTGCTGAGTCTTTTAGGCGCTTAGCATGTTCAGGGTGACGGAAGATAACCGGCCCTTTTGGTGTGTTGTAACAACGAACACCTTCAAACACAGAAGTACCGTAGTGCATTGCGTGAGTCAGGACGTGAACGTTCGCCTCTGCCCAAGGAACCATCTCACCGTTAAACCAAATATAGTCTGCTGTTTTAGCTGTCATGTTTGCGGTTCCTTATGCGTTTATCTTTTGTTGTAAGTTGTTGTTTGGCAGTTCATTACGGCTGATCGAGATAACGTCAACGGTACGCACATCCCACAGCTTTTCGATTTGATTGACCAAAAAAGAGATTGGACGGTCACTGTCTACAATGATCTCTACACTCGCCACTTTACTTTCGTGGTTTTGAGTGCCCGCGACTTGCTTAACAATAAAGCCACGGTGGCGGATAACACGAAGAACACGCTCTAGTAGTACAGGCTTATCATCGGCTTTGATGTCTAATAGGTATCTTTTCATGTTATGTGTTCTCCAACATCTCACTGTTTGAAGCACCTGGCGGTACTAGTGGCCATACGTTCTCTTCTTCATCAATAAGAACATGAAGTAGGTAAGCGGTTTTGCTTTCTAGCATCTCTTTCAGTGCTGGCTCTACTTCTTCTTTGCGCGTGATGGTTTTACCCGGGATATCGAAGGCTTTCGCTAGCATCACGAAGTCTGGGTTGTCATCTAGGATGGTTTCACTGTGGCGGCCATCGAAGAACAACGATTGCCATTGGCGAACCATACCCAAGCGAGAGTTGTTTAGAAGCACCATCTTCACTGGGATTTGGCGGCGTTTCAGTGTGCCAAGCTCTTGCACGTTCATCATGAACGAGCCATCACCAGAGATTAGAATAGATTGGTCATCAGGACGCCCAACCGAAGCACCCATTGCAGCTGGCAAGCCAAAGCCCATGGTGCCTAAACCGGCAGAGGTAATGAAGTTCTGTGGATCGCGAGGCTGAATGTGCTGAGCTGCCCACATTTGGTGTTGGCCCACATCAGTCGATACGATAGAGCTTGCTGGCATCATGTCTGACAGTTGCTTCAACAGCAGTGGAGCAAAAATCAGATCACCAGGGTGGTCGTAACGCCATTTGAATGAGCTACGAAGACCTTCAGAGTGATGAACCCAAGAGGAGATGTCTTGGCTTAGCTCTAGTTGAGGCATGATCTTGTTGATGTCACCGCGAATTGGCGCATTGGCAAGACGCAGTTTGCTGAACTCAGCGGCATCGATATCGATATGGATAACCTTAGCATGCGGCGCAAAGGTATCGAGTTTGCCAGTTACTCGGTCATCAAAACGAGCACCGACAACAATCAACAGGTCACTCTCTTGAACCACAAGGTTAGCGGCTTTAGTGCCGTGCATACCCAGCATGCCAAGGTAGTGTGGGTCGTCACGTTCGATAGTGCCCAAGCCTTTCAGTGTGCTTACTGCTGGCATTGGGTTTAGGCGTAAAAACTCACGAACCGCATCGGTTGCTTTAGCAAGTTGAACACCACCACCTACGTATAAAACAGGACGGGTCGCTTGAGACAAAAAGTACTGTGCCTGTTCAATGGCATCAGTTGTCGCAACAGGAATTGCGGGTGGAGTAAATTCAGGAAGAGCGTTAACAGGTGCTTCTGCTAGTTGAACGTCTTTAGCGATATCGACGATAACCGGGCCAGGGCGGCCAGACTTTGCTACCACAAACGCTTCAGCGAGGGTTGGAGCTAGCTCTTCAATATCAGTTACTAGGTAGCTGTGTTTAGTACATGACAGAGACATACCAATCACATCCATTTCTTGGAATGCATCGGTACCAATGTGGGAACTTGCAACCTGACCTGTGATAGCAACCAATGGGATTGAATCCATAAAGGCATCAGCAAGGCCAGTGACTAGGTTGGTTGCACCTGGTCCCGAGGTTGCCATACAAACAGCGACATCTTGTGTTGCTCTAGCCATGCCGATCGCGGCCATAGCGGCGCCTTGCTCATGGCGACATAGGATATGTTCAACCCCGCCGTCATAGAGTGCATCGTAGATTGGCATGATGGCACCACCGGGGTAACCAAATACGGTCTCAATTCCTTGTTGCTTGAGTGCGGATACGACTAGTTCTGCGCCTTTCATCGGAATTCTCCCGTATTACCTTTATTTTGGTAACTGTTTCCTTTGTCTCTGCACATCTTGTGCTCCCATTCTTCCTGTAAATCGGCAAAGCCGAAAATGCTCAAAAATATAAAAATCGAATGTTTAAATTAGAAAAAACCCCCGGACTTGTCAGTGCGGGGGTTTTTTCTAATTCGTGGTTACTTTCTTCCCACTCGCCCCCGCGCAGTCTTAATAATGACTACGATAATCAGGTTAATCAGTGCGTAAATGCGAGCGTTAAAAATCATAATATTCGAGTTTTCTCGTTTATTGTCTTCAGTAAATGTCTACATCTCTAGTGTTATCACACAAATCTGCCGCATGACAAGGGAAATGTCATTCTTTTTTCACATTAAAATACCATTCCACCAAGCTATATAACAACCTTATCGCTTTGGTGAGCAACGAATATCCAGAGCGAATACTTTTAAATCAAAGACAAAGGAAAGTTATGGGACTCGCGATAATTCATAGCCGAGCTAGTGTGGGTGTAGAGGCGCCAGAAGTGACCGTTGAGGTGCATATAAGCAACGGAATGCCTGGCTTCACGCTGGTGGGTCTACCTGAAACAACGGTCAAGGAATCTAAAGATCGAGTGAGAAGCGCGATCATCAATTCTCGCTTTGAGTTTCCATCGAAAAGAATCACGGTTAATCTCGCCCCAGCCGATTTGCCCAAAGAAGGTGGCCGTTTTGACCTGCCCATCGCGCTTGGGATTTTGGTGGCGTCAGATCAGCTTCCGACATCAAAAATAGCTCAACATGAATTTATCGGTGAGTTGGCATTGTCAGGAGAACTTCGCTCGGTAAAGGGCGTTTTGCCTGCGACGTTAGCCGCCGACAGTGTCGAGCGATGCTTAGTTGTCCCACATCATAACGGTGATCAGGCTGCGCTGGTGGGCAAGGGAGCGCATAAATCTGCACAAACCTTGTTGGAGGTTTGTGCTGACATGTGTGGACAGGCTCAGCTTGGGCTATATAGAACGGAACATCATCAGGCTGATGTTTCAGTGCTTCGCGACCTACAAGATATTATCGGCCAACAACAAGGCAAGCGAGCTCCACCGTCACCTCGATCAAGTTTATGAAAGTGTCACCTGTAAAATAATGCAAAAAGTGTTACCCTTTAGTTTGTGTTACTTAACAGTGGTTATCCATATGATTCTTAAGAAGGCTATCGAATTAGAAGTAGGCGCATTAGGTTCTTTCAATGAAGAGACAGAAGAGCTGAATGGTGAACATTTGAGAGTTATCAAATATCAGGCACCAGAGGTGGTACTTAAGTTTCCCGTGTTGCATAGCACTTCTATGATGAGTGAATGTCTTGATGCTAACTTGTTCTTACAGCAGAAATACACAGGTCGTGTTAATTACAAGGATATAGAGGACAAGAATAGAGATAGCGATGGTGAGACAGTTCAGGTGGTCACACTTGATAAGATAGCAGCTTCACTCAAAGCATACTTTACTTTCTGCGAAGAAGAGAGCTTAGATATTTACGATGGCCTACTAAACACTTTCTCTGCTGACCAGAAACTATGGCTGCCGCCATACCGATTTAAAAGTCATGTCATTGATAGAGTGAAATCTAGAGAGATAGAGTTCAGCACTGGGAACCTTTTACTCTTGCACGTTAAACAGTTTTACGAATGGATGTATAAGACTGGTCGAATTGATAAGATCCCTTTTGATTACAAGTACGTTTCAGTATCCAAGGGCAAGGATAAAGACGATGATGAGTTGGACTTTCTCTTTGCTCCTGATGCAGTTATTTCTGCATATAAGAAACCACTCCTAGTACAAACAACTGACCTAAGGGTACCAAAGAAACACAAATCGGATAAGGTGAAACGAGACAATCAGCCTTGGTCACTAGCTGAAATGACGGCTTTTTTCGGAACTCAATACATGCAGTTTGAGACAAGACGCCTCTGGGCTGATTTAGGTTTTCAGGTGGGTCTCAGAGCTAAAGAAATAACCCGCTTACCTGATGAACAAATTGTAGATCCTGAACTCTCTGATAAATCAGTATTCGATGTTGAGATAATTGGCAAAAATGACAAGCGAAGAACCGTATTAGTTCCCAAGAAACTGATGTCACGTCTTTTTGATCATAAGAATTCTGCAAAACGACTCAAGCATATGCCTAAGTACAAATCCTACTTAGAAAGCCTTCCTGAGCACTCCGATGCACTAGCCTACGAACAAACACACGGCAAGCCATTATTTATAAACCAACGTGGGGTCAGAATCTCTGAGCGCTCTGTTATTAATATTGTTTCCAAATCTAGACCAGAACTCAGAAAAAAAGGCAACTTAATCCTTGATGAGCCGCACTTTCATGGCTCTAGATCCACATATGCTACAAGGTTAATTAAAGCTATGTTCGCTATGGGGATGCCATTAGGTTTCATCAAATGGAAGGTTATGGAGCTGCTAGGTCATAATAACTGGGATACCACATTACAGCATTACGTTAATGTGGCTAGAGGCATTACATATGATGAGAAGTTAGACCTGTGGGTTAGTGAAATTTACAAGGATGTTGAAGAACGTTTAACTCGGGAAAAACAGGAGCTAAGTCAAGAAGTGGAAGCTTCAGTAATAGAACTAGGAAGTGAGGATCAGGGATGACAATAAGTGAAGCAAACATGGTTAAAAAGTTTCACGAGAAGAATGGAGCCATCATTGAAAGGCATCATTTGCAAGATTCTAGGCTACTGAAGCAATTAGATAGCATACTCACAACTTCTTTACCTGCGGGAGCATCAAGGGACACAAAGCGCCAAACAATAAATTATTTCTTTGAACTCTTGGACTGTTTATCCGATGAAAACCTTAAGGTATTGAGAGGTTCTGGCGTAAGCTTCTTGTTAGAAGAAACAGATGTATGGGTTGAGTTAGAATATCTTATTCATGCTGCTCATGCTTCTAACCCCAAAAAAGCAGTAGGGTTAAGAAAGGCTTTAGCAAATATCATAAATTACTCTCATGGTATTTATGCAACATCTAAAATAGTTACTACAGAGACTCTAGTAGGTAATGAGTACAGACTTCAATTACACAGTGATCTCATTTTTAATCATGGACTTTTTGGAACAAAGCTTTTTCAAGATCTAAGAGACTTAACTTCCTCTGTTTACAAACATGGTGGATTATCAGTAACGCTTGCTGGCTCTATCAAAGGTTTTTTTGACATCTTACCTCTTTTGAATAAGCAGCAAATCAAGAAGTTAAAAGAAAAAGGTTTGCATCCACTTATAATCAATAAGGTGGATTGGATCGATCTTGAGTATACCATATACAATGTAAGTGACGAAAAATCAGCTTTGCTACGAATAAAACAACTAACTAACTTAATAAATTACTCTAATGGTGTTTATAAGCAGGCTGATTTAATTACAACAACTAAACATGAAGGGGTTGATACCCCAGTGTTATACAGTGCTTACCATGTGTCGATTGAATTCTTTGATGCACTTGTTGATTGGAAAGTTAAGAAACTAAGTAATGATGTTAAAGAATGGACTGTCAGGTTGAGTATAATTGGTGCATTAGAAGCAATTGAATACATAAAAAGTAGTGATAAGTATAAAGAAATATTCACTGATGTAAATCTGTTGATATTCAATGAAAATATAGATTTGTCAGAAGATTTAAAGGGAAATGTAGATCATTTTAATCATAAAACTATGATTGAAGTCTTGACTCCGCTAGGTATTGATTACCCAAATTATAGAGTGCCACTAAAGTTACAAGGAGGAGATGTATTTTTAAAAAATACCTACAAATACTCAAGGGTAATATTCAATGAATTAGCGGATATAGCTACAAAACATGAATTTAAGGGAGTAAGTAGAACCACTGTCATGCATTACTTTTCAGACTTTGACTCTATCGGCCTTCCATTGCTAAAAGAGATACTACCTGATAATGAATTTAATGAGTTATGTAGATTAGGTCTTAATTATTTAGATAAAGAAGATATCAATGATAGGATCAATGAACGCGCCAGATTAATTGGAGCAAAGTCATTATATCGTCTTGGATTGTCAATACTAAAACATCATTTCAATAAAGATGTATTTGTTATAAAAGACTCTCCATATACGTTATATTTTAGCGGTATATCAAGAAATAATGAAATTAAACCTATGAGCCTAGATGTCTTAGGATATTTATCAGAAAAGGCTTTCTATGACTTCAAAGTAAAACATGAAGAATATATGCGAAATCTAGACCATATTGATATGTCTGAAATAACCTATCACTCAAAACTTCAGAATTTTATAGCTGGTTTAAAAAAAGTCTTGCCAAGGTTATCCAGTAAACAATTAAAGGCAATAAAAGATAATGGATTATTAGCCTTTGTTGATAGAAAATACAATGTAGGTGTTACTTGCTTAGAGATATTTCAATCTCTTGTAAAAGATAAAAGCGAAAATTCCACAACAATTATGCACTATAGAAATTCATTTAGGAGTATTATTGGCGAGTTTGCAGGAGAGGTTCCTGATGTGTATGTTATATCAAACTCTAAAGATGAGAAAATTAAAAAGATTTCTGGTAATAGTAATAAACACTATACAGTGGAAGAAGTTAGAGAATTGGCTTTCTACATAGAGAAAGCACTAAAATGTAAAAATACTTCTTTACGTGATAAAATATATTTCTATTATGCAAAGATACAAATAAAGACAGGTTGGAATCAACAGCCATTATTGGACTTATCATTAAATAGATTAACCAAAAGAGTTAACCCTATAACTAATCAAGAAAACTATGACTTGGTTTTGATTAAAAATAGGCGTTCATATAAGCCAAGTCAATATGACTTTGATAGCAGTTCAGTTGCAGACCGAGACTTAAGGTCGGTTGTAAGAGATATTATATTTGTCAGAGATAACCTAACTTCTGAACTCAGGAAAAAACACAGTGTCGAAAATCATTTATTTATAGAGCCATGTGAAGTGAATGGTGTAAAAAGGATAGATGCCGGTAATTTAAGAAGGATACCTAAATTAATATCAGACTTAGGGTGTAAGATACACTATAACCCAAGAAAAATTAGAAAAGGTGGCGTAAATTTTATTTACAAAAATATAGCCAAGAGTGTGAGAGAATATGAGGAATTGGCTGCTCATAACTTTCAAACTTTCCTGAAAAGCTACAAAGTGATATCAAAATCTGAGGGCGAGGAAACACTTTCAAGGGGAATCGATATAATGGCTAACTATTTCTCAGGGAAAGAAATAAGCCAAGAGTTAAATGCTATCGATG
Source organism: Vibrio sp. 10N.247.311.47 (assembly GCF_041467535.1). Taxonomy (NCBI): domain Bacteria; kingdom Pseudomonadati; phylum Pseudomonadota; class Gammaproteobacteria; order Vibrionales; family Vibrionaceae; genus Vibrio; species Vibrio sp. 10N.247.311.47. The sequence goes on from NZ_JBFSUR010000017.1 coordinate 59,531, forward strand.
ATATTAATGAACTTGATAATGCTCAAGAAACACCAGTAGGAGTTTGCTCATCAGAACCAGATAGCGATGAAGTGAAACGATTTAATAAATTAAATGCTAAAATTGTTGATAAAGACAATAAGTATTGCGGCGATTTTCTTGCTTGTATTTGGTGTAAGTATTTTAAAGTAGTGAAAGACGCAGACCATATGTGGAAGTTATTGTCATATAAAGAATATGTCATATCATCAATGGAGCGAGCTATAGTCAACAATGAAGATCCTGAGAATCAGAGGGAGTTCGTTGACATATTGTCAAAGAGAGTTGATGACATTATATCTTTCATAGAAGCATCTAAGCCAGACATTGTTAATAAAGCGAGATCTTTAATTGAGACAAAGGGGCTGCACCCTGATTGGGAGTTTGCATTTCCATTATCTAATATTGTAGGTAATAGCCATGAATAAATTGGATGAAGTGTTTGATAAGCTAGTGTCTCAAGAGCTAGATGGAAGCTATAAAATTAATAGGCTAACATTGAAAGAAATCAATAAAATACCTAATTTTACTGTCTACGAATCACAGTTGAGCGGCGAAGCTTACAATTTTAAAGGTAATAAATTTAGACCAAATAAAACTGAAAAAAGACTCGTAATAGAGACGCTTCCTATATTCGAGTTTGAAGTAAAAACGATTTTTATCTTAATAGCTAAGCGTGGTACTAAACTAGGAGGTGCCACAAAAAGGTTCAGTACATCTTCAAGAATAATAAAAGAATTGATAAGACTTTCAAAGTATCTTAACTCCAGAGGTTATGAATCATTTCATGAGTTAGGTGAATTACCAAAGTTGAAGTTTAATGATATTGTTTCATCTTATATTAACTATCGGCAGGAGCATGGTCCGTCAACAGTTGGTGTGGTTAAGGACTCCTTGACCGTATTGCTTGAGCTGAACTTCATAAATCAAGAGTTTTCAAAGGAAGTTATTGAGGCTAACACTAAAGCCAAACGAACTAAAGCTGATACTGTCAACCGACTGAAACACCCATTAGTTCCACCGATGATTCAGAAAAAAATAATTTCTGAATGTAGTAAATTATTTGAAAATAAAAAGGATATAAAGCGGTTTATCACCCTAGGAAAAAAAGTTAATGTCAATTTTGAAGCTTATGCACTAAGAAACCCAAATGTGAACCAGAATGTTTTAAGTATATTACCTAGAATGCTGAGTAAAGATGAAGTTGTTGAATATAGGGGGCTAAGGGATAAGATAAGAAGAATAACTCCTTATGCATTTACTATGTTGCTAGCTCTTACAGGGTTTAGGGTATCGGAAGGCAAAGCAACAAAAAACAACGCTCATAAGTGTAAAAGAGAAAATGGGAAGGTGAAATATTTCATTGAGTCAACATTGAGGAAATATACCAATGAGGATGTTGTTCTTGATTGGGTATCCTGTAAACAAGTGTATGACGCTATGAAATTACTAAGTGACGTTAATACTGTCTATTATGATAGAATTAAGCTAATTCTAGAATACTATCCTTCAAAAATTAGTGAAAGGAACGGGGAGCTATTTGAAGAAGCTCTTGAAAATAATTATCTCTTCGCATTTAACTACGCATCACAAAAAGGAAACCTCTGGTTTCCTAAACCAACCAAACCAATTAAAACTGATACTTCTGGGCAAGGCTCGACTGCTGTAGCGTTAGATTTAATTGAAGTTGAAGTAACAGAGTCTGATATTGAGTTTTTAAAAAAATACAAATGCAACTATAAATCAGTAAGTGCAAACTCTGGTATGAGAGGAGTTGAATATAAAGTGGGAGATATTTTCAGAGTTACGCCTCATATGTTGAGGCATAGTTTTGCGTGGTTCATTATTGCCAATAAATTAGGCGATATCCATCATATATCCCAACAGTTTAAGCATATGAGCGAGATGGTCACATTTGTTTATGCTCAACGTGGTTTTGAGGCGATTGATGATTTAAAAAATATTATCGAGGGATTTGATGCTCTTTTAACAGAGGAAGTAATTACCGATATTGTTGAAAGCGCTATAAAAGGTGAAATAGGTGGCGGCGGTGGCAAACGGCTGAAAAACATCGTCAATAAATTAAACAAAGGACAATCAGGAATTATATTCTCGACAGACCATCACGAACATATAGAGAGTATTCAAGAGCTAATTGCCTTGGCGACAAAAAACAGTGATGGAATCCTTGGTTTACCTCATGGTTATTGTGCAGCAGGTTCTAGCTGTAAAATGCACAATGTGGCCGTTCCTGATAGCTGTATTTATTGTTATACATATTTTGCGACTAGAAGGCACTTACCATTTTGGACGGCAACCAAAAACAGCGCCGAGCGAGGCATTAGCCGAATCATGGATGCTGGCTTAGCTGATAGATACCAAACCTTCTTAAGTGTCTTGAAAAGGACGCTAGCATCAGCTGATAAGGCTATATCTGATATAGAAGGTAATGGAACAAAAGAGGTTTATAATGGGTAAAGTATCAGAGGAAAAAATCGAGCAGGCTTTAGCCCTTTTTATCAGTGAAGATAGAAAAATAAATGCTAATGCCATCGCGAGATATCTAGGCTGCCAACGCTCTAACATTGCCAATAACTATCCTAAACTATTGGCAAAAATTGACACTGCGGGGCAAGTTCAAAAAAAACAATGGGATAATAGAGATTTATCCTATAAAAATAAGAAGCTAACAGAGCAGAATAAGAAGCAGCAGAAGGCTATATCACAGTTGAGTAAGTCGGCTAAAGGTGATGACGTATCTGCCTTACTATCACACATTAACGCCTTGTACAGCATGTATGATGATATGAGAGTCAGATACGAGAATGCATCTGAGTTACTACTAGAATATAAAGAAAAGTATGGGAAGCTTTAATGCGCAGTGAAGTGACTATTTTAGGTAAAGGCTATAACAACATCCCCTAGTTTTGAATTTAAATAGGAATAACTTCGAGAATTAAGCGTGTACGTTTCATTGGGCTTCATACCCCGTTATGTACTACTACTTTCTCTTCGTGCGCGCTACTCATAGGCTTTGTGTGGGTGTAGGGTTGTACTGTTGCCTGAGAAGTATTCATCCAATGATAGAGCTCGATATGCTCACGGAATTGAAATGTTGCGAGAATAAGTTAGGCCTGAAGTGATTGTATTTATGTGATATTTCTCATTATCAATGGTAAATATGTAGATTGTGTGATAGAAAATAACCACAAAAAGTGTTGGCTAAAAATGAATTTTAAGGTTGGTTATGGAACGCTCTCTCAGTGATACGTTTAAGAAAATTAACGATCAAACTTTGTTATTGCCTGACTTCCAGCGGGATTACAAATGGGGAACGGCAAAACAGCAAAGCTTACTTGCATCGATTCTACTTAAGTTTCCGGTTGGCAGTTCCTTGATTTTAGAAGGGCAGTCAAACGATTTTGCTTTGCGTAAAATTGGGGAAACGGTTCAACACACTTTAGCTAGTGCTGATCCCTGCGAATATTTGCTCGATGGGCAGCAGAGAACAACTACACTGTACAATGCATTTAATGATGTGTTTGACTTCTCTCAGTTCTCTGACCAAGCTGAACTGTCCGAATTCATTTCGAAAAAAGCCAATCCGATGAAAGTTCGTTGGTTTATTCGCGTGCCGGTTGTTGGTAAGGCGAATGAAAACGTTACTGATGTTTTCAATGCTACTAAGGTCGTGTTTGATAAAGATGGCCTTGATCACTTTGAGCCAAATGATATCGTCGATATTTTTAACTGTGAAACGTTCAATGAGCGCAACAGTAAAGGTGTGTCTAAATGGTTTTCTCCATACAACCAAATTAAAGCCATCGAGACGGGTAAGACTAAACCACAGGTCATCACTCAATTTGTCAACGACTGTGTCGAATATGGCATGATTCCTTTGTTTATGATTGGTACCAAGTCGATCGTAGTAAACCGTATCTTAGAGGGGATTGCTGAAATCAACATGCAGGCAATCCGTGACAAATACGAAGACGATTTTTCCTTCATTAAAGAACATTACGATACAGCACAGCTTTTTGATGGTATTGACTCCATTGAAGAGTGTGAAGAAAATAGTATTGTCTACTCAGAAGAAATCGAAAAAATCTTCATCACTTGTAAAAGTGAGTGGAAGAATAATGTTTCTAACTACTTAATTCGTGATATTTTTGATGACTATAAACTCAATAGTCTCGTGACCAACGATATTCGCCGAGCTATTCCTATTTTCTGCCACTTGAACGATGGTGGCATGAAGCTTGATGACTTTGACTTGGTATCAGCTAAAGTTGCAAAGAGCGTTGCTGGGGATACGTCTACATACTCACTCAGCTCTATCATTCGTTCAATGTTTATTAAACCTGTTACTCTTTGTTCTTCGCTTCAGCACGCGAGTGGTGCATCCGGTGGTCTGTATCTCAATGAGCTAGACAGTTTGTCTGATGGTTTACCTTCTGGTTACCTTTCTAAGGCGATTCTCGCTATCTGTACTGCATTAGCTCGCCGTGAAATTGAGCTTGAAGCGGGCAACGATTTTGAAGTGAAGAAAAAAGATACCAGTTCAAAAACGTTACTGAGTCTAGATACTGAAATTATCCGCAAGTATATTGAAACTGCAACTTTAGCAGTACAGCGCGCATATTCGTTCCTATTGATTCGCTGTGGTGTTCATAACTCTAACAAGTTGCACTATAAGCTAATGATTCAGCCTATCGCTTTCATTTTCGCGGAAGAGCGTTTTTGGAATGATTCTGCGGTGCATAAAAAAGTCGAGTTCTGGTATTGGACGAGTGCGTTCTCTGGTCGTTACCTTTACGATCAAAGTGCAGTAGTGATTGATGATATTAATCAGTTGTACAACTGGGTTGCTAACGGAGAGGGACAGGTAATCTTGGATCGAGAAACGCAGATTTTCCAAGATGACAAGTTTGCATCTAAAGACCTGTTGATGCAGCGTTTAAATGAGTACCCGAAAGAAGGAATTCATAACCTGATTTTACAATACGTTTTGAGTGTGTCGCCAAGTTATGACTTACATGCAACAGAAACTAAGCCACTCAATGCATTCAGAAAGAACGAGCAGGATGACGTTGTGTTGTGGCCGGCGAATGCGTCAGATGGTTTGAATGACCACCACATTATCCCTCTGGGATCTGTAAAGGGACTGGGCCAAAAAACCGAGGATATCCGCCAAGACCCTAACCACATTTTAAACAGTCCATTAAACCGGGTACTGATTTCTGGTGCGGCGAATAATGTGATTAGCTCAATGGACCCCTCGCGTTATTTTGCTGATATTCCACAAAACAATATTGTGATGAATTCGCTTCTGATCGGTGGTTCGTTTAAACGTATCTCTACTAGTTCCACGATAGAGGATATTGAAGCTGCTTTGTCTGATCGTTTTAACGAGCTGGAAAGCTCTTTGAAGTCTCGTTTGTTGAGCTTACGCGTCTAAGCTTCACGTACCTACCATAATCTTATAAGGCGCTTTGTATGTTGTACAAAGCGCCTTTTTTATTGCAGTCTTCACTTATTTGTAGCAAGTTATACAGGCGCCACCACCCTCTTCAAGATCGTACATTGCGTCCATGTCTAGCGTGTCGATGAGCATGCTTTCATCGACCATTGCATGCATACCTAAGCGGCGTTTTCTCTCACGTTGCTTTTTCTTTTCGAACCGAGCCTTTACCTTCTCATGGTTTTCTTTGATTTGTTTGATGCGCTCGGGATCTTCGAGCGTTTCTAATGGTTCATTAGGGCCCATCCAAAAGAAGGTTTCACCATTGGCACTGGTTTCCGCTCTTTTCTCATAAGACTTTGCTTCTTCAAAGGCTTCTGGGTGCTCTTCACGTAGGCGAACCCATTCAATCTTGCGTTGGAAGAAGCAGAACGTACAGCCTGAACGAGAGCGCCAGTCGTAGTACTTGGGTAAACCCAATCCGGCACTATCAAGAATGTCGAGTACTCCCTGTTTCTTTATGCCGTCTTCTGCAAATGGCATTTTAATAGTGAGGTACTTTTGGTTTTCATTCGGACGGTAACCGTCTCGCCAGGGTTCATCTGCGCGAATACCGACATAAGAGATGACTTCATAGCCATCATTAAGAAAAGGTCGAATCCATTTTTCAAAGGGCTCGAGTTTCATGCGAATCGTACACCACCGTTGCTGACCAGCGGGTAGAAAATTATTGTGTTGCTCTAACCAATAATCGAACCCTTTCTTGTCATTGATGTGCAAAATTGGTTTACCCAGTACAATTTCAAGTTGTTCTAGGTATTCATACACCTCGGGTAGTTCTTTGCCAGTATCAGTAAAGAAATACTCGATATCGAGTTCAGGATAGTTTCTAGCCATGTACACTGCAAGAGCAGCACTGTCCTTACCTCCTGATAAGCCAAGGACATGTTTTACCTTACGTTTATCACTCATTAATAATACCTGCGTGCGTTAACTTTGCGCTTCGAGCGATTTTCTTAGTAGTTGTTGTAATAGATTGATTTTATGGAAATCATCGAGCCCTGAGAGCTGGCGTTCAATCGTAATTATGGTACTTTTCAGCTCTTCTGTTTCTATTGCTCTGATTTCTCGTTTGAACGATGTCAGCTTGCCGTCATCCCCTTCTAAAACGAGGGAGACCAGCTTTGTTTTACTGGATGGGGAGGCTGCACCGCTGCTATTACGTTGGGATTTCACTACACTCAAAAAATCTTGGGCGTAATCACTGATTTTGTTTGACGCAGTCTGAAGGATACCTTCGTTCCAGTTCTGTTTTCCGCGTCCGATGACGATCTGAATGATGCTTTCCAGCCATTGTAACAATCCTGTGTCACTTTTCGCGAGTTCGCGTGCGAACGCCTTTAAGCGCAAGTCGCCGGAGTTTTGCTCGACATATTGGCACATATCCACAAGCTCTTCGCCACTTTCGGGGAAAATGGTTTTCACCTTGATTTTAATCGCGGCAAGCATCTGCTCGTGCTTTTGTCTCAATGTCTTAAAGCAGTCCTCTAACACATCGATTTGACTCGCAAACTCATCAACACCAAAGGCGATTAACTCTTTGCGTAAGTCTTTGATGAGTAGTGTATGCGGGTCATTGGCTTGTAAAAATAGATCTCGGATCCTCAAATAGGTTCTATTGCGCTCGTCATTGTCTGGGAAAATATGGTGCGCGTTTTTTACCCAGTGTGGAAGGTTGTGCATAGTCGTTACTAATGGCGTCGCGACAGAAAGGATGTTATTGGATACATCACGGTTAGTTTCAGACGCCGCGAAAATCGCGAGATGCTGCAACCATTCTTTCTCATCTTTCGCCAAAACAATGTATTTAACGGCGAGATCGCCCGGATTCTTGATCAGTTTGTGGACATATTCACTATCTGGTTCTGTAATAAAGGCAAATTCACCAGACATATCTTTTTCGTAAAAGGCGATTTGTTCACCCATCGATTTCAAAAACGCGAGCAAGTAGATCGGGATGACACCTTTTGTTAAACCAAAAGGCGCGTTTGCCCAAAGCTCCGCGATTTCAGATAAGTCGACCTCGTTGCCCTTGCGATCTTTTAGGCGTTTTTCCGCAGCGGCGAATACTGCATTTAATTTTTTATCTAGGTTATCTCTAAACCAATGCTGCCCTTTTTCACCTTCAGCTGAGTGAATGTTAGTATTTTTTAAGCAGCTGATATACATTGATTTCTCCGGTGGAAACCCTTTAATACCCAAACCCTCTCGATCTTCTGCATCAAGCATCGCTTCCAGTAGTTTTTTCAAAGCGGAAACCGCCGTACCAGAGAGTTTGTTACGGTTAACTAGCTCATTAAGAATTCTAGGGGCTTGATGGAATATGCTGTCAGCGGCAAAAGTGGCGATTTCACTCATCGTTTCTTTACCATAGACCATGCCATTGTGTATCCATCGCGAGTTACTGAAGGCGGTAGTCAATGCCCCGTCTAAAGCCGATTGAGCGTTAAACGAGCGTGCTCTATGTTCTTCCCTAGCGACCTTGTCGTGCGTCAGCGCTGCGCCAGTGGTCTTGTCACTTTTGATGAGCTCCAGTGCGTACTTTTCATTAGCTAGAGCGATGATTTCATTTGCATTAGGTGCACATGCGATCATCAATGACTTATCATTGCGTGTCAGCTCAAGTAGGCGATCTTCTGGTTCTTCTTTTAGCAATAACAAGAAGTTTGCAAACTCGCCACTCCGAGATCGAATAAGGGTCGGCATATCGATATAGTTGAGTTGCATCGCTACGGTTTGAGCAGCCCATCTCAATGTACCAAATTCATGATAGTGGCCTTTTGCAATTACTTGAGAACTAAAGTTAATGCGCTCAATAGCTTCGTGGCTGTTATGCAGTTGTTCTATTTTCTCTTCTACTAAGCCTGCAATATCGAGATCGGAGCCTTCAAATACGACCCAAGAAGATAAGTACTTTCTAAAGACTATGCATGAGGCTTCTTTGAGCCGCTGTAAGCATCCTTTTAGCTGCTTTTTATCGGTAATCTCCGTTGCGGTAAGGAGTATGGTTTCCGTCGCTGTTAGGTTAGCTGATTTACCAAACAGGGTAATTAATGAGATAGCTTTAAGCAATGCGATGCATTGTGGTGAAAAATCTTGTTTGAGCGCTTTTCTTATCGCATCCGCCGCTGTTGCCCATCCATGTCCATCAGGAGAGCCCAATATTGCGTGTTCCATGTTAGCTTCAAGATAATCCCACAGATGGCTAAGATCGTATCGAGCGTTTTGGTTACTCGTTTGTTGTAAGAAAAGTTGGAAGCTGAATTGCTCGTACGAGTTTAAAAAGCTGAATGTACTGCGTTCGTTTTGACTAAAGCGCCTCTTGGCGATAGGCCCTAGTAGTAATGCTGTTAATGGGTGAAGTGGAACACATTGCTCTAGGCGCGTGAGTAGCAACTCTTTACGCTGTTGTTTGTCTTCAAGAGCTGAGAGTACGCGTTGAACGAGATCATCACCACTACGGTGTGGTGATGTTGTTTTGATCGAGTTACTGATCAGCGCGACTGTTTCATCGGTCGACACATTGTACAGAATGTCGCTGTAACGGCCTTGAATTTTGGCCCATTCATCTTGTAGTTTAGTGCCGCGCTCTTTTGCATACTCACTGAATGCTTGATGTAGCAAGCCTAAGAAAATGACAGGAGTATCAATGCGAGAGAGCTCTTCAGCAATGTCTTGGAATAAGTGTAAATCCCCCCCGCTTCGGTTAATGAACTCTAAGCTTTTCCCCATCTCATCGGCAATGATCAATACACCATCAACATAAGGCGCGACATCATCAAAGAGAGCCTTCCATGAGCTAATCAGTTCGCTATCACTCTCAACACTGGCTTTACGGTACTTGTTAAGCACTTTGGTCTTATGCGTCTTAGGGTGCTCCTCAAGTGCTCTCAACGTGGCACTCCAAAAAGATTCGATAGGGCCATTGACGCCTCCTACGGCACGTATTTGTAGCCATCCCTTCTGATATGGTGTGCTCTCTTTTAATAGTGATTGTGACTCTGCATTAATGGAGTTGATTGCAGCACTACGGATACTTGAGTCAGCATGCAATAGACCTGCCATGAGCAGCGCTACCGTCGATTTACCGGACCCGTAAGCTCCTGTTAATGTGTAAGCGCTTTGTCCTGTTTGGCCGTACTGGCGAAAGAGTGTTTCTAAGGAAGCTTGTGCTGTCCCGTGATAAACCAAGCCAGGAAAGAAGTCGGCGCTCAAGTCACTATCGATACGGGTTGAACGTTGGTGGCGTGTAGCGATAGAGTATTGTTTACTGAGAGTCACGCTTATTTTTCCTCTGGTTGGTAGTAGTGTTTAAGGTACTGGCTTGGGTCTATGCAATCGATGCTGTCAAAAGAGTGCTGCACTTGTCTTAAGCCCTGAGTATCGGTCCAAGCAATTTTGCCGTCAGTGAGTGTTTCGACTTGATCCAATTTGTCACTCAACCCTACGGAAGATAGGCGGAATATTCGGCCTGGGGAGCCTATGTCATTTAACAATGCGTCAAAAGATAAGGTGTTGACCTTGCTACCTTTATGTTTTTTCTGCATGTAATCAATCAGTGCATAGGTGAAAATTTCGACGGGCAAAGATGGACGTCGAGTAAGCTCCGCAATGTAGCTTTTAGCGTCCTCTTGTTTTAATAGGCCGAGTTCGGTAAACGGAGAGGCAAAGCTGTCTTCGTTGATTTTGTTGGTCTGTAACGATTTGTGTGCATACATTTGTAAAAGACAATCAATGTCTTTATTCAGCGTTGCTTCTGTGAGTTCTTTTTCATGATTCGCCAGTGCGTCTTTGATTTCTGTCGATAAGGACTCTTTCTTTACTTTTATTCCATTGAAATAATTAAAGAAAAATCTAGAAGCGTTAAGTTCAGCTTTAGTAGGCTCGATAGATTGCAACAACCAATGTAGGAGCCAAGTTGTGCCTATTTTATCGAGGTATTCATCATACGCAGTATGCTCGTATTTGTCCGTAAACAAGCGCTCAGCAAGCGGTGTCAATTGATAAATCTGTTCTTTGTTATCGATACAAATCACCAAGTTGAGCGCACGGATCCAGTGTCGAACAGACAGTACCATGTTCTTACCTACGCCCATCGATTGCATTTGCTGCTCTATGTTCGATTTACTAGAAAGGGATTCACCTTTTACAACTTCTTGAATAATCTTGTAAATCCACCCGTAACGAATAGGGAAAGTTTGATGTCCGGAGAATTTCAGTGTCGTAGATTCGATGTTCAATGCGCTTACCTTGCTGAATTGGAGATTTTATCCAAACAGCGATCTTACACATTAATACCTTCAGGTCTAGCCGCTTTTGCTGAAAGGTGATATGGGGCTGTTTTTTTATACAGTGAACGGGTCATTACGTTCACTGAAGCTATTTGGTAATATCCTTTGTGCAGTTTAGTGTATGATGGTTAACTAATAGGAATCTATGATGTCATTTTTATATTAATCATTGGGTTAGTTATATTTTATTGAGAAGTGCTTTATAGGGAAACCCAAATCGGTATACGATACACCTTTATAGCGAACTTCAATCCTTGGCTAGAGTTTTATTGCTTATAATGAACAATTACTATGACTATGCTGCTTCTACGCCGGTCTCTCCACAAGTTTTAGATGCCATGAAACCTTGGGAGAACGAAAAGTTTGCGAATGCCTCGTCAGCTCACCAAGCGGGACGTGTCAGCACTCAGGCAATCCAACAAGCAAGAGAGTGTATTGCTGAGAAGATAGGAGCGCTACCGAGTGAGATTATTTTTACAAGTGGGGCCAGTGAAGCGAACAACCTCGCACTAAAAGGTGTTGCTTTCAAACATCTAGATAGTAAAAGCCACATTATTACTTCAGAGATTGAACACAAGTGCATTCTTAATACTTGCGCATTTCTCGAGTCAATCGGCTTCGAAGTGACTTACCTCGCACCAGATAGAGATGGTCGTATATCGCCATCGTCTCTCGCAGCTGAAATACGAAGTAACACTATTTTGATTTCCATCCACCACGTTAATAATGAACTTGGGACTATTCAACCCATAGAAGACTTTGGTGCGATAGCTTTTAAGCATAATATCCCCTTTCACACTGACGCTGCACAGAGTTTTTGTAAATGTGATATCGATGTAGACGATATGGATATCGACATGCTCTCGTTATCAGGTCACAAAATCTACGGTCCGAAAGGCATAGGCGCACTTTACATACGGGACGCCAGAGACTCTGAACTCGTCCCACTGATCCACGGGGGGGGGCAAGAATTAGGGTTGCGAGGCGGGACCTCTCCTACCCCGTTGATCGTTGGACTTGCCGCGGCGGTGGAATCGTATCCAACAAAATCAGGCTTTATCGAAAAGCAATTTCTCGACGTAATGGCACATTTTGATTTTACAAGGAATGGCGGCGCATCTGTAGTTCCGTCGACGTGGAGTGTTACATTTCACACGGATGAAGAAGTGAAGCGCTTTACGAGCGAGCACCCTTGGCTGATTTCTCAAGGTTCTGCGTGTAATGCGCTCTCAAATGTGGCTTCACATGTCCTTACAGCGATTGGTATGCCCGAAGATGTTGCACGACGCACTTATCGTATCAGCCTTCCACCATACCAGTTCAGTGAGAGTTGAGCCTAAAGCCAGAGACAGTTTTTCCTGCTTGAAGCAAGCGCTCTTCGTACATTTTTCGGTGCAAAATGACTTCAATTGTTGGCGTTGTTCCTAAGAGCTTTGATAGTCGCAGATCAAAGCGCTTTTGCTTTTCATACTGCCCACTCTGTTTATCAAGCAACAAGTGTTTATTGAGTAAGGGTGGGCGGTGCTGTTCATCTACATAGTCAAAAAAATCGATATCTTGATCTGCCATCTTTATTTTTGTTCTTTCGACTAAATACGGGACTGATTCTTCGAAATCATCGTATTGAGTCAAGGTAAGCTTCCCGGAGTTGATATGTATTTTGATCAAGTCAATGCTGTCATCGAGCTCACCGTACATCTGCAAAGCGGCTCCAATATAAACGCGTAAAAGAAGCGGTAACTGTTCTATATAGATCTTGTGGAAAATTAGAGAGTGTCCTTCGTTGAGGATGCTCGCCGGTAATTGCTGGTGAGCTTTGACACACTGCTCTCCAATGAGCTCCGTATCTGCGATCGCAAAAAGTAACTCGGTCGCGAGATTAATGGCCGTACGATAATCATCAAACAAGGCTTTAATATCACGCTTTAGGCTTTCAGGCTGTTGTGTGTAGGGTTTGCGCTTGTCAAATAGCCCAATAGCAAAATAGACAAGTAGGTCCTCTTTTCGGGATTTCTCTGCATTGGCAAATTCTCGTGTATCGAACATTTCCTGAAGTAAACGAAACACTTTTTTATGAGAACCAATTAAACTTCTCACTTCTTCAGAACGGTTAAATTCGTCATTCGCCGGTATCCGGCCAAGTTCCAGACATACGTTCCAAAAATCATCAAACAAAGTGCTGTTTTGGCTAATGACTAACTTGGCTTTATCTTTACTCTCTATAGGCTGAGGCGATGTCAGTTGCTGCCAAGTATGGTGTCGCTGGTACTTACTTTGGAGGTAACGCTGTTCTTCTAGCTTATCTTTGAATATGTAGAAGATGCCCGGTGCAACAGCAATAGCATCCTCTTGCAAAGAGCGTTCTAAGTACCCCTTGAATTCTGATTGCGCGTAGTATTTTTGGAACGTGTTTCTCGACGTAATCACTCCGTCTTTATAGGGTTGGAACTGCGCAATATACGAATCGTTGGCCAGCATTACCGAGACGACCAGTACTTTGTTTGCTAGCTCCCAAGCGCTCAATAGTGCTTCAAGACGTTCATCTTGGTCTTCGATAACATTTAGGACAAACCCCAAGTTCACAATATCCGAATTGACTTTATCGTTATCAGGTGAGAAAACCGGATCCCAGCCCAACGCATTGAGCCCGTGTGCTTCAAGCTCTCTCAGGTCATCCCCTCGGCCACATCCGTAATCGAAAATAGAAAACCGCCCATCTAGGTAACCTTGCTTCGCCAATGTTTTCATCGGGCCTGATAGTTCATGACGTACAATGGCTGTTTTGTGGCGATCTATCCCTGTATCTTTTTGAGCATTACTGAATGCATCCGGTTCGGCTTTCAGTATCCTTCCATCGACTAACTGGTATCCCTTTTTTTGGATCAAATTTAACCACGACTGTTTGAAGCCAATCGTGCGGGTGTTCTCGTATAGGCCCGCAGCCTCTCCTTCTTTAGTCAGTGCGGTGAAGAGCTCAAAATGGTCACTGCCTGGTAGAATCATCGTCTCTTTTCGATGCAGAATCGGTGGATTTTCTGAAGAGCGATAGCAAGTCACTTTATGACTAAGTTTGCTCAGATCTACATTCAGGCTCTGCTCTAACGCTGGGTAGGAAGCGGTATAAAAGGTAGGGTAATTCAACAACGATAAACGGAATTCCTTTTTAAACAGCTTAATGAGGTTCCATTGGTCGTCCGGTAAGTTTACCGCTTGAGCAACCGCCCGTACGAACTTTTCTAGTGAGTGGGGAAGTTCACTCATAGCATCCCTATGCAGGTACACCGCATCGGGAAGCTGCTTCCCTATACGAACCTGATTGACAAGCTGTTTAAATAGTTGGAAATCCATATATATCACCCTTGGCGCCTAATCGCTCTATTTTAACGGGTTTAATCATGCTTAACTATCCATTGTTACCCTACTTTCGGGTGCCAACCTCCCTCACAATAGCGATCAAAAGAGCTGAACCCTCGTTATTAAAAGTGTCGTCGAACATTAGCGTTATAACTCGACAATAAAGTTCGAAACTTTCCGATGTTTTTTGTCGTCGTTTGTCTTTCCCTCTAAGAAGGTTTTGCTCCAAAAACACTTAGATTCAATACTCTACACAATTCAGAGGGCGTGCATTTCCCCTATCAAATCTAATCCGAGCCTAGGAGAAAGAGCATCATCATCCCTCCTTTCAGTGGTGAATGGCGTTTTTCAATGCCTAAACCCGCATATATTCATGTCAAGATGTGATTTTCATTCAATAAATCATTTTAATTTCAATATGTTACCTATGGCATAGTGGTTAAAATGAAATCGTGAAATATTTAATCAGGTCAAGGTAATATGAGCTATCGAGTTGTACGGATCACAGAGTTAATGGCTTATGAGTTTGGACAAGTTGAAGGTGGCTTTAATGAACTCAATGAACGCGAGTTGAAGACGGCAATTCCGTCTGGGATGGGGTTTAAAGCTTTCATGGATCAGTTAAGGCAAGGACACCTTGTTTTACTGACGGACTCACCCTCAACACCGATGTTGCTCTCTGAATCAGGAACGATGGGGGGAGGCAAAACGTGGTCTTTGAACTCTCAAGCTACCGATAACGTTGAGCCTGCTGCACAAAGTGCATTGCTAGCGAGAACTCGAATGAGTGGAAGTAGCGCTGGTTACAGTCGAAATCAGAGCCTACATCCTCCGCTACCGATGCCAACGTATGTTCCAGAGCCTCCGAGACCAGATTACTCAGATGAACCACCGAAGCTAAAGTATGAATACAGCTTTGAAATTACGTGCTCTCAAGATTCAGCACGCAGGGCTAGCAATTGCCACTTTATTTTAGCCAAAACAAAGAATGAAGTGGAGCTAGGTCGCTGGGTTGAAACAAAAACTGAACATGGCACCCGCTACACTATACAGACGGCATTTGATGAGCCTAAACGGCTTGTCGCCCAGGTTGCTTCTCGTCCTATGGGGATTTCTCCTACACATCCCGTCAAAGTCAGAAATATCGGCGCACAAGTTGCCAATGAAGGCTTTATTCCCGTGACACCTACCGTGCAATTGGGCGAACGATTAGGGTTCCCTACCGAAGGCTTTTATTATCACTTCCACGACAGTCAGTTGGTACAAGAGTACCGTTTACTTGGTGATGGACGTTGGAGTTTTTATGCCACCCTAAGTAGGCATCAGCGTCTTGACCCTGAGCGGGGGTACAACACGGATCAATCTGTCATTCTAGTCTTTTGGAAGCTAGGAGGCAAAGTTGTTGAAAATCAGTATCTCGTTTACCTAGAAAAACAAATTACTCGCGATGAGCTGGATAATTTGACCGAAGAGTGGTTGAACGAGCATGGGGTAAAATTAGATATTCCTCAGCTACTTGAAGCGACCAAACACCCCATAATTAAACGAACTGAAGTAACGAAACCAGCCGAACAAAAGCAACCTGAGCCAGTTAATCATATTGTTCAAACCGATCCCGAAACAGGAGCGCGAGAAACGTGGATGAAGATTGCCAAGCAGCACGGTCTCGCTCCAAAAGCTTTATTGGATCTCAATCCGCAGTATGACGCAGATCCGATGTCTTTATCGGTAGGTGATTCTCTGAATGTACAGAAGTCGCAACCTCAATGCATTGAAAAAGAATCCGTTTATGAGATACCGCCAGAGAGTCCTAAGCGATTTAACCAACCGTTGAATACATTTTATGGATATACAGGCCACTGTTTAGCTGATACTTCAATAGTCTCAATCAATAGCGAAAGGTTGGTCGAAAAAGACATCCCTGTGGTAAATATCAAAACAGTCTCTGACGTTGCAACAGAATTTGAACTTGGTTTTACCCAAGTAGGACAAACACAGCCGCTTGAAAACTATTGGCAAAGCCTTTTCTCTTCAGAAACAAGTGAAGACATCAAAAAGCTTTTGAAGAAATATAACACGCATTTGAATAACCCAGTGCGGCAGGGAGAGATAGTAGTAGTACCAACTAAAGAACCAACCACTGAAGCACATAGAAGTAAGCTTGATTCTCTTATTGAGGAAGCAAAAGCAGCCAGTGCCGAGTTAGCGAAACTAACTGAAGAACAAGTTGCTACCGTTAATCGACACTTTGAGTTATTAGACTATTATGCTAGCGAAGCAATCAAAAAAATTGAGGAGGACGGTCTTCCAACTGACCTATATGCCGATGCATCAATAGGAGTTGGTGTTGTAGCAGCATTTGTTGAACAACATTTAAAAAACATCAATGGTGTGCTTCTTGAAATAAACCATCTTTACGTATCACAGGTGGCAATGGCGAGTCGCGTTGGTGGTGTCAACTATGGTTCTTTTATCGCAGAGCGAGCTTCGCTCTTTAAAAAGTTAGATGGTAGCTTTGCCGCGTTATCAAAGCGTAGCGTTCAAATACCTGTTTATACTCAGATTAAACGCAACCTCAAACTATCTACTCGCTCAATCATTCATAATGCCGATGAGATTATCGCAAAAGGTATCGTGCCTAATTTAGGTAAGCGTATGGCAAATGTGGCGATTGGTATCGCTACATCTCGTGGAGTTGGCTACGTTGGGCTAGTGCTTGGCGCAGCAAGTGGCGCCAAGAATATCTATGATGCATGCTCTGTCGATGGCTCTGGTGAATGTGGCAGAATAACTACTCGTGAAGTGGCTGGATTTATTGGCGGAATTTACGGTGGAGGCGTCATGGGTAATGCAGCAGTTGGTGGAACACTATTAGCACTAGGGGTTGTTGGTGTAACTTCTGCTCCGATCTTAGCTATTGCTTCAGTAGGGGCTTTTGTTGCAGGTGGTGCTGTAGGTGGTATCGCAGGTTCTACTATAGGAAAGAATGTCGGTGATGTTATTTATATTGCTTATCAGTGGGGGCAAGAGCAGCTTGAAGTCATTCAGGAAAGTTTTTGATGATTACTCTTAAATTAGTTTTAGCCTTATTCTCGATTATCATATTTTGGTACTTTGTCATCTGGTGCGTACTAGGTGCTATATCTGGAGCAGTATTGAGCTTAGGAGATCCTCAACGCATTGTCTTTATTGATAAACAGTTAGCAAAAGATGTCGATAAACTTCACTCTGATTATCAGTGTATGATGTCTTATAATATCTTGACAAGATTCATGGGGTATTGCTTTAAGTACCCTTTTATACGTTATAGGGTGAAAGTTTACTCTTGGAAATTCAATGTGTTTATGTGGTTGAATTGTATTGGATTTTGGTTGTTTTTTATAACGTTATGTATAGCGCTTCTAGCGAAGTTATTTGTACCGATAGTCCTAGGTTAATGAAACAAAAGAGTTATGTAATCAAGTTAAGATAGTTGGTTCATCGTTTTATTGGAAATTTGTGACCATCTCTTCTTTGATTTCCACTATTTCATGAAGTGATCTTTGTTCATTTGAATGCTTAACAAAGTAAGCATTCATGGCTCTGTTACAATTATAGTCGAGCCAGGCATTATTATGAACCTGTGGTTGACTGAATGTGGTCATTTGATTGGAGGTTCGCAATACCTGAAATTCCCGAGAGATGCTAATTTAGCAGACTCACTGATGCGCTTATGTCCATTTTTGTTAAATAGCGGTTTAAATGCTCACTAACCAGGTTTATTAAGCAGGATGCACTAAGATGTGGGCTTGATGTATCTCTGCGTTCCACTCTTTCATTTCAGCAAGGAATAGGCCGTGAGTATTAATAGAATTGATGAGCTCTGGTGCACGCTCTAGTTGGATAAGCATCGATAGTGGGGTTACTTGGTTGTGTTCTTTATCAAAACCGTGTTCGACTTGCTCCTCTAACATGTAAAGAACCCCTGGTTCCGCTTCGCTACCTTCCTCAAACAGTCGCGACTCAATACCCTCTTCGTCATAAAGGTGTACGAGTAGGTTATAAAGCTTTTCAGCGCCGACGAGTTTGGCTTTATTCGACTGTGAGTTTAGCTGGTGCAGTTTTATTTCTAGGTTTCCACCTTTTTTTCTTGCTACGCTGAGCATCAGCTTTATGTCTTTTTTTATATTCGATAACGACTTATCGTTGAGCTTTGGCTTAAGGTATTTGATAAGGATGTCATTGCGCGTTGTGACTGGTACAAAACGGGTGGATGCTGATACCTGACACAACAAATGAAGCAGGGCGTGGGTAATGACGTTGTGAAGGTTGTGGTAGTAGTCAAAGTCTCTTTTGATTTGCATGGGCAAGATAACGTTGTGGTTCGATATTTCAAAATATGGGGGCTCGTAGTGCTTTATCAACCACAATCTTGAATCGTGAAGTGGTTTCCCATACTTTTAGTTATTCATGATTTCCTAATGTTTAATTTCCCGAAACTGATATGCCTAAAAGTCAGTTTCAACTTTGTTGTCACACTTTCTTTGGATAGCCACGATAGAAATACACTTCGGAAGTAGAAAAGTTTCAAACTATTTATAACTATTATCCTCCAACAAAAAAGAAAAAGCCAAGGGCTTCCAACGATATTACTCATCTCTCCCGAACACGATGCAGCAGAGGATGAAGGGTAAGTCAAACTATGCTTTAGAGAATTGAACGCTCGAAACTAATAATAAAGAGGTAGTAGTTTGTTGAGCGAAGCCGTATTAAATAACAGTGAACTTGCGATATTTAGTCTATAACTTTAGACTAGACGTGAGAGCCTCGGGTATTTCTGCTTTTTCATTGAGCTGCTATTTACTGTCTGGCCAGAAGTAATAGTATCAATTTGAATCTGGCGTAGTTGCAAAGCAGCCCACCGAGGACATACGATAGCCCTGTTTTTCCGCTCATAGAGTATTAACTACAGGTAGATACGATAAGAGCCGCTAACAGTGGCTCTTATCGTATCTAAGCACCAGAAAAGCTAAGATATCTCTCTTCAGATTCGTCACGTTTATATGTGGTGCGTAACACATTTCAGAGCAAATGTGTGTTTGTCGTGAACTTTTCTGGCACACCTCTGGATATCTATCAGCAATCGCAAGAAATGGGTGTCTATATAGTGAAATATGACATCTAACCACTAGTATTACCTGTCTTTGAATTCACAAAAGTTTGAGTTTGCAGGTAGGAGTAGTAACAGTGAATTTAACCTCATTTACGGTTGGAGCGTAACTCCCCAGGAAATTGAGATGAATGACGGTAAGATTAACCGAAAATTTAATAAAATTTACGGTTGCATCAGGTGATTTTTTGTTAACGTTGGTATTTTTTCTTCAGCTTTTCTAGCTCTTCTGGATTGTTTTGCTCTAGCTCTTTCTCATATTCATCCATGTGTTTCGAGAGCCAAATGTGGACTTTTTGCGCATAAAGAGCAAAAACACCAATAGCTAAACTCAATGCGATTACTATACTTAAAAACAATATCCTAATCCTCTCATGATTTATGTAGGCGCGCTAGTGAGTAATAGCGAGCAACCCTATCAATTCATCAGTTGTAGCTGTCTTCCATGAATCATTTCTCGTTTATTGTATATACAACAATACGATACTTGGATTAGTTATGGTGTAGCAAAATCAGCTTACCACTGAATAGAACGAGCTTGTAACTCGCAAACGTCGAGACATTTCCGTGTTAAAGTTATCAAATTACACCATTTGTCGCCTATTGTGTAAGTGTAGTTATATTCGGAGGTACTTTAATGTTCAGTGCTGCTTATGAGATGCTTGGAGGTGATAAGCGCAAAGCTCACAGTGTAAGCGATAGTCTAAAAATTATTCGTCAAGGTCTTCCTGTCGGGACGTTGGATAGAGGAATGTTAATTATTGGTCTGACTAAGACAGAGTACGCGAAACTCATTGGCGTTAATCTGCGTACTCTCCGGCGAAAAGTGAAAGAACCGAACGCAACGCTAAGTCCAACGGCCAGTGAACATGCGCTTATGCTTACCGATATGGTCAAAGAAGCAGATGTGTATTTTGGTAATCGTGATGCGACATTACGCTGGTTAAATAAACCTAGTTTGGTGTTTGGCAAAGAAACACCACTTTCATTCTGTGATACAATAACTGGCATCATTCTGGTGATAGAAGAGATCAATAAGTTGAAATACGGATATACGGTTTAAATGGAAACCTACCTATTGTCACACAACAACTTTATTGACATGGTTGGGAAAGTCAGTCTGTTTGGTTTTGCGATTTGGACCTTAGACACGCTATGATTGGTTCTTATGCAGCGTATCTCTGCGTTGCATTTTAGGGCGCTATAGCTCGACATATTAACCTGAGTTCTTTGAGATAAAATTATCTCAAGAAATATCGCCATATTTGATACGATTTAATGCCTCTAAAACGCGTTTTAAGTCACCTTCAAGCACTACTTCAAGCGGAGTTAAACCAGACAGCGCTGGAATTGCAGAAGTTAACCATTCTGTTTTCAAGTCAGAGTCGTCAAACACACCCTCCATTTGAACTTTTAAGGTAGGATATTGTGAAAGAATATACTCTATAGACTTTGACTGGATATCCCCCTCAAATTTGACTTTACGTAAAGTCCATGAACCGTCTTTATTTTCCAGCCATTCGATTTGATCGCCTTCATTCCATTGCAATTGTTTTTGCAGTATTTCTGGAATGGTGAAGAAAGCTTCACCATCACTAGTCTTCTCAATTTTTACTTTCATTGCTGCTTAAAACCTATTCTATTCACATAGTGGGGTTATGACACGTTTATGTTAGTACTAGAACCCCTATCAATTCATCAGTTGTAGCTGCCTTCTTTGAACCATTTATAGTATATACGACAATACGATGCTTGAATTGGCTTTGGTGTAGCAAAAGCAGCTTGCCACTAATTGGAAAGTGATAAGCTCCCAGCATACTAAATTCTCACCAAACTGATAAGAAAAGGTAGGCCAAACCAAATATTTATCAGTAAAGTATGACGGCTAAGTGAGATAGCTTAGAGATAGGCACAACCAATATAGAGCAACCTGTCTAGATTGTGTGCTCCATATAATGTTTGATATTCAATGGGTTTTTCTGATGTGATCGCTCAAATCCCTCCGTTTAGGTAACGATTTTCCATAAAACCTCAAATCAGTACATATAAAGTATGCATAAGTAACACTTTTTTGTGTTATCTCTTTGTAAGCCTTGTCTGGCAGTATTTATAATACTTTTAGTAAAAAACTAGGTGACGCTAGGCGTGTAGAGATAGCCGCTGCTGGGAATCATAACTTATTGTTTCTTGGCCCACCCGGAACCGGAAAAACTATGCTCGCTTCTCGACTGCGTGACCTATTACCTGAAATGAGTGATGACGAAGCGATGGAAACCGCGTCGGTGGCCTCGTTAACGCAACAAGAAATCAATCAATACAACTGGAAGCAACGACCTTTTCGCTCTCCTCACCATTCCAGTTCAATGGCGGCATTAGTGGGTGGTGGTTCGGTGCCTCGCCCCGGAGAGATCTCTTTAGCGCATAACGGCTTATTGTTCTTAGATGAGATGCCGGAGTTTGAGCGCAAGGTGCTTGATTCATTACGAGAGCCACTAGAGTCGGGCGAGATCATTATCTCCCGTGCTGCGGGCAAGACTCGTTTTCCTGCGCGTTTTCAATTGGTCGGTGCACTTAACCCAAGTCCAACGGGTTATTACGAAGGTAACCAGGCGCGCGCCAACCCACAGATCATCCTGCGTTACCTCAATCGCTTATCTGGGCCCTTGCTGGATAGGTTCGATATGTCATTGGAGATACCTCTGTTGCCAAAAGGAATGTTGGCCGAAGGCGGTGATCGCGGTGAAACCACTCAAGTAGTTAAGCAAAGGGTTAGGCAGGCGCGAGAGTTAATGCTATCTCGCAACCATAAATCGAATGCACTGTTAGGTAGCCGAGAAATTGAGAAGTATTGCCCACTGCGACGCGAAGATGCAGAGTTTCTTGAGACAGCACTACATCGCTTGGGTTTATCGATTCGTGCTTATCATCGAATTATTAAGGTGGCACGAACCATTGCCGACCTTGACGGTAACGAGCAGATCGAAAAGAAACATCTATCAGAAGCGCTAGGCTATCGCGCGATGGATCGCTTGCTGAAACAACTCACGGCTCAAGCTGTCTAGCAAGCAGAAAAAGCCTGCTTAGATGCAGGCTTTCGTTGGATTGCAGTTCATACTCGCTAAGGTTAGAACTTGTAGTTCAAGCCAACTGAAACTATATATTGAGACTCGTCGTAGAAGGTAATGTTCGAGTCGCTGGTGCCGTAGCCTGCCAGTGAAATAAACGACCAGTTTTCCCAATCCATGAATTGATCATACTCATAGGCGGCGAATAGGTTGATATTGTCGTCGCTGCGTTTCTTGTCGTAGATCGGGTTGCTCGCATCGTAAGAGCGTTGGTTGTAACCCGCTGTTAGTGCGTACTTGTGACGCCCCATGCCACCAAACAAGCTTACCTCACCACCGAATTGGTCGTAAGATTCAGCTTTACCATCAGCATCACGTGTTTGATAGATGACGGATGGAATAAGCATCATGGTACGACTGAGTGGCAGGCGATATTGACCTTTCAAGTAGAGAGTATTGGCATCTCGTTTGAGCTCTTGATCTTGAATATCATCCTTGTCGACATCTTTGGTCGCATAGGCCATGTCTAGCGAGAAAGCTGAGCCCGCAATGTTGCTTAGCTTCAAACGAAACGCATTGCCAGTTTCATCGGTCTTGGTGCGAGCTGATGTGGTGTTGTATGGATCAGCCCAAGTTTCACCAGACATAATGGTTGGCAGCAGTGAAGCGTCGATCACCATGCCTGACTCAAGTTGGTATTTGTAACCGACTTCGAGAACTACAGTACCTGTTGCTACATCATCTCGCGCGGTACCTGTGTATACCTGATGGTTTAGCTTTTCACCAAAGGTATAAGCAACACTACCTAAAGGAGCAACCAGAAAAGAGCTTTCCGAAGAAGCCTTCTGATCTGTGGATGAAAGATTGCTATCAGCATCGGTATTAAAGTTCGAGGTGGAAGAGGTAACCCCGGTATTGAGAGAGATTTCACCACTGAAACCTTGTTGGTCTGCAAGCTTGGCAAAAGCGGGAGAAGCCGCAACGCTCAATGCCAAGAGAGTTATTTTTATTTTCATTCAAGGGCTCCTTGCCCACCGGTTCTTAGGACGGGTTATTAATAGCAGTAAAGCTTTAAACTTCCAGGTTAATTATTTATCAATAATGATTTTTGAACTAGCAAAAAAAAAGGAAGCCGAAGCTTCCTTTCATCAATGGCTTACTTCTTTAATAAGAAGTTCACGAGCTCGAAGTACTCATCAAGAGAGTTGATACCTTGAGCTTCTACTAGGTAGCGGTTGTTAACCACAACAGCGGGTACACCTGAAAGGCCGCTGTCTTTGAATGCTTTGTCGAAGCGACGAACCATAGAATCTACAGCAAAGCCGTTATACGCAGCATCGAATTTCTTCGCATCAACGCCTTCGTCTAGGAAGATTTGACGCAGTTCTTCTTCATCACGTGGTGGCTTGTTCATTGTGTGGATGCGGTTAAACATCACTGGCACCATTTTATCTTCAACTTTCAGTGCAATCATTGTCGCGTAAGCTTTGCTCATTGGCAGACCCATGTTGCCACCCATGAATGAAACATGGTTCTTCTGTAGCTTAGCGTCTTTAGGTAGCTGTTGTTTTAGCTGCTGGATGATTGGCTCAAAGCTATTACAGTGTGGGCAGTAAAAAGAGAAGAACTCTGTCACCATTGGTTTTTTTGATGCTTCTAGGTCGAGAACTTTGTAGTGTTCACCTTCGTTAAATTTCGCAGCGTGAGCGGTAAGGCTCAACATGATCAATGAGAAAAATGCGAATAGCTTTTTCATTTATCCAATCTCCATTATGTTTGAATTTTTATCTAGTTGTATGTTGCGATTGCTGTTACCACTGAGGCATTAACGAAAGTGGTGGCTCTTGCAGGGTAGCAATTTGCTCTTTACAAGCAAGTACTTGTTGCTCCCAATATTTCGGATCATTAAACCACGGGAAGGCCAGAGGAAACGCAGGATCGTGCCATCGTTTCGCCAACCATGCCATGTAATGCACCATACGTAGACCGCGTAGTGGTTCGATTAGTTTCAGTTGTGCGGTATTAAAATCGCAAAACTCTTGGTAACTCTCTAGCAAAATATCCAGTTGCATCAGCTTATCTTGGCGCTCGCCATTGAGCAGCATCCACAGATCTTGTATCGCAGGGCCGTTACGTGCGTCATCAAGATCGACGAACATTGGCCCATCGCGCCACAAAATATTGCCAGGGTGGCAGTCACCGTGCAGGCGGATATTCTCAATGTTGCTCGGCCACTGGCTCTCTAGCTCTTTGATCAGAAGGTCAACGTCATTGAAGAAGGCATTTTCTAGGTGCGTCGGGATAAACTGAGAGTTCTCTAGAATCTTACGTGGCTGATAAAGGTATTCATCTAAGCTGATGGTCGGGCGATGCTGGAATGTTCTTCCCGCGCTGGCTTTATGAATACGACCAAGAAAGCGTCCTACGCCTTCCAATTGATCTAGATTGTCAACTTCATACTGTCTGCCGCCAACACTTTCAAATAGTGCAAATAGGTAGCCTTGGTATTCATGTAAGGTTGCACCGTTGATTCGCATTGGAGGCGCAACCGGCATCTCTTGTTCGATAAGCTCGAGTGCGAAGTCATGCTCTTCTTGGATCTGTGCCTTGTTCCAGCGTTGTGGACGGTAAAACTTAACGACGTAGCGCTTACGGTCTTCATCGGTGAACTGATAGACACGGTTTTCGTAACTGTTGAGAGCGAGAAGCCCGGATTCAGCGCGAACTCCGATGCTCTCCAGTGCGTACCACATGAAGTCAGGAGTCAGGTTATCAAAGTTAAAGGCTTGCATCGTCATAGAATAAAAAAGGCTCATTACTGAGCCTTTTTCCATTTATTGGGTTGTTATACCAAGCACTACGGTGCGGGTATCAGAGCTTCTTGATAAAGCGGCTTTCGACTTCCATCGTAAACTCTTCATTATCCGAGAGTATAAACTGAATTGTCGAAACTGGTGAGCTCAGTTTTTCTGGGTCGGCGCCCAAACTGATAGGTAGGTTCAAAACCTCGCCTGGATCGACAGTAATCGTCTGTTTACCATACCAGATAGAATCGGGCAGTCCGCTAACATCGAGTTTGTACTCTTGCTCTTGTTGAGTCTTGTTGATCACTTTCAAGGTGTAGGTGTTTTCAACCAACCCTTGGTTATTGACTCTAAACAGTTGGTTTCGGTCACGCAGAACACTTAGGCCGGCAGGATCAACGCTCGCGATTTGGGCGAAGAACAAGCCCAGCATCACGATCAAGATAGCGCCATAGCCCAACAGCTTGGGACGCATTACCTTGGTCGAGTGACCTTCAAGTCTGTGCTCGGTGGTGTAATTGATCAGGCCTTTCTCATAGCCCATACGCTCCATCGTGTTGTCACAGGCATCAATACACGCGCCGCAGTTAATACACTCGTATTGCAGGCCGTCACGGATATCGATACCCGTAGGGCACACTTGTACACACAGATTACAGTCAATACAGTCGCCTAGACCAAGCTCTTTTGGATCGGCTTTACGAGAGCGAGGGCCACGGCTTTCACCACGTTCTGTGTTGTAACCCACGATGAAGGTGTCTTTATCGAACATTGCCGACTGGAAACGCGCGTAAGGACACATGTGCAGACAAACAATTGAACGCATCCAACCCGCATTGGCATAAGTACATCCAGCAAAGAACAGTACCCAAAACACCGGCCAGAAAGACGAGTTAAAGGTAAAGAAGCCAACCACTAACTCTTTGATTGGGATGAAGTAACCAACAAAGGTTAAGCCCGTCGCAATGGCAATCGCCCACCACGCAATGTGTTTGAGGGTTTTTCTGAGGATTAAATTGCTCGTCAGTTTGCCCGAGTCTTGTTTTCTTCGCTTATTGGCAGCGCCTTCTAGCTTCTCTTCGAACCAGATATACATGAAGGTCCAGACGGTTTGCGGGCATAAATAGCCACACCAGACGCGGCCTAAGAAGGTGGTTATGAAAAACAGGCCAAACGCGGCAATCATAAATAGGATCGCGAGTAGGGTCAGATCTTGCGGGTATAAGGTGGTGCCAAAGAAGTTGAACTGTTGGCTGCCGATATCGAGCAAGATCGCTTGACGTTCACCAAAGGGAATCCATGGGATAAGCGCAAAAAGTAAAAGTAAGAACCAACCGCCATAGCGACGCAGTTGTTGGAATTTACCTTTGCTTTCTCGAACATAGATTCGGTTACTTGGGTTAAATCGATCTCCATTACCTTTATGTGTTTTCGGGTTAAAGGTTTTAGGAGTCACATCTTTGATATCGATTTTATCCTGACTCATGGACTATCCTTTTTGTGGCTTGTTTGCCCGGTTAAGTCGGGCATGACGACATTACTTGAAAGTATGGTTTAGAGAACCTGTTGAAATTGAGCTTGGTGCATTTGTTGTTATCGCACTCACTCTTATTATTTTAGAAGATTCTTATGGATGGCGATTATAACGACAATCTTGTTCTCATTTCTTTAACGCTATCAACCTTTAACAACAAAAGTCATAACAGTTGTGACGAAAAAATAGCGAACAGAAACAAAAAAGCGACCTGGTGGTCGCTTTTTAAAATTGAGTGTTTTATCTATACGGCAATTGAGCTCTAAACAAACGGGCGACTAAAGAAGGCCACGTGCTTTTAGAATTGCGGTTTTGAAATCATCTTCTTGGTCTTTTTTCAGGCCCGGGATCATTTCATCTTTTTCGCTGTTGCGCATTTTTAGGTGGTAGATAAGAACATCGTCAGTCAGTTCTTCAAGCTTGCCTTGGTAGCCCGCTTCTTTTGATAGCTTAATGATGAACTCTAATAGGTTAAGCTCTTGATCTTTCTGCCACTCAGGCTCCATCAGTTCAAGCAGTTCTTCAATGCGGTGACACTTCATACTTTATTTCTCCACAAATTTTATAATGATTTGTGGCTAAGGTATCAAATCGGGTAGGGAATACCAATGTGTAAACACATTTCAAGATGGGAGCGGGCAAGAAAAAAGCGCAGTAAAAACTGCGCTTTTTGTTAAGCGGCTTTAATCACTTTTGTTGTAGTCGGTGCTAATAAAGCAGTCTTCTCAACTAGAGTCATTGTCGGAGCCAATTTCTTAGCCGTTGGAGCAGCAACAAAGCCACTACGACGACGCATCGCACTACGGTTGGTGTGCGAGAACCTGACAGCTGTTGGGCGCATTAATTTACCTAACGGTCAGGCATATCCATTGCCAATCTAATGGCCTGATTTACCATGAGCTCCACCTCAATTGCTTGAAGCGTCACTCGTCTGGCTTTCGCCAATCCGAAGAATAAATCAGGATAATGATATGCATGCATATCAAGGCTTAGATTATCACTATCTAAGTTATCGATCGACGCCTGAGTGATAAATAGACGATATTAGAGCTAAAATAGTGTGAGCAGTATATTTGAGTTTGAACCTCTTTCAGGCTTAAGATGATGCTTTAAAGGAGGTGCATATGTCGTTCTTAAAGAAAACGTTAGCAAGTTTTGGAATTGGATCTGCCAAGGTGGATTCTGTATTGCAACAGGAAGTGCTTTATCCAGGCAAGAAGGCGAGCATTATTGTGCATGTCTATGGTGGCGCTCAGCCACAAGAGATCGACAACATCGATCTCAACTTGTGCTGTCGTTACGTCAAAGAAGTTACCATGAACTCGCAAAGGCAAGAGGGCGGTCAAACACGTCGAATGCACCAGACATACTCGTTGGCCAAATGGAGCCTGCCGTATGCCTTTGTTATTCAGCCGGGTGAAACCCGTGATTTTGAATGTGAATTTGATGTCCCGCTGAACACTCCGGTCACGATTGGTGACTCAAAAGTATGGCTTGAAACCGGGCTTGATATTGCGATGGCGATTGATCCATCGGATAAAGACATCTTAACGGTTCGTCCTGATGCACTCCTCGATGGTATTTTTAATGAACTTGAAGCTCAAGGGCTGCGCATTCGCCAAGTGGAATGTGAGGCGGTAGAAGGCTTTGAATTGCCGTTTGTACAAGAGTTCGAATTTGTTCCGACGACTGGCCCTTATCATGGCCGTTGGCGTGAGTTGGAGGTGGTAGCACACCACGATGAAACAGAGCTTAAGTTGTGGTTTGAGATAGACCGCAATCGCGACGGTGCCAAAGGCATGTTGGCGAGCTTATTGGGAGTGGGTCAGCTACAGCGTCAATTGAGTGTGCCATTGGATACCTCACCGGAAGAAGCCGGCAAGATGGTGCTTGAGTACCTAGATAGCGCCTCTTAGTCAGCTTTTTGGTTCTTTAGCTTTAGAGACCTTAGCTTCATCACACCGTTTAGGCGTTATTAATGTCATAAAAGATGTCATAAAAATTTAAGCTTACACGTGTAAGCTTAATGTGCAATACTAGGCAAATCGAACATTTACTCTAGTAGGATAATCATGTCTGCATCATCGGCGAGCGAATACAGTGACATCGAAGAACGCGCCAATGCGATAACCCATGGCTTGGGTGTTGTGCTTGGCGTGGTTGGTTTAATCCTGCTGCTGATTCGTGCGTTTGACCATCAAGCCGACATACTGACTATTGCGAGTATGGCGGTATATGGCAGCAGTATTATCCTACTCTTTCTCGCTTCCACGCTTTATCACTCGATCACCACAGAAAAGACCAAGCGATTACTGAAAACTCTCGATCACTGTGCGATCTACTTATTGATCGCGGGCAGTTACACGCCATTTTTATTGGTGAGTTTAAGAACACCATTGGCGATGGGTTTGATGGCAGTGATTTGGGGTATCGCGCTAGTCGGAATCATTATGAAGATTGCCTTCGTCTACCGATTTAAGCGTTTGTCATTGGTGACTTACTTGGCGATGGGTTGGTTATCGCTGATTGTGGTTTATCAACTGGCGATGAATATCGAGATGGGTGGTTTGGTGCTACTAGCACTCGGTGGCGTGATTTACTCGTTGGGTGTGATTTTCTATGTGGCAAAACGCATCCCTTACAATCATGCCATCTGGCATTTGTTTGTGTTGGCGGGCTGCGCTTGCCATTTCTTCGCTATCTATCTGTACGTGACTCCGGTTTAACGAGTCAGCACCTCAGTAATCTCAGCTTTAATCTGATATTCAGGGTGTTGTTCTAGGTCGAGCTTGATGAGCTTGCCTTCTTCACCCGTCTTTGGTCGTAGGTATGTGTCGGCCATTCGTTTGATTGATTTCCACACAGCAACTTCTTCTTCTGCCAACAACTCACCTTCTGCAGTAAATACGCTGATGTTAAGTGATACCAAAATGACCGCTTGAGTGCCTTGGTTAGTGATGGCTGTCGGAATGATAAGCTCACCGTCTTCATAGCGACTTGCACCCAGTACAACATCCACTCCTGACTGAGACAGCTGTAAGCTTGGCTTTTTACTATTAACCACAATCGTAGTGCCACGCGTGTTCGTTGCGACAGGTACGGCTACGACAGGCACTGCTATCTCTGATGTTGTCGTTGCTGCTTCCGTTTGCTTTGGTGCCACGTATTGCCAAGTAAAATCATCTTTGAGTAACACTTGCTTGCCATCAGGCAAGGTGACCATTTGATCAGCAAAGGCAGAACTTACGAATACTGAGTTTGCGAGCAATGCGCTAGCGAGAAGTACGTATGATTTCATCTGTGTTTCCTTGATTTTGTGCTTGGTTAACGTCGCCAAAAGGCTGGGAAAAATAGAACAATGAGCGTCAATATCTCGAGTCGCCCCATCAGCATTCCTAAGCTTAGCAACCATTTAGCGGCGTCGGGCAGTGGAGCAAAGTTCCCGGTTGGACCGATAACGCTGCCCATACCAGGACCAACGTTGGCAACGGCTGTGATAGCGCCAGATATACTGGTCACGGGATCAAGCCCCATCGCGCTCAAGCCACCTGCAATTAAGATAATCGTAATAAAGAACATCAAACCAAATGCGACTAGTGAACGCACAATATCGTCATTCACCGGTCGCTGATTGTAGCGTTGAACAAACACGCCCGACGGGTGAATCAGTTTCATCATCTGCTTATGAAGCATGGTCATCGCGATCTGGAAGCGGAAGATCTTGATACCACCAGAGGTTGAACCTGAGCACGCGCCCGCCATCATTAAAAAGGCAAACAGCGTGGTAGGCAAAGCGCCCCACGCGGTGAAATCTTCTAAGCCAAAACCGGTTGTGGTTACGACTGACACAATATTGAACATCGAAACACGCATCGCATCCATGACCGTGTAGCCATCTCTAACCACCAACCATGTCGATATCACGGCACTGGTGACTAAGAATAGATAGGTGAAGCCTCTCACTTGCGCGTCTTTGTAGAGGATTGAGAGTTTTCTGCCACGCAGTGCGCTAACGAACAGTAGGAACGGCAGACCACCAAGGAACATGAACAGGGTTCCCACCCAGTGAGCACTGTTAGAGAAGTGGTTCATCGAGCCATCTGATGTTGAGTAACCACCCGTAGACAGTGTTGTGAAGGCATGATTGATCGCGTCAAAGATGCCCATGCCTGCAAAGAGATAGCTAATGATGCACAAGCCAGTCAGAACCAGATAAACCGCCACGATGTTCTTCGCGACCGTTTTTGCTCGTGGGCTGCTTTTATCTGACCAGTCGGATGATTCGGTTTGGAACAGGCGCATACCACCGACGTTGAGCATTGGCAGAACCGCTACCGCCATAACGATGAAGCCGATGCCACCTAACCATTGCAATATAGAACGCCACAACAGAATGCTTGGTGCCATGCTGTCTAAGCCGCTTAATACGGTTGAGCCTGTTGTGGTGATACCAGACATGGTTTCAAAATAGGCGTCAGTGAAGCTGATGTGGTTGATGAAGACAAACGGCAGTGCAGCAAAGGCACTGGCTATCGTCCATACCAGAGAGGTGATCAGGAACATGTCCCGCACCCCAAGTCGGAACTTAGCGGAGCGCCCTAAGCTCAAGCAGATGAACGCCACAATGTGCGTGATCACTACCGATTGACCAAACTCGAGGAAGCCACCGGTGCCTGTGAAAAAGGCAACCAATGTGGGGATGTACATGAAAAGGGCGAGTTTTGATAACACTAACCCTATCACTAATAATATCGGACGAAAGTTGACCATAGCTTAATAGACCATAGCTTTAATTGATTACAGCTTTGTGCCGGAGCGTCGTTCTCACAAGAAGAAGGTTGCGAGAAGATACTTACGAGAACAAGGCTATAAGAAGAACGGGCTCGGTTGGAATAGAGACTCAACATCAGGTACGTATTTCTTGTCCACTAGGAACATCACTACGTGGTCATCTTGTTCGATTACGGTTCTATCGTGCGCGATAAGTACTTCTTCTCCGCGAACAATCGCACCAATAGTGGTGCCCGGTGGTAGCTTGATGTCGCCAATCGCTCGGCCAACCACTTTCGATGTGGTTTCGTCACCGTGAGCAATGGCTTCGATCGCCTCTGCAGCGCCGCGACGTAGAGATGATACGTTAACAATATCAGCACGACGAACGTGAGTAAGCAGCGCAGAAATGGTCGCTTGCTGTGGAGAGATAGCAATATCAATCACGCCACCCTGAACAAGGTCTACGTAAGCACCACGCTGAATCAGTACCATTACCTTCTTGGCACCCATTCGCTTCGCCAGCATTGCTGACATGATGTTGGTTTCATCTTCATTGGTTAGGGCAATGAACACGTCCACTTGATCGATGTTCTCTTCGGTTAGCAGCTCTTGGTCTGCCGCATCGCCACAGAAGACGATGGTGTTTTCTAATTCTTCAGACAGCTTTTCGGCACGAGTGTAGCTGCGCTCGATAAGCTTGATGCTGTAGCTCTGCTCAAGGCGTTTTGCCAAGCTTGCACCAATGTTACCACCACCGACAATCATGATGCGGCGGTACGGTTTCTCTAGGCGTTGTAGCTC
Source organism: Vibrio sp. 10N.247.311.47 (assembly GCF_041467535.1). Classification (NCBI taxonomy): domain Bacteria; kingdom Pseudomonadati; phylum Pseudomonadota; class Gammaproteobacteria; order Vibrionales; family Vibrionaceae; genus Vibrio; species Vibrio sp. 10N.247.311.47. The sequence continues at coordinate 91,841 of NZ_JBFSUR010000017.1, forward strand.
ACTCATTACTGAGCGGATATGGTTACTCGCTGCCACAAAGAAAACCTCATCATCGGCTTCAATGATGGTGGTGCCTTGTGGGCGAATAGGGCGACCTTGACGGAAAATAGCGGCAACACGGGTATCAATGTGCGGCATGTGCTCACGCAAAGCAGACAGTGCGTTACCCACCAGTGGACCACCGTAGTAGGCTTTTACTGCTACTAGGCTAACCTTCTGTTCAGCAAAGCTCACAACCTGCAGTGCGCCTGGGTATTGAATCAGGCGCTCGATGTAGCTGGTCACTAGTTCTTCGGGTGCGATCAGGTGATCGACTGGGATGGCACCTGATTTGAATAACGCTTCTTTCTCTTCTAGGTATTGAGGAGAACGAATACGAGCAATTCGGTTCGGCGTATTGAAAAGAGAGAAAGCAACCTGACACGCAGCCATGTTGGTTTCATCCATGTTAGTTACGGCAACTAACATGTCGGCATCTTGCGCACCCGCTTCACGTAGTGTGTTTGGGTGGCTGGCATAACCGTTTACAACCCTAAGGTCGTACTTATCCTGAAGTTCACGAAGTCGGTCAGCATTACGGTCGACAATGGTGATGTCGTTGTTTTCACCAACCAGGTTTTCAGCAAGGGTACCGCCAACTTGTCCAGCACCTAGGATAATGATCTTCATAGCCTTTCTCTTTTCTTTACCGTGGTAATTCTAGTTATCTAACTTTGTTTTGATAATGCACTAGAAAGAAACAGCGGCTAAGAAATAAATTCTTAGCCGCTGTTAGTTGTTATGCCTGTTTTACTAGAACTGCGTAGTAGAAGCCATCCATATCTTCTTCTCCAGGTAGTATTTGACGACCCGGATTTTCGATATCAGACCCAACCAGCGTTGCGTTTTCAGTACGTGCTAGGAATGCTTTCACTTGCAGCACGTTTTCTTGCGGCGTGATAGAACATGTCGCATAAACCATGGTGCCGCCTTCTTTCAGCTGACGCCACATTGCATCCATAATTTCGCTTTGCAGTTCAGCCAGCGCATCAATGTCAGATGCACGACGTAGCCACTTGATGTCAGGGTGACGGCGAATTACGCCAGTCGCTGAACAAGGTGCATCAAGTAGGATACGGTCGAACTTATCGCCCATCCACCACTCTTCAGGGTAGCGAGCATCACCACAAATTACGTCGGCACGCAGTTGTAGGCGCTCAAGGTTATCGTAAACACGGTCTAGACGTTTGATGTCGCAGTCAATCGCAACCACTTCAGTATCTTGAGTGTGCTCAAGAATGTGTGCCGTTTTACCACCTGGTGCAGCACAACAATCTAAGATCAGCTCACCATCTTTTGGTGTTAGGTAATCAACCGAAAGCTGAGCGGCAGCATCTTGCACTGATACCCAACCCCTGTCGAAGCCAGGAAGCAAAGTAACATCACAAGGTGCAGCTAATTTTATGGCATCAGCTGCTTCTGGGTGCAATGTGTATTCAATGTTTTCGTTTTTAAGCAGTTCTACATACTCGTCACGAGTGTGGTGTTGGCGGTTAACGCGCAGCCACATTGGTGCCTTGCTGTTGTTTGCTTCAACCAGTTGCTCCCATTGATCTGGGTAGCTCTCTTGAAGCATTTTTAGAATCCAGCTTGGGTGGCCGTATTTGCCTGCATTGTGGCTAACGGCTTTCTCGTCTAGTTCTTCTTGGTCACGTAGGTAGCTACGTAACACAGCGTTGATCAAACCACTCAGGCTTGGACCGCGCAGTGTCTTAGTACCCTCAACCGTTTCAGCAACCGCGGCATGCGAAGGGATACGCATGAAGCTTAGTTGGTAAATGCCCACCAAGATTAGGTGGTGGAATACACGCTTTTTACCTTTAAGCGGGTTTTCCATCAGTTCGTTAGCGATTGACTCTAAACGAGGCAGATAACGAAGTGCGCCGTAGCAAATCTCTTGCAGTAGAGCATGGTCTCGCGGACGGATCGTTTTTTGAGCCGCAGGGAGAGCGTGTGAAAGAGAGTGGCCTTTATCGACAACTTGGAATAGGACATTTGCAGCAGCAGCGCGAACATTCATGAGGGGTACCGAATATTTATTTGAATACATGAGGGCATCTCTGCCCTCGTAAAGGTTTTCTTAGCTGCGTAATTAGCAGCTTTAAAAGCGGATTAAGAAAGCTGTGTACCAACTTCAAACCAGCTTGCACGTGAGTTCAAGATATCCTGAACTGACATGGCTTTTTTACCTGGAACTTGCAGCTGTTCAAGAACAAGTACGCCTTGCCCTGTCGCAACATAGATACCAGTTTTATCCGCTTGCAGAATGGTACCTGCAGGCTTATCAGAAGTTTGCTCTGCCACACGGCTTTGCCATACTTTAATGCTGTTCTCAGCGGCTTCAAAGTGGCTCATTGGCCATGGGTTGAAGGCACGAACGCAGCGCTCAATATGAGCTGCTTCATCACTCCAGTTGATACGCGCTTCTTCTTTACTTAGCTTCTTCGCGTAGTTAGCAAGCTCATCGTCTTGCTTCTCTGCAACCGCTTTGCCAGAAGCGATGTCCGCTAGACATTCAACAAGCGCGTCAGGGCCAAGGCACGCTAACTTCTCGTACATTGATGCGCTGGTATCTGTCGCTTCGATAGGCAGCGTCGCGATACTTAGCATGTCGCCAGTATCTAGGCCGATATCCATCTGCATGATCGTCACGCCTGTCTCTTTATCACCTGCCCAAATAGAGCGTTGAATCGGAGCAGCACCACGCCAGCGCGGTAGGATAGAGCCATGTACGTTGATACAACCTAAGCGAGGTGTATCTAATACAACTTGCGGAAGCAATAAGCCGTAAGCGACAACAACCATGATGTCAGCGTTCAATTCAGCTAGCTCTTGCTTAGCCTCATCTGACTTGAAGTTTTCTGGTTGGTAAACCGGAATATTGTTTTCAAGTGCGATGTTTTTTACTGGGCTCGCAGTGAGTTTTTTACCGCGGCCTGCTGGGCGATCTGGCTGTGTGTAAACAGCAACAACTTCATGCTCCGAAGACAACAACGCCGCCAAGTGACGGGCGGCGAAATCCGGAGTACCTGCAAAGACAATTCTTAAAGACTGACTCAAGGTAGGCTTCCTTCTAATTTAGTAATAGCAGCGGTTATTAACCTTGTTTCTCGTTGAAACGTTTAATCTTCGCTAGCTTATCTTGGATACGTTTACGCTTTAGTGGCGATAGGTAATCAACAAACAACTTGCCTTCTAGGTGGTCAAGTTCGTGCTGAACACAGATAGCCAGAAGGTCGTCAGCGTCGAATGTGAATTCGTTGCCGTCACGGTCTAGTGCTTTAACCGTTACTTCTGCAGCGCGAGGTACTAGAGCTCGAGCGCCTGGTACAGATAGGCAGCCTTCTTCGATTCCATCTTCGCCGCGCTTCTCAGTAATTTCAGGGTTGATAAGCACCATTGGCTCATCACGTGTTTCTGAAATATCGATAACAACGATGCGTTGGTGGAAATCTACTTGCGTTGCCGCAAGGCCGATACCTTCTTCGTCGTACATGGTTTCAATCATGTCATCAACGAACTTTTGAATCTCTGGGGTAACTTCTTTTACCGGTTTCGCCACGGTACGTAGACGATCATCTGGTAATGTTAATACTTGTAATACAGACATATACACTCGAAATATTGAACTGTGCCGAAACAGCTTAAACCTTGTTGGCTCAATTCTAGACATTTTAGAGGTCAAATGACAGCATCCTGAAGGTAATTCTCCAATCAGATGTCATATATTCAGACCAAGGAACCTAGGTCATGCGTCATTTATTGCCTGCTTTATCTCTTATTTGTGCCTCGATTTCGTTCGCCGCTACGGCTGAAAATAGTGAGCAACCTTTAACCATTAAACAGGGCGCACCTGAGGCGTATGTGGTGGTTAAGGGCGATACTTTGTGGGATATCTCTGCGATGTATCTCGATAGTCCATGGTTGTGGACAAGGTTATGGCAGGTCAATCCAGAGATAGAAAACCCTCATCTCATTTATCCCGGAGATAAACTGTCTTTGGTTTGGATTAATGGCGAGCCTGTATTGAGCCTCAAGCCTGTTATCAAGCTTAGCCCTAAGATTCGTGTCTCTGAGAAGAAAGCAGTACCTACCGTCAACGAGGGACTGGTTCTACCTTATTTACAGTCTGATCGCTTGGTAGAGCAGCAAGATATCGAATCGGCACAACGAGTATTAGGAACCAGTGATGGTAAACGTTTCTTATCGGGTGCAGACCGGTTGTTTATCTCAGGTAACCAACAACATCAAAAGTGGGGTATCTACCGCGCAGTTGAAACCTACCAACGGCAGCAACCCCAAGCAAGTATGACCTCTTTGCGTTTGGTCGCCACGGCGCGCTTAAAAGAAGTGGATGCTGAGTTCAGCAGCTTGCAGATAGACACTCAGCTGCAAGAGGTATTGCTGAACGACCTTGTGCTACCAGAACTTGGTGTTGATCAGGTGAAGCTCTCTACCACGTTTTATCCTGCACCTAGTGCGGCGGGTCAATTTGCTAATATCTTGGGCTCATTAGATGGCAGCCAATACAGCGCGAAGAATCAGGTGGTAGTGATCAACAAAGGTTCACAGGATAACCTTCGCCAAGGTTCTATGTTTACCCTCAGCGAAAGCGGTGCGGTGGTGTTTGGTAAGCAAGGTGAATACAGTTATAAAGAGTCTGCGGCGAGCGATAAGGTGCAATTGCCAAGTACCTCGCTGGGTAGCTTGATGGTCATTCGTCCTTATGAGTATTTTAGCCTCGCGTTGATCACTCAGAGCTCTAAGCCTGTTAGCAAGGGCATTCTGGCAGTATCGCCTTTGGATCTTGCTTTGACAGAAGAGGTTAAGGGCTCCGAGTGAATGAGCAACAACTGAGTGCTTGGCTAACTCTAAGTTTTGTTCCTCAATTGGGTGGCAAACGCCTTTCTCGCCTGCTGAGTATCGATTCCCCTTCGAACATTGTTGGCTACTCAAGCCAGCAGCTGCAAGTGATGGGTTTATCAGGCAAACAAATTTCTTATCTAAGAGAGCAAGCCCCAAGAGAAGTGGAGGCTTGCTTATCATGGCAAGCAAAACAGCCTAACCATCACATCATTACCCCTAATTGCCCACATTATCCCAAACTGCTTAATGAGATTGCCTCTGCGCCCAGTGTTCTTTTCGTTAGAGGTAACGTTGAAAAGCTGATTGAACCTCAAATCGCGATGGTTGGCAGCCGTAATGCCAGTATCGAAGGTCTACAGACGGCGAAATCATTCGCTAAAGAGTTTGTACAAAATGGTTTGATTGTCACTAGCGGCTTAGCGCTTGGTATTGATGGTTATGCCCATGATGGCGCACTAGATAAAGGAGGCGAAACCTTTGCTGTATTGGGCTCAGGCTTGGATTCTATTTATCCTGCAAGACACAGAAACCTCGCGGCTAGGATATGTGAAAGTGGAGCGCTGATTTCAGAGTTTCGACCGAGTGCTAAACCAAGACCTGAACATTTCCCCCGTCGTAACCGTATTATAAGTGGCTTGTCGTTAGGAACCTTGGTGGTGGAAGCGGCTGAGAAGAGTGGCTCTTTAATTACCGCTCGCTATGCCATGGAGCAAGGTCGAGAAGTGTTTGCGCTGCCCGGTTCTATTCATAGCCCAACCAGTCGCGGAGGTAACAGTCTCATCAAAGCTGGAGCATGTTTAGTGCAAAATGCTCAAGATGTTCTGATTGAAATAAAGAGTCTGTTAAACTGGTCTATAGATCAGCAGCCGAGCTTATTCGAACCTACGCCGAATGAGGGTGAAAATGAACAATTGCCATTTCCACAGCTGTTAGCTAACGTAGGATTAGAGGCGACACCCGTTGATATTTTGGCACAGAGAACCCATATACCTGTGCATGAAGTCATGATGCAGCTTTTAGAGCTTGAGCTCTCAGGGCATGTTGTTGCAGTTTCCGGTGGCTATATTCGAAAGGGGAGAGGCTAAGCTATGATGATGGACATACTGATGTACTTGTTTGAAACCTACATCCATAGCGATTCTGAATTGCAGGTGGATCAAGACGAACTTGAAGATGAACTTCTTCGAGCGGGGTTTCACCAAGATGATATTTATAAGGCTCTCCATTGGTTAGAAGACCTTGCTGCACTGCAAGATACCGATAACCAAGCGGCGATTACTATGTGCTCTAATACCTCGATGCGTGTTTACACAAGTAAAGAGATATCACGTATTAATATGGAGTGTCGTGGTTTCTTGTTGTTCCTTGAGCAGATCAACGTCCTCACGACAGAGATTCGTGAAATGGTGATTGATCGTGTCATGGGGTTAGAGACCAATGAATTTGAGTTGGATGATCTGAAGTGGATTATCTTAATGGTACTGTTCAATGTACCGGGTAATGAAAGTGCTTACACGCAAATGGAAGAGCTGTTGTACACCAAAGAGCAAGGTATCTTGCATTAATACAGGCTTATCATGAGTAGTAAGATTGATAATCAGCTTTTTTCAGCACATGAACATGCGTTAGAGCATGAACCATGTCCACAGTGTGGTGGGGAGCTTCAGCTTCGCCATGGTAAGCACGGCCCATTTTTAGGCTGTAAGCAGTATCCGAGCTGTGATTACATCAAGCCTCTTCATCAAAATGATGGTCATGTGGTGAAAGAGCTGGGCGTTCCGTGTCCTAAATGCCAAAACGAATTGGTATTAAGGCAAGGTCGCTTTGGGATGTTCATTGGCTGTAGCAGTTATCCAGAGTGTAATCACATCGAATCTTTGGATCAACCGAAAGAACAACCTGAAGAACAGCCACTTGTTGCCTGCCCTGAGTGTGGCAGAGGCCATTTGGTTGAGCGTAAATCTCGCTATGGCAAAACCTTCTATGCGTGTGATAACTACCCTAAGTGTAAGTTTGCCGTTAATCAGCCACCAGTTATAGGTCGTTGTGAAGAGTGCCAGTTCCCACTGTTACTGGAGAAGAAAACGGCCAGTGGTACCAAGAAGCAATGCGCAGATCGCAAGTGTCACCACATTCAATCTCAATAACTCGATATTATAGACACAAAAAAACGGCGCTCACTGAGCGCCGTTTTTGTGTCCAATAAACTTTTTATATCAATAAGCCAATGTAGGCTTACTTCATCTGCTCAGCAAACTCATGCACAGCAGGGTAGGCTTGTTTATCAAGAATCTCAGCCAATGAGCACAACGCTCTTTGTAATTCTGCGTTGTAATCAGCGCTCACGTTAATGTGGCCCATCTTACGACCTGCACGCTTCTCTTTACCATACCAATGAACATGACAACCACCTTGAGCAAGAATTGCTTCAGGTAGGGTATCTTCACCAAGGATGTTGATCATTGCGGTTGGACGAATCAGCTTAGTGCTGCCTAATGGCATGCCACATACGGCACGTAGATGGTTCTCAAACTGACAAGTTTCAGCGCCTTGTTGTGTCCAGTGGCCAGAGTTATGAACACGTGGTGCAATCTCATTCACCAGCAGTGAACCTTGAACATCAAAGAACTCTAGCGCGAGTACGCCAACGTAATCTAAACGCTCTGCAACTGCGGTGAACATGGTTTTCGCTTGTTCTTGCAGTTCAATGTCATCAATGGCTGTTGATAAGCTCAACACGCCATCGGTGTGAACATTCTCAGCCAGTGGATACACTTGAACCTCGCCATTGGTATCACGAGCACCAACCAGTGATACTTCGCGGTCAAACGGAACAAACTCTTCAGCCACAATCGCTTGGTTGTCGGTCGCGGTAATGCACTCAGCCATTTCTGCCCAAGTCGCGTCAACATTGTCTAATGTCTTTAAGCGCCATTGGCCCTTGCCGTCGTAGCCGCCAAGTGTGCTCTTCAACACCATTGGTAAGCCAACGTGAGCAATTGCAGCGTCAAAGTCTTCGCGAGAGTTAACCACGTAGTACTTAGCATTCTTCACGTTCGCTTCGTCTAACAGGGCTTTTTCAAGACGACGGTCACCGCCAGCTTTGATTGCTTCTGTTGTCGGTAAGAACTTACCGCTGCGCTCACACACCTCAAGTACATCGTGAGGAATATGTTCGAATTCAGCAGTAATGACGTCCGCACGCTCAATCGCATTTTCTAAGCCGTTACCTAGAATCGCTTGCGTTAATGGGTGAACAATATTTTTGCTGCCAACATCAAAAGCAGAAATTTCAATATTCAGCGGTGCCCCAGCTAGGGACATCATGCGAGCAAGTTGGCCCGCGCCTAACACAAGAACATGCATGGAAATTAGTCCTCTGCAGGGTTTGGATTAGCCAAAACCGTTTCTGTTTGCTCAGAACGGAATGCTTCTACTTTTGCCATTACTTCTTCATTGTGTGTACCAATGATTTGAGCCGCTAGGATGCCTGCATTGGCAGCGCCAGCTTCACCGATAGCCAAAGTACCTACCGCGATACCTTTTGGCATCTGCACGATAGAAAGCAGAGAGTCCATGCCTTTCAGTGCTTTAGACTGAACTGGAACACCCAGAACTGGTACGCTTGTGAAAGCAGCAGCCATGCCCGGAAGGTGCGCTGCACCGCCAGCACCAGCAATAATTACTTTAATACCGCGCTCTTTCGCACTGGTTGCGTAGTCTGCAAGCAACTGAGGTGTGCGGTGAGCAGAAACCACTTTTGTTTCGTACGCCACGCCAAACTGATCCAACATTTCTGCAGCTAGCTTCATTGTTGGCCAATCAGATTTAGAACCCATGATAATACCGACAGTCATCTCAAACTCCTTCAGGTACGATTTAATTAGTGATTAGATATTTTGCGCGCATTATACGGGTAAAATTGCTTAAGGAAAACGTTTGCGTCAGTCTGAGTTGTTAATTGATACATTTTATAAACAAATAGCTTTAGTCACAGTGAATGATAATTTGTACACTTAGTGAGTTAGATAACTGAATTAATGAGGCAACCCGTGGATAACTTTCAACATACTTTGCAGGCATTACAACAAGGTGAAGTCATTGCTTACCCGACTGAAGGCGTTTTTGGGGTCGGTTGTGATCCCGATAATCCACAAGCCATCAAGAAATTACTCGACTTAAAACAACGACCGATCGAGAAAGGGTTGATCTTAATTGCTGCAAGTTACGAGCAACTGTTACCTTACATTGATGAAAGCCAGTTGACGGAAGAACAGTTGGTAACAGTGAAAGCGACATGGCCAGGTCCGGTCACTTGGATTATGCCAACCAGCAGCAAAGTTACTGACTGGGTAAGTGGTCAATTTGATTCCATCGCGGTACGAGTGACTGATCACCCTTTGGTTCAAAGAATGTGTAATGAGTTTGGTAAGCCGTTAACCTCTACCAGTGCTAACCTGACCGGCGAGCCGCCTTGTATGACGACTGAAGAAGTTAAGCAGCAACTTGGCCAACATTTGGTGGCTATTTTAGAAGGTCAAACGGGTGGTCGTGAGAAGCCAAGCGAAATTAGAGATGCAAAAACGTCGAAAATATTAAGACAGGGCTAAACCCTGCAAAGGAAGTAAGATGTCAGCAATTGATAAAGAAGCAGTAAAACAGTTTTTACTGAGTCTACAAGATTCGATTTGCCAGCAGCTTGAGCAAGCTGATGGTACTGCACTGTTTGAAGAAGATGCATGGCAGCGTGAGCCTGGCGAGCGCCTTGGTGGCGGTGGTCGAACTCGTGTGATGACCAACGGTGCGGTATTTGAGCAAGGTGGGGTTAACTTCTCTCACGTAGCGGGTAAGGCTATGCCTGCCTCAGCTACAGCTCATCGACCTGAATTAGCCGGACGTAAGTTTGAGGCGATGGGGGTTTCATTAGTTATCCACCCTAAAAACCCATATATCCCAACCTCACACGCGAACGTTCGATTCTTCATTGCGGAAAAAGAAGGGGAAGACCCGATTTGGTGGTTTGGTGGTGGTTTTGACTTAACGCCATTTTATCCTGTCGATGAAGATTGCCAATCTTGGCACCAAACAGCCAAAGATCTTTGTGCGCCATTTGGAGATTATGTTTATCAAGAGCACAAAGAGTGGTGTGATAAGTACTTCTATCTTCCTCACCGAGACGAAACACGTGGTGTTGGTGGGTTGTTCTTTGATGATCTTAACGAGTGGGGCTTTGAAAAGAGCTTTGCTTATATGCAGGCGGTCGGTGAAGGTTTTGCAGCCGCATACTTACCAATTGTAGAACGACGCAAACAGACGCCTTATGGTGAGCGCGAGCGTGATTTCCAACTTTATCGTCGTGGTCGCTATGTTGAATTTAACTTAGTCTATGACCGTGGCACTCTATTTGGTTTACAAAGCGGCGGTCGTACAGAGTCTATATTAATGTCGATGCCGCCATTGGCTCGCTGGGAATACCGCTACGAACCACAAGCGGGTTCACCGGAAGCTCTGCTTTATAGCGACTACCTAAAGCCTCGAGTTTGGTAGTTCTTCCTTCCTTATAGGGATAGTGATAGGGTCATCTATATAGATGACCCTTTTTTATTTCTGTTAGGTAAGGATATGACACAGCAAGTAGATCGTTATGCCGTTTTCGGTAACCCTATTGGGCAAAGCAAATCGCCATTCATTCACACATTATTTGCTCGCCAAACCAGACAACAACTTACCTATACAGCATTACAGCCAGAGCATGGTGAATTTATCACTGCGGCCAAAACATTTTTCAGTGAAGGTGGTCGAGGATGTAACGTCACAGCACCTTTTAAAGAAGATGCGTATCAGTTTGCCAATCGCCTAACTGAGAGAGCTGAACTAGCTGGTGCCGTAAATACCCTTAAGAAGTTAGATGATGGAGAGATCATTGGTGATAACACCGATGGTGAGGGCTTAGTTCAAGACCTGCTTCAACATCAAGTCACGCTAAAAGGAGCACGTGTTCTTCTTCTTGGCGCTGGTGGTGCTGCGAGAGGAGTGATTCAACCTCTTCTCGACCAAAAGCCACAACAGCTGGTGGTCGCTAATCGAACCAGCTCCAAGGCTGAACTTCTGGCTGAGATGTTTTCGTCGCATGGCAACATCAAGGGGATGGGGCTAAGTGATGTTAATGAAGGCTTTGATGTCATTATTAACTCTACCTCATCTGGTCTAAGCGGGCAGCTTCCTGAAGTGTCTGAGGTGATTTTCAATTCTACTAGCGCCGTTTATGACATGGTTTATGGATCTGGAACGACGGTATTCAATCAATGGGCATTAGATAATGGTGTTCATGCTGCTTATGATGGTTTGGGTATGCTAGTGGGGCAGGCAGCAGAAAGCTTTATGCTTTGGCGTGGTCTTCGTCCGGGAACAAAACAGATTTTAAGAGAATTACGTAAAAATCTAGAGATGTAATGGGGTGTTTATAAAAAATGAATCAATCAATTCTATTTCCTGATATCCAAGATTGGGATGAAGAGAGCCGAACAATCACGTTCCCAGCACAACAGTCGGGCGCATTGATTGAATGTGTCATGTCTATTGAGGAATTATCACGATTGGCAGGTAAAGATATAGAAGAAGGCGATCAAGCTTTAGTTATCTTTTCAGAGTTACGTTTCGATATTGAAGAGCTAGCGGAAGAGTTAATAGAAGAAGAGGAGTATGACTCCTCTAATCGGATTCAGATCAAAGCGCTTTAGACTGGAAGTACAGAGTCTAGATAGTCATTTTTATTCTGAACATAGTTGTCTGCTGATTTCTGTAAAAAGGCTCGCTCTTTATCATTTAATGGGCGAGCTTGTTTTACTGGGCTTCCTACATAGAGATAACCGCTTTCAAGTACCTTGTTTGGTGGCACTAAGCTACCAGCACCAATCATCACTTCTTTTTGGATAATCACGCCATCCAACACGATCGCTCCCATACCAACAAGTACACGATCCTCAATAGTGCAGCCATGCAGCATTACTTTATGCCCGATAGTGACATCATTACCTATTAAGAGAGGATAACCGTCAGGGTTTTCAGCATTCTTATGGGTGACGTGCAAGACACTACCATCTTGGATATTCGTTCTCTCTCCAATATGAATGTGGTTCACATCCCCTCGAGCTGCAACCAAAGGCCACACGCTAGAGTCGTTACCGATTTTGATATCACCAACCAGCACTGAACTTGTATCTATATAGACACCTTGCCCAATCTGAGGGGATATTCCTTTATAACTGCGTATTGAACTCATAAATCCTCCTTTATATAGGCACCTTAAGCCCTTAATTAAGAGGAATACTAGTGAAAATGGGGTGTTTTGAACAAAAAACGCTCGAACAATCAAAAAAGTAAGAAAAACTTCAAAAAGGGCTTGCCAGTGTGATCGAAATCTCTATAATGCCACCTCGCTGACACGG